>JASUSA010000100.1 GCA_030446305.1 Clostridiales bacterium | reverse complement strand
TAATGATTAACGGATGCCATTGCCTCATAAAAAAGGTTTATATAGCCTATCTACGTAAGATTGAAACAAAAATAAAAGGTTGCTCAATTAAATTGATGCAACCTTTTTTAACGAGATATGGTCATAAAAACATTTCTCAAAACACTTTGAAGTTAAACTTTTCAAATTTAGCTAAGTGCGTCCTTCATTTTGTCGAAGAACGTTTTATCGTCTTTTTTTTTTCCCTTTGAAGACTTTGGCACATCGGTTGTGATGCCGGCACTTTTACCAGTCATCTCTTCATCAAAGGCTTCTAACAATTCCTTTTGACGCTTTGTCAGCCCTTTGGGAATTTCGACGTTTACTTTGACATATTGGTCGCCTCGACCGAAGCCGTTCAGCACCGGAATGCCCTTGCCTTTCAATTTGAACTGTCTGCCGTTTGGCGTTCCTTCTGGAATGGTAAATTTCGCTTTTCCTTCCAAAGTAGGCACCATTACTTCTGCACCTAAAACTGCTTGTGGGTAGCTGACCCACAAATCGTAATAGATATCATTGCCGTCACGTTTAAAGTGCTGATGTGGTGTAACGCGCAGAACGATGATCACATCGCCCCTCGGTCCGCTATTGGAACCCAAGTCGCCTTCATTACGGATTTGCATATTGGCGCCGTGGAATACACCGGCAGGAATTTCAATGGTTTTTGAAAAACGCTTTTTAATCTTGCCGTGTCCTTTGCATTGATGACATGGTGTATCAAATGTTTCACCCTGCCCCTTGCAGGTTGGACATGGTTTAACGCTAATCGACTCGCCAAAAAGTGACCGCTGGGAATACCGTACTTCGCCAGTGCCGTTACAAGTCGTACATTTATGCTTATCGGTACCTGGTTCAGCACCGGTGCCATGGCATACGTCACAATCTTCAGTTCTTAAAAATTCAATGTCCTTGCTCGTTCCGAAAGCCGCTTCTTCAAAAGAAAGCGTTAAATCAACGCGAATGTCGCGGCCTTTTCGCGGACCATTTCTTCTGCCAGATGAAAAACCGCCACCGCCGAAGCCGCCGAACATTTCATTGATGATATCTTCAAACCCGCCAAAACCATCAAAACCTGAAAATCCACCGCCTGCGCCTCCGTTTTGATTGACGCCAGCATGACCGAATTGGTCATAAAGCCGTCTCTTTTCAGAATCGCTTAATACTTCATAAGCCTCATTTATTTCTTTAAACTTAGCCTCTGCTTCCTTATTGTCTGGATTTCTGTCCGGATGGTATTGCATCGCAAGTTTTCGATAGGCTTTCTTTAGTTCAGCCTCATCTGCACCCTTTTGGACGCCAAGGACTTCATAATAATCCTTTTTACTCACTTCAATACCGCCTTTCTATACGTACATGATAATATGTTGTTCGTAATTTGGAAAGGCACCGAAAGGTGCCTTCCACTAGTCTACCACTTCGTAATCTGCTTCGTCAACATTATCATCTGCGTCTGAATCCATATTTGGCGCTTCACCAGATGCTTGTGTTTTAGCATAAAGCTTCTGTGCCAACGGTTGGAAGGCGTTTGTCAATGCTTCAAAATCACTTTTGATTTTATCGATATCATCGGCGTTCATTGAAGTTCTAAGGGCTTCGATTTTAGCATTGATATCTGCCTTTTCGCTTTCTGATGCTTGGTCGCCAAGTTCTGACAATGATTTTTCGATTTCGTAGATCATGTTATCTGCTTTATTTTTTTCTTCAATTAATTCTTTACGTTTTTTATCATCTTCAGCATGTGCTTCAGCTTCTTTAACTTTGCGTTCGATCTCTTCATCAGAAAGGTTGGTAGAAGCGGTAATGGTAATATGCTGTTCTTTGCCGGTTCCCAAATCTTTTGCAGAAACGTTGACGATGCCGTTTGCATCAATGTCAAATGTTACTTCGATTTGTGGAACACCTCTTCTTGCAGGTGGAATACCATCCAATTGGAAACGGCCTAATGTTGCATTGTCCTGTGCCATTTGTCGTTCACCTTGAAGCACGTGGATGTCAACAGCAGTTTGGCTGTCAGCAGCGGTTGAGAACACTTGGCTTTTCTTTGAAGGAATGGTCGTATTGCGTTCTATAAGCTTTGTAAAGACGCCGCCAAGGGTTTCGATACCGAGCGAAAGCGGCGTTACGTCGAGCAGGAGAACGTCTTTGACGTCACCGGACAAGACGCCGCCTTGAATTGCTGCGCCCAGCGCAACACATTCATCTGGGTTAACACCTTTATGCGGCTCTTTGTTTGTAAATTTCTTGACTGCTTCCTGTACAGCCGGAATTCTTGTTGAACCGCCGACGAGGATAACTTGGTCGATGTCAGTTGGTGATAAACCTGCATCTTTAAGTGCTTTTTTAGTAGGTTCCATTGTCATATCGACGAGTTTCTTTGTAAGCTGTTCAAATTTTGCACGTGTTACATCGATGTTAAGATGCAATGGACCTTCTGCTGTCGCTGTGATAAACGGCAGGTTAACATTGGTTGACTGTGTTGAAGAAAGTTCTTTTTTTGCTTTTTCAGCAGCTTCTTTTAAACGTTGAAGTGCCATTTTATCATTTCGAAGATCAACGCCGTGTTCAGATTTAAATGTGTCGGCAAGGTAATCCATAACGATTTTATCAAAGTCATCGCCACCGAGGTGATTGTTGCCGTTAGTTGCCAATACTTCGAAGACACCATCGCCGATTTCGAGGATGGAAACGTCGAATGTACCGCCGCCTAAGTCAAATACCATAATTTTTTGCTGTTGCTCTGTTTTATCAAGACCATATGAAAGCGATGCAGCTGTTGGTTCATTGATAATACGTTTAACATCGAGTCCGGCAATTTTACCGGCATCTTTTGTCGCTTGTCTTTGTGCGTCTGTAAAGTATGCTGGTACAGTGATAACGGCTTCTGTAACGCTTTCGCCTAAATAACTTTCGGCATCCGCTTTTAGTTTTTGAAGAATCATTGCTGAAATTTCTTGTGGTGTATATGTTTTGTCATCAACTTTTACTTTATGATCAGTACCCATTTCACGTTTGATTGAGATAATGGTTCTGTCAGGGTTTGTGATGGCTTGTCTTTTTGCAGTTTCGCCGACAAGTCTTTCACCTGTTTTTGTAAATGCTACAATTGACGGTGTGGTTCTGTTGCCCTCGGCATTAGGAATAACAACGGCTTCGCCGCCTTCTAATACAGATACACATGAATTGGTGGTTCCTAAGTCAATACCTATTATTTTACCCATTTTAATGGCCTCCTTATTGTTTTCATCAGTTATTTGAACGGTTATTTCGTAACCTTAACCATACTTGGACGAATGACTTTTTCATTGAGCGCATAGCCTTCTTGAAAGATTTCAATGACTGTTTCAACCTCGAACGCGTCTGAATCTTCACTCATGACGGCATGATGCTTGTCGGGATCAAATGGCTCGTGCAATGCATTAATTTTTTTGACGCCGTTTTTTTCAAAGAATTCATCAAGTGATTTTTTGATGAGTTTAACGCCGCTGAGCACTTTATCATCTGCTTGGCTTTCATCAGTTGCAGAAAGTGCACGTTCAAAGTTGTCCATAATCGGCAACATCTCGACAAGCAGTTTTTCATTGCCGAATTTAAAGATATCGCTCTTTTCTTTTTCAACGCGTTTACGATAGTTTTGAAACTCTGCGTTAAGCCTTAAATATTTGTCGTTGAGTTCATCATATGCAGTTTGTAGCTTTATCAAAGCAGATTCTGGCGTTACGATTTCCGCTTCTTTTTCAGCGTCGTCGGCTGCCGTTTCCGTTGTATTTTCATCGATGGTTTCTGTTGCTGAAACCGTCTCTTCAACTTCTGGCATTTCATTTTCAGTCATTTCTTTTTCAGATGTTTGTTTCGTCATGTCGTCATTTTCCTCTTTTATTTCTTTTTTTTTCCTTGGACTCAAACTGAATCACTCCTTTACAAATTGATTCCGGAGAATAGTTCGGATAGCGTGTTGCTGATGTAATTGACGATGGAAATGACGTTGCCATAGTCCATACGCTTCGGCCCGATGACGAGAATTTTACCGTCGCTCTTCCCGTCCACCTTATATGAAGAAGTGATCATGCTGCAGGGCTCTAAAACATCAATGCCAATTTCACTGCCAATTTTTATGGAGATGCGGTTCGGCTCAACGGCTTCTAAAAGCTGTATCAAAGATTCTTCACTTTTAAAAAAGTTAAAGAGCTGTCTGGCTTTATCGGAATCGTTAAATTCTGAAATGGTCAAAATATTCTCTTCACCTTTGATATAGAGTTCTGTTTCGTTTAATCCTTTTAATGCATCGCGTAAAATCGGAATGAGGTAATCGACGATATTGCCGAAACCCTGAAGTTTTTCCTTCATTTTTAAAATGGACCGAACATCAATATTCTCAATGGTCTCACCAATTAAACTGTTGAGCAGTGTATCGGAGATCTTATCGAGAATAAACTGATCCGTATTGGTAAGCGCGAGCTGCAGGCTCTTGACGACCCCAGTGTTCGTGACCAGTATCAGCAGCACTTTTGCATCTGTAATCTTCATCATTTTAAGATTGGCCAGTTTGCATTTATTGAACTGCGGAATAGTAACGATTGAAACGAGGTGCGTAAAATTTGCAATGAGCTCGGAAGCTTGATTTGCGACGTCTGTCGCTTCAATGATCTTATGCAGCAGCAGTGATTGAATAAGTTCTTTTTCTTCCACGCTGATGGAATGCGGATTGATCAAAGAGTCGACGTACAGGCGATAGCCTAAATCAGAAGGAATACGCCCGGCAGATGTATGTGGCTGCTGCAAATATCCGAGTTCTTCCAAATCAGCCATCTCATTGCGTATCGTCGCTGAACTGATGCCCAATGGATACTTTTTTGAAATGGTTCGCGATCCGACGGGCTGCGCCGTATCAATAAAGTCATTGATAATGGCTTCCAAGATGCGTAGCTGTCGATCTGAAATCATTTTATCGCCTCCTTTTGTTAGCACTCACATATCACGAGTGCTAATCCTATATATAATATAATGCGAAGCCCTCGGTTTGTCAACGCTTTTTCGAATTATTCATAGGTTATTCATAATTGAAAAATTACATCATCGCGCTTCGTTGATCCTATACGGCAATATGTTTATTTTTATTCTTACACAAAAATACAAATTGAAGGATAGGCTTTAAATAAGAATGATGCAATTTTCTAGAATTATTTCGTTTGCCTTATGTTATTGGCTGCATTTAAGATGATAAGCTGATCTTTAATGACAAAAAAAGATGAACCTTCTCGTATGTATCAATAATGCACATACAGGAAAAGTTCATCGATTCTATAAAGTTTGGAAAGGTTTATGCTGAATGCTGCGTTTTATTGCTGTTTGCTTAACATTAGTCCTTCATAAAGGCGACAAAAACGCGATTTGAAACATCCATGCCCAGAGGTGTAAGGCGGATGATATGATTGTCTTGATCCAGTTCAATAAGCGCTTCTGCTAAAAGCGAATTGATGACATCTGCATATTCATTTAAAAAATTAATCCCGTAACGGTTCTCAACTGTTTTGTAATCAATCCCGTTGGTCAGTCTTAGGCCAAGCATAATTGTTTCAAATAAATCCTCTTTTAAATCAATGCATTCGGATTCATAGGTGACGAGATGATGTGCTTTATTGTAAGCGTCGTGACCTTTCGCGGTATAATCTTCGAGATATTGATCAATAGACATTGCATTGTGGTAACGGGTTTGATGCATCTTGCTGTGCGCAGAAACGCCGAGGCCGATGTACGGCGTGTTTTGCCAGTAGATTAAATTGTGTCGTGATTCGTAATGCTGCAATGAAAAATTAGAAATTTCATACTGATGATAACCGAGTGATGCAAGCGCCTGTTGAATCAGGTGGTACATCGTACGCTCAGTTTCTTCATCGGGCAATGTAATGGTTCCCTTTCGGTGTGCTTCAAAAAGCGGTGTTCCCTCCTCCAGTTTTAGTGCGTAGGCAGAGACGTGCTTTGGTTTAACACTTCCGATGAATTGAATGGTACGTTCGAGTTGGTCGAGTGTCTGTCCCGGCAGACCAAACATAATGTCGACGTTAATATTGTCAATCCCTTCATCTGTAAGCCCTTGATAGGATGTTAAAAAATCGTTGACATTGTGAATGCGTCCCAATGTCTTTAACAGCTTAGCATCTGATGTCTGCAGCCCCAAGCTTACGCGGTTGATGCCAGATGCAAGGTAGTGATTGATTTTTTCCTGCGACAGCGTTCCGGGATTGGCTTCAAGCGTTATTTCAACGTCTTCTGTCAGTGTGGCCATTTGCTTAATTTGAAGCATGATGGCGGCAATATACTTGGCATTGACACTGCTTGGCGTCCCACCGCCAAAGAAAATACTTTTAACGGGATATTGTGCTAAATCCTCCGCATAGCAAGATAATTCATTGCTGAGCGCTTGAAAATACTTTTCTATTAGATCGTCTTTCATCTTTGGAAAAGAGACAAAATCACAGTAAAGACATTTTTGAATACAAAATGGTATGTGGATGTAGATGCCAATGCATTGTTTTGCTTTCATAGGATCACCTCACTACTATTATATAGGAAGATAGCATGTGAACCTATGTCAAAAATCGATAAAATTATGTAAAAGTTTAATCATTTATCAAGGCGCTGATACAATGCCTTCCCTAATTGATTACAAAAAATATACGCCAATGCCTTTTTGCAGTGTGGGAAACTGCAAACGACATTGGCGTATAAGGTGGTTAGCGGTTAGCAATCACCGTGATGCTGATGTTCATGACATACCGATCCCGTAGACTTTAGCGAACCATTCAGATAATTCACAGCAGCCTGCTCTGCATCGCCTGTTGCACCTGTAACGACTTCAATCCCCTTTTCATTAAAAATATCAATGGCACCGCCGCCCATGCCACCGGATATAATGACATTGACATTGAGATCATTTAAATAATTAGGCAGAAACCCAGGACGATGTCCCGGATTGGGAACAGAAGAAATTTTAGTAATCTTATTGTCTTCCGATTCGTAAATGTTGAAATTTTCACAATGGCCAAAATGGCCAGTAACCATACTACCCTCTGATGCAACTGCAATTTTTAACATATAATAATACCTCCAAAATTTATTGGCGCATTGTTAACGCCGTGATGATCATTTATTGAATAGCCGTGATGGATTTGACGACGCCCGCGTCATTATCCGGCTGTTCATTTAAAGTTTGAACTGCTTTTAAATATATTTGCTTAACGGCGTTGCCAGCTTTGTTGGCGCTGTCGATAATTGAAAGCCCCTCATTAATCAGGCGCGGAACCTGTTCATCAAATGGAATAGCGCCAAAGTATGGGATCGCATTGGCTTCACAATACCGTTCAATTTCCGCGCCGATTTTTTCATTAACATCATATTTGTTAATACATACGGCTGCACGTGTCCCCATTTTCTTTGAGGTTTCAAGAATGCGAAGCATATCGCTCATGCCGGAAAGCGTCGGCTCTGCGACGACGAGTACCATGTCAACGCCGCTGATTGATGCAATAACAGGACATCCGATACCGGGCGAACCATCGATAATGACGATTGCTTCACCTTCTTGGTTCGAGCGAGTGTTGGACATGCTGCTCTTTATGGAATCTTTCAACTGTGTTTTAACAGCTGTAACGAGCTTGCCGGATGTGCCGCTGCCGACGCTTAATTTCGCTGTTGAAAAAGCTTTTGTTTTATCTTGATAAAGTTTTAATGTGCCATCAACCATTGCTGTCATTTGTACAGCATTGACTGGACATTGGTATTCACAAACACCGCAGCCTTCACAGGCAAAAGCGTTAACGTGATAATTAGGCTCAGTTGCAATGGCACCAAATCGGCAGTGTTCATAACATAGCCCGCAAGAAATGCAAATTTCCTGATTGATTACGGCTTTCGGCATCCCTGAGTAATCCGATTGTATTGGTTTGCTGTCGCGCATCATCA
>JASUSA010000038.1 GCA_030446305.1 Clostridiales bacterium | reverse complement strand
GGCATGACGCCCAATGCAAGGGTAATGGCAAACTGCTGACTTGATCCCGTTGTATTCAGTACATAGAGGCTGATCGCAAACGTATAAAGTGCCGTTCCAATGATGGAAATGCCGTTGCCGCCTACAAATAAGTATTGATTTCGACGTGAAATCAATGGCGTCATCGTTGTTTCTGAAAGCATGTTAAAACCTCCTTTTGAAACATCATACGCCATTGTCAGAACCCCATGGCAATAGGGATGCTCACACAATTTTGAGCAAAAAAATAAAAAAGATGGGGTTAACCCCATCTTCCAGTTGTCATTAAACTGCTGATCGCCTCACCTTTTAAGAAGTAATCCTCAAAACGTCCACCTTTGGTCACAACGTCTGTTTCATACATGTGTTCAACCTTGTAACCAGCTGCATCCAGTGCTGTCAAAATATTTTGTTCTGTAAACTGATGTCTTAACTTTTCCGGAATGCGGCTTCCGTACACAAAATTTTTAAAGAGTATAAAAGCACCGATCCACTTCGCATCTTTTTTGAGATACGGCAACGTCAGATTAAAGAGATACGCTTCATGCTCAAATCCAAAATTGCTGCTGCCGGAGTAGTCGACGAGCAGATCGGCTATGCCCGTCTTCAACGGCATTGCCTGAAAATCGGCACATACATAGAGTATATTTGGCTTTGTTTCAATGCCGCTAAGCGCTCTTTTCAACTGTATCAGCCGATCGTAATCGTAGTCAACGGCAATGTAAATCGAATCCCTCGGCAGCTGATCGAGAAAATATCTAAGAAAGAATCCCGAACCCGTTCCCAGTTCAAGCGCAACCTCGAACTGAAAATCTACCTGACGGTCAACCCATTCGAGGGCGTGGACAATACGGCTCAAATACGTGTAATGCGTCTCTTGGACGTAATCCAACAGATAGACGGAGAGCTCATGATAATCCCGTACCGGCGGCGCCGTCTCAACAGCACAGACAATACCGGATTCGATGCTATAATGTGCACCGCACTGACAAACCAACTTCCCGGAAATAATTTGATTTTTCGCCAACACACCTGCTTCAATGGTCAGTTCAGCATGACATTTTGCGCAGCGCAACAGTTGCACCGCATGGAGCGGCACGCCCTCTTCTGCCGGAACCGGTGGCAGCACTGCTTCCAGCGCCAAATGCTTTTCTATATCGCGCTTCATCTGCTTCAACCGCTTCCGCTCCTGATCAATCCAAGCGAGTCGTCTTTCAAAAAAGGCGCGGTAAAAATTTGCACGTTCATAGGCCGTGTGTTTTGCCATGCGCTTTATCAGCATCAACGACTGGATTTCAGAAAGAGCAAATCCAAGCCCTTTTAAGTAAACGACTTCCTGAAGATCTTCCTGACATCGATCGTCAAACACGTACTGTCCACTCTGCTTAATCGGCAGAATGAGATCCATCGACATGTAATGGCGTATCGCATCCACTGTCATGTGATTCTCTTTTGCAAATTGTCCAATTTTCATAGTCACCTCACATGCCCCCGAAACGCTTTAGATGCGAACAATTCTCTCCATTGAAAGACACGCGCCCGCTTCATCGTCAACAACAACGCAGTTGCGACCATTGCTCTTGGCACGGTACATCGCCTGATCAGCACGCAAAATCAAATCTGTCAGACTCATGCCGACACCCAACTGCGCCATGCCAAAACTGCAGGTTACTTTTTCCGAAATTGAGTAATCGTAAGATTCGATGCCCGCACGGAGCATTTCAAGAAGCGCCGAAGCCGCTGTAAACTGCATCCCCTTTATCACGAGCATAAATTCCTCGCCGCCCCATCTGCCAAAGGCAACATTGTCATATGCTTTAATGATTTGCCCCACGTACTGTGTTAATTCCACAAGGACAAGATCACCTGTCGGGTGGCCGTACCGATCATTGACCCGCTTAAATTTATCAATGTCAAAGATGACGACCTGAAAACAAGCACCCATGGTGTAAGCATCATTAAAAGCACTCTCCAGCAAGCTCTCCATTTTTAATCGATTGTATATTTGTGTGAGTTTATCTGTCGTCGAAATCTTGATGATTTCTGCTTCAAGTTTTTTCTGTGCCGTAATATCTCGACTAATGCCCAGCAGTTCTATAAATTTACCGTTTTCATCATAAAGCCCTGAAATCGTTGCCTCTGTCCAAACCGTACTGCCGTCTTTGCATGGCTGTTCGAGCTGGCCTCTAAATACGGGCATTCGCGATCCCGCTTCAATATGTGATCTGGCAACGCGCAGACCTTCTACCATATATTCCAAAGAACCTGGACACAATGTCTGTTCCGGTGTATGCGTCATAACCTCTTCAGGTGTATAACCTCTTAGACGCTCTACTGACGGGCTGATATACGTAAAATTCCCCGCCATGCCCATCGTCCAAATGACATCTGTAGCATTGTCTGCCAACAGCCGATGACGCCGTTCACTCTCCTCAGCTTTTAAGCGATGACGTTCCGATGTTGTAAAGGCATCGTCAAGTTTATAAACCATTTTATTAAAGGCATCTGAAAGCTCGCCCATAAAGTCCATACTCTGAACAAAACTACCCTCTGAAATAGCATTTGACTGATAGACAATATGTTTGAGTGAAGCCTGCAATTTTTTTAGCAAGCTGATCGTATAACCCCGTCCTTGAATATGTGCGCTGAGATCACCATCGCTGAGCGGCATCAGTGCTTCCCTGATTCCAACGACAGCTGTCACAATTTCACGCATGTCGTCATCCTACGCAATATCATCCAGCACAGTTTCGGCATCTGCTTGTAATTGCGCCGGCAACACCTGATCCATCAGCAGCGACATCACGTATGCTTTAAATACTGTCTCTCTTTCTTCACGCTTCATCGTCTATGATCACCGCCCTAAATCGACACGTTTTTTCACCTGTACTCCAGCAGTCAATTTCTTTTACGTCATAGCTTTTGCCCGAAAACGATTCCAGAACCGCTTTGATAAAGCCTTCATCAAAAGTACAAAGACTCTCACCCGTTTCAGGCACACCTGAACAGTCAAGATCTTCTGATACGGTGAGCACCAGTTCGCCAGTCTCTGCATCGGCTTTTTCTATGCGGACAATACCAATCCCGAGATCCAACAAAATATCTTTTAATGCCATTAGAAAGGCATTCAGTTCCTGATTGCCTGCAATGAACTCATTGTAAATAGCTGCGCCGGCAAGCATGCCAGCTTCTTGGAATATTCGATCTGTCACTTCCGTACCGACGTGCTTTTCAACAGCATCTCTGAGGCAATACTGCATCAGACGATAAGTTGCAACCGTCGTCGTCCCACCCAAATTGGGACGGCCATTTTCAATATCACCAAGCATCGCCCATTCAAAGGCATATTTTTGCATATCTTCACCTCGTCAGTACAACCCAATTATTTAAGGGAATTGCATACGAACCTTTCATTGATTCCGCACGACAATACATTGCATTTTCATCTTATGAAAAATCAAATTATCGTGAAAGCACTAAAATTAAAATCATGCAATTCCTCGTTTAAGTGATCTGATGCTAGAGCTCCGGCACATACGGCAGCTTAATAATAAAGGTCGTCCCCTCATTGCGTTTGCTGCGCACGGTAATGGTTCCCCCCAGCAGTTTAATGTTCTCAGAAGCAATGAAGAGTCCAATGCCCTCACCCGCCATTTTTTGAGCGGTGCTGCCTCTGTAGTACGCCTCAAAAATATGCGCTTGATCGGTCTCATCAATGCCGATCCCCGTATCGGAAACACAAATGGTCAATACGTCTTCCAGCAGCGCATACTCGACGTGTACATCACCGCCGGCCTCTGTATATTTGTAAGCATTTGTCAATAAATTGTAGATGGTTTGGCTCAACTTGTAGATGTCCGATGCGATATGAATGTCGCCATGCCCTTCCATACTTAGCTTGATGCCTTTTTTTTCAAATTGCAGCGATAGACCGCGTGTAATCTGTCCAATGAGTTCCGGAACGGAGAAACGCGTCACATGAATTGTCGATGTATCGCTCTCCGTTTCAATTAAGTGCCCAACATTTTCAATAAGCTGCGTCACCTCGTCAATCTGACGCGTACAGATGCGAATTTCATCTTCATTGAATTCGATGACACCGTCTTCAAATCCTTCGAAATGCGTCTTTAGGATCGTAAGCGGTGTTCTGGACTGATGAACGATCTCGTCGATAAACTGTTTACGGCTCTTTTGCTTTAATTTCAATTTCGCATGCAGCCCCATCAGACTTTCCTGAATACGCCTGATCTCTTGGGTGCGGGAATATTTTATGGTTACCTCTTCACCGAGATCAAGTTTTTCCGAAAGCGCCACCGTTTCTTGAAGCGATTGCGTCAGTCTGCTGCTGAGTCTGGCACTTAATATGAGTGCCAGCAGCATGACAAGCGCCATCACGAACAGGCTGTTTCGTATCAGCAAGTATCTGAAATTCTGCGTTGCAACCGCATGTTCAAGTGCACTGTAACGCGTAATATTCAAAACGCCGATCAGGATTCCGTTATGCATGATCTCATATTGGTCAACTTCCTGAACACCGCTGTTCATCATATGCTGCATCATGCGATTGCCACCGCCAAAGCCTGCATTGGTCGTATTTGGTGTCGATGCCGTCGCCAGCAAATCACCATTTGGCGTGTAAAGTTTAATCTGTGTAATAGGATCGGTTAAATGTGCTTCAAGCTCCATAACGAGCTGATTGGCATCATATTCCGATTGACTTAAAATCTGTTCGCAGTAATTGGTAAGCTGATTGACATGGGTTTCATACGCTGTCGAAATATAATCGTCGAAAACACTGCCCGTCAGTGTGCTCAAAATGATGGTATTGAGCACGATGGTTAAAACTGCCATGAGGAGCATCCCAATAAGCCACTGTTTACGTAAGGTCATATTGGCCTCCAAAACAATAGCCCGCACCATATTTGGTCGTCAGCCACTTTGGATGCTTGGGATCAATCTCAATTTTCTGTCTGAGCCGCTTGACATAGCTGTCAATATTGCGGTCAAACCCGTCGTAATCTCCCCCTAAAGCTGATTCTATCAATTGTTCCCTTGATAAAATCTGCCCGGGATGTTCAAAAAAAGTTTTTATCAATTGAAATTCATACGTTGTCAGTGAAATTTCTTCTGCACCTCTAAAGAGCGTCATTTGCCCCAGATCCAGTTTCAAATCATCGTAAACGATTTCCTGCCGCTCAGACACTGCATAAACGCGTCTTAGAAGTACCCCAACGCGTCGTACCAGTTCTCTGACACTAAACGGTTTGACAACGTAGTCATCTGCGCCAAGATCAAATCCGAAAATACGATCTTCTTCGCCAACCCTCGCCGTCAGCATAATAACGGGCATATCTGTAACGGCCCTCAGTGTTTTTAACACTTCAAATCCGTCTATTCCCGGCATCATGACATCCAAAATTAAAAGGTGAATCTTCTCTCTCTGATAAATTTCCAGCGCTTCTAGCCCATTTGATGCACTCAGCACATGATGACCTTCCTTTGCTAAATAACGCATCACAATGTCGCGGATCTCTTTCTGATCTTCCACCACTAAAATCGTGTAACGCATATAGCCTCCCTCTTGTCTCATCCCTCTGGATCTCTAATTCAATTATGACATAATTAAAGAGGCGGTAAAAGGTTTTTAAGACATTTGCCCGTTAAAACATTGAGAATAGCATCTGTTAAATATAGGATTCTTCCAGCGTCAAAAAAACATCGACAACATCCGGTGAAAACTGCTGTCCACGACAGGCGAGGAGTTCCGCGCGCGCATCTTCCACTGAAAGCGCACTGCGATAAATGCGTTCAGACCGCATGGCATCCCATGCATCGGCTACGCATAAAATCTGGGAAGCCTTTGGAATCCCTTCCCCTTCAAGTCCCATTGGGTAACCCTTCCCATTATAAAATTCATGATGATGAAAGACGTATTTTGAGACATTTTTCAAAGGCTTCGACGCCTTTATCATATCATAGCCGTAAATCGGATGCTGTTTAAGCAGCCGATACTCTTCATCCGTCAAGTAACCCGGTTTATTTAAAAGTTCTTTTGATACTTTTATTTTACCGATATCATGAATCAGCCCCGCCCAGTATACCTCTTGCTGGAATTCCAGATCATACCCCATCGCACGTGCAATGGTTTCACTGAGGTGAGCAACTTTCTCAGAATGTCCTTTTGTATACGCATCGTAATGCTCAATCACACTGCTTAAAACGCCGATAACCTCTTTTGAAAAAGCATCCTCCCTTTGTTTGAGGGCATTGGTCTTCTCAAAGACGAGCTCTTCAAGATGTTCCCGCTGCTTTTCGAGTGCATCTGTCATTTCAATCGATTTTGCCGTCCGTTCATAGGAGAGTTTGCCCATGTAAACGCAGGTAACGGACAATATGATCACCGATATTTCCAGCAGGCCAAAACTGTGTTGTGCGTTATTTAAAAATGGCGTGCCAACAAACAGATAGAGGTTTGCTGCCGTCATTAGCGGCAAGTAGAATTTCGTCGGCATGGGAACGCTCACACTGGCAATGAGCATGGCCAATGTAAAATCCAAGATGGATACAATGCTTTCCGGGCTGTAGCCGAGCATGTTGACGCCCCAAATTAGGCACATGGCAACAGAAGCTATAATCAAACCGAATATCAATTTTTCCGAATCGCCTTTCCGCTGCTCTGCCCACCAAAACAGGCCTCCAAGCAGCAGACTAAAAAAGCCAAGACATAAATGGTTCAGCATAATGCCGAGGGTATCTTCTATGTAAACAGAGATAAACGCCATTACAAGGCCGATAAATCCGGTAAACGGCAGCATGCGCATTAAAAACTGCTTATTTTGACGGTTTAATTCATTCAGCACCAATTTTGTCACACTCCTTTCGCATTCCATTTATCTGAATACCCTTTTTGACGTCGCAAATTCATGTTTTCCCAATAATCACGAATTTCCTCAAGCGCTGTTATTCAAATTCGGACACCGTCGATGTCGAGTGTCGCCTAGACTCTATCAAAACTTTTTTTAAAAAAGGTGTTGACAGTCATTTGATAACCCCTTATAATCATTGTTAACTTAATAGTGCTATCAAGAGCGGCGGAGGGACTGGCCCTGTGAAGCCCGGCAACCAGCATAAGACTGGTGCTAATTCCTGCAATCCTGGCACATTTGCCTTGATTGAAAGATAGTTGAGCGCTCAAACTAACCTCTTCTATCCCAAGAAGGGGTTTTTTTAATAATCGACCTCAACCCGAATGGCAATGTGATGCCTCATCTGTATCACGACGCCGATTTGCGTAGAGGTTTTATTTTTTCTTTTGGCTTAAGGAGGTCAAACGATGCCAATTAATGTTCCGGACAATCTACCCGCGGTCGAAATACTGACGAATGAAAACATTTTCATTATGTCGGAATCGCGCGCCATGCATCAGGATATTCGACCGCTTAAAATACTCATTCTCAATTTGATGCCCCTTAAAATCGACACCGAAACACAGCTGTTAAGAGTCCTTAGCAACTCGCCGATTCAAGTGGACGTCACCTTGATGCATCCATCAACACATACGTCAAAAAATACAGATGAAAAACATTTAAATGCCTTTTACAAGACATTCGAAGACATTAAAGGCGATAAATTCGACGGTATGATTATCACAGGTGCACCCATTGAACACTATGATTTTGAAGAAGTCGGCTACTGGGATGAACTTAAGACCATTATGGACTGGAGTATCCGAAACGTCTTCTCTACCCTGCACATTTGCTGGGGCGCACAAGCCGGGCTGTATCACCATTACGGTATTCCCAAGTACGCACTTGAAGAAAAGTGTTTCGGCATTTTTAAACATCATTTGCACATAGCGCACACCCCTTTGTTCAGGGGATTTGATGATTTCTTTTACGCACCTCACTCAAGGCACACCACTGTACACGCGGCTGATATCGAAAAGCACGATGCACTGAAAATTGTCGCCACATCGGAAGAAGCCGGCGTCTTTGCCGTCATGACTGAAAACGGTCGTCAAATCTTCGTCACCGGACACTCAGAATACGACCCGGACACACTGAAGAAAGAATATGACCGTGACGTTGCAGCCGGCAAAGCCATCGCCGTTCCGGCAAATTATTATCCCGGTGACGATCCGTCAAAACCTCCGATTGTCACTTGGCGCTCTACAGGCAACCTGTTCTTCGGCAATTGGTTAAATTACTATGTCTATCAGGAAACGCCATTTGATCGCAGCAATATCGGTTAACCCGCTTAAAGCTAACCCGCCCTGTCTGCGTCAATCGCCTCAATACAGACACTAAAGAAATAAACAGCGCCTGTATTGGCGCGCATCGTACCCAATTGAGGCAATTGCCTCAATCATAAAAAATGGGTGCTTTGTATCTTAAAATTGCCATTTTATATCATTTATGTATTTTTTTATGCGGCGCGAACATAACCCTTTACCGGTTGTCATTGTTTATCGGCGTCTACCCCTTATATTAATTTGAAAGCGAGGAACTTTTATGTCTCATCAAAAATACCAATTTGAAACCCTTCAAATTCATGCAGGTCAAACACCTGATCCCACAACCGGCTCACGTGCGGTTCCCATTTATCAAACAACTTCCTATGTCTTTGACGATGCACAGCACGCAGCAGATTTATTTGCACTCCGCAAGGACGGCAACATCTATACACGCATTATGAATCCAACCAATGCCGTTTTGGAAGCGCGCATTGCGGCGCTGGAAGGCGGTGTCGGCGCACTTGCCGTGGCTTCCGGAACAGCGGCCATCACCTATGCCATTCTCAATATACTGGGCGCCGGTGACGAAATCGTCTCAGCGAGCACGCTTTACGGCGGCACGTATAATCTATTCCATGCAACGCTGCCGCGCTATGGCATTACCACAACGTTTGTCAACCCGGATGAACCGGAAAACTTTAGCGCTGCCATTACAGACAAAACACGCGCACTATACGTCGAAACCATTGGCAACCCAGGCATTAACCTCGTTGATCTCGAAGCCATTGCCGCCATTGCACATGCAAACGGCATTCCGCTTATCGTCGACAATACCTTCGGCACCCCTTACCTGATCCGACCTTTTGAGCACGGTGCCGATATCGTCGTCCACTCTGCAACGAAGTTTATTGGCGGTCACGGCACTACCATTGGCGGCGTCATTGTGGATTCCGGCAAGTTTGACTGGGCAGCAAGCGGCAAATTTCCATGCCTGACAGAACCTGATCCCTCTTACAGCAATATTCGCTACACAGAAGCCGCCGGCAATCTCGCCTACATTATCAAAGCACGCGTTCAGCTGCTCAGAGACACCGGTGCATGCCTGAGCCCATTCAATGCCTTCTTATTGCTGCAAGGGCTCGAAACACTCTCGCTTCGCGTCGAACGCCATGTTGAAAACACGCGAAAAATCATTGCCTTTTTAAAGACACACCCTGCGGTCAGCTGGATTAATTATCCGGAGCTCAGCGACAACCGCTATCACGCGCTTTCCAAGAAGTATTTTCAAAAAGGTGTCGGTTCGATTTTCACCTTCGGCATCAAAGGCGGTGTCGAGTCCGGTAAAAGGTTTATCGACGCGCTTGAGCTCTTCTCACTGGTTGCAAATGTTGCCGACGCAAAATCACTGGTTATTCATCCTGCCAGTACGACGCATGCACAGCTGAGCGAAGCCGATCAAATTGCCGCAGGTGTCGCACCCGATCTCATCCGCGTCTCCGTCGGCATTGAAAACGCCGATGACTTAATTGCCGATTTAAGGCAGGCACTGGACAAAATCTAGTCATTATATTGCATACAGTATTGATGGGTGTCTTACTAACGCTTTAAGACACCTTCTCTTAAATGCTCGATATTCTTGATGATGATACAAATGAAAAACAAGAGATACGTATTGACCAAATACAGACTAAGAGATAAAATTTATTTGTAATATAAAAAACAAAAAAACTTATAAATAAAAATGTCTAATCAAATTGATTAATCTTGCACACTTATTATGTAACAATTTACTCAAAAATTTTACTCAAAAAAAGTAAAGAGGATAGCTTATGCTATCCTCAATTTATTTTTTGCCCTTACGATTCTTTATAAGCCGTTGCAATATACTGTGTGACAAGGTATTCTTCGATGCCGTAATAGCCGCCCTCTCGGCCGAAACCGCTCATCTTAACACCGCCAAAAGGCGCTTGCGCAGCACTGATTCGCCCCGTGTTAAGTCCCACCATACCGTATTCAAGTGCTTCTGTCACGCGAATGGATCTGCTGAGATTTTCCGTAAAACAGTATGCGGCCAGCCCAAACGGCGTATCATTTGCCATTTGAATGGCTTCCGCCTCTGTATCGAAGACGAAGACCGGCAACACCGGACCAAAAGTTTCTTCTTTCGCAATGCGCATTGCCGATGTCACGTCGGTTAAAACGGTGGGCTCAAATAAGTAGCCACCGCCACCTTCAGCCGGCTTACCGCCCAACAGACACTTGGCACCTTTCGCCAGTGCATCTTCCACATGTGCCACGATTTTATCAAACCCTTGCTTATCGATAATCGGTCCCATATCGACATTGGTAAAGCCATCACCAAACGTAAGTGCCGACGTACGCTTCATCAGTTTTTCAATAAAGGCATCGTAAACCGAACGCTGAACCAGCACGCGGTTTGTCGCCACACATACTTGTCCGCAATTTCTAAATTTCGATTCTACGGCACCCATAGCTGCCATGTCTAAATCCGCATCGTCAAAGACGATAAGCGGTGCGTGACCACCGAGTTCCAGCGAGACCTTCTTAAGTGTATCACTCGCCTGACGCATCAGCATTTTCCCCACAGCCGTCGAACCGGTAAATGAGATCTTCCGAACGGCAGAAGACGCCATCCATGCGCCGGCGATCTTTGATGCCTCCCCCGTCACAAGCTGACAAACCCCTGATGGGAATCCCGCTTCATGTATCAGTTCAAAAAATTTCACGGCTGTCAGCGGCGTTTGTTCAGCAGGTTTTACGATAACGGTACATCCTGCTGCAAGTGCTGGCGCAATCTTGCGCACAAACATCGCCAGCGGAAAGTTCCACGGCGTTATTATGCCCACAGGGCCTACCGGTATCTTTCTGACGCTGAGTCTGCTACCGGTTTGCGACGGCGCCAGTAGATCGCCAGTGACGCGAATGCCCTCTTCGGCATACCACGCCACATAGCTCGCTGCATAGCGCACTTCGCCAATCGCTTCTGCAACAGGTTTACCCTGTTCAAGCGTCATGACTTCTGCGATTTCGCGTTCGCGCGTCTGCATCAAATAAAGCAATTTTCGCAGATACCCTGCTCTTTCATAAGCAGTTGTCAATTTCCATGTATCAAATGCCGCTGCAGCACCCTCTATTGCCATCTGAATGTCCTTATCGGATGCATCGGCCTGTTCGCCAATAACCGTCAACGTATAAGGATTTAGCACTTCAAAGGTTTGACCATCCTCGGATGGTTTAAAAATACCATTGATATATAATTGACCGACTTTTTTTGATTCTGTCATTTTATTGCCTCCTAAATCTAAGTCGAAAATGTAGAAACTTTGATGATTATACCCTTTTCATCGTACTGCTATCGCGTATCCACTGATAAAAATACTGATTTTATCCTGATTTTTTCCAGCCTATTGATGCGTTTACTTTTAACGCATTCCCAAGCAATGCCATTGTCTTAAATCTTATTCAAAAGTGCAATCAGCGATTCCTTTCCCATAATTTCTATGAGCATTGGAATCTGAGGCCCGGTATTTTGCCCAATTGTCAACTGATAAATAAGTCGAAACGCTGCTTTATCCCAATCACCGTCTCCTGATATCATCGTGTCCGTCATGGTTGCCAACTGATTTAAAAACAGATCGCTGTGAACGTCTTCTGCCTGTTCCAGCAGTGCTTTAAAGTTTTGAAGCCATAAGCGCTCATCCTGATTGAGATTATTGATAAATTTAACCTCCGGCGTCGTCTTAATGGCAACTTTTTGCTCAGGCTGCCATTTACTAATCCAGTAAGAAGCTCTCAGTACTTTTTCTTTTACGCTTGCTTCTGACATTTCACCAGTTTGCGTCTCATTTAATAGCAGCGTTTGCATCAATTCAAGATCATCGTTTAAAAGTGGCAGCGCCGAGGCAATTACAGAAAATCTCGGTCCAAACCATGAAGCAGATCGCGTAATATTGCTAAGTTCCAGCGCGAATTTCAAATCTTCATCAGCAATACGCCCTTCATGGTACTGCTTCGAAATTTGTTCGAATTCCGAATAATTGCGAACGACCTCTTCATCCATGCCAATATCGAATGCATGGTCGGCATTGTACTTTGAGTAGAGGTATAGAACGATTTCCGGCGGATAGACTTCCAGCAAATCCTTTGGCGTAATGAGGTTGCCGGTTTTCGGTGAAATTTTTGATTTAATACCCGTATGATCGTAAGGCATATAAAAAGGTGCTTTCCGATTGAAAATTTGTTCAGAAATTAATTTTGATATGTCATAACTGCCACCCGGCACCGAATGTTTATGGCCACCCGGTTCAAAGCAAACGCGTTCATGTTTCCAACGCATGGCCCAGTCAGCCTTCCAAGTCAGTTTGATACGGTTAATGCTTTCAAGCTCAGCGACTTCCTGATGCCCGCATGTACAGTGGTATTGCACGACATCCGTCTCGGGATCATATCCCGTAATCGTGGTATGATTGGTCAAGCAGTTACGGCAGTATAACGTAATTGGATAAAACACCTCACGCGCCGCTTCATCCTTCTGACCGTCAAAAGTATGCAGCAAATCATAAATCTCATGACGCCGTTTAAGCGCCAAACGGACATCTTCATTGTAAACACCTGATTTATACATGGTGCTCTGATTGATAAACTCCGGATGAATGCCGTATTGGTTAAGCGCTTCTTCGAATTCATTTTCAAAATGTGCGGCAAAGGATTGATGGCATCCAAACGGATCGGGCACATCAATAAGCGGCATGCCAATATAATGACTCAATGTGCTTGGCAGATGATCGGGCACGCGTTTAAAAACATCGTAATCATCCCAAGAAAAGATAAAGCGCGTACGCTTGCCCAGCTGTGCCAAAGCCTTAGTCACGAAATAGGTGGTAACCGCCTCTCTAAAATTGCCAATGTGAATCTCACTGGTCGGGCTAATGCCCGACGCACATACGTATACTTCCTCATTTGGATAACGCTCAATAATGGATTCTGCTGTTTTCATTGCCCAATGCATCTCATCACTCCTCACTTTGTTTTCAAACTTTATGTACCCGCTTCTCTGGCAAAGTAGACGACACTTGCAAAGTTTTACAGTGTCATGCCGTGTGCTGTGTTGTGTTGTACTGTCTTGCGTTGTACTGTGTTGTGCTGTGTTGTGTTGTACTGTGTTGTGTTGTGCTGTCGTATGCTGATTGCGTTATTAATTTTTATTGTTTTCACCACAATATGTATTGCTTTTGAAAGACCATCATTCAACCCATTGAGGCGAAAGATCAGGTGAAAGCGATTGCCCGCTCTACCTATTCACTTCTTCTGCAACGCAAAAAACTCCCGTTCTCAAGATTTTCACCTTGAGGACGAGAGTTAAACTTCGTGGTACCACCCCAATTTGTCAATAAGTATTGACCTCATTTCAAGTACGGCAGCTAAGCTGTTGATACTCTAGCCCGTTAACGGTGGCGACCGTTGTATTATCCCCTCTTTTGAGGTTCCACACAAAGCTCTGAGGCTTTATTCACCACGCCGTCACTTGCCCTTTTGCACCATCCAAGGGCTCTCTAAAAAGTCGTGCATCGGTTACTCTTCTCTTCTCCGCTTTTTAAATGTCTTTTCATTTTGTAGGAAAAGGCCTAGCCTTTATCCTTAGTTGCATTATAAAGAATAATACACGTGCTGTCAATCATATGCTTTTGTCATCCAAGAAAATTGCATCGTTTATGCTTCAAATTGCCTTGATACCAGTTCACGGATGGCATCAATTGCGAGACCTTCGTCTTCGCCACTTGCTTCAACGCGAATTCGATCGCCTTTCGCCGCCGCCATTTTCATGACACTGAGCATGCTCTTGCCATTATACTGCTGTGCTTGCTTATAGAGATGTACGGTACTCTGAAATTTTGTCGCCGTCTGGATCAATAAGCTGGCAGGCCGCGCATGCAAGCCGTGTTCATTTTGAAGTTCAAAATCAAATGTCTTCATGATGTTAAATCTCCTACTTTTATATCATTTGTCTCAAAAAAATATTTCAATATAGAAAGGGATGCAATCGAAGCGAATGCATCATCGCTTTAAGCTAATCCGGTACGGTTGCTCACGCTTCGGCACCGAAGTGTTTAAGCAAATACGCTTCTGCCTCAGCATTCCATAAGCCATTGTATTTTTCAACCAGCTCATGCAGTGCTTTGAAAAACGGATCACTTTCACCCAGTTTGCCAAAATCCTCTATCGCTGTCAGCGGCATGTCAATGTGATTATAGATAAGCTTTTTGCCGCCCGGAATATTGGGCAGATCCATGATCGCGTCAATGGTTGCATCAATGCCGCCAATATGTGTTAGCATCACCGATGGATTAATGAGATGATTAGCCGCCATATATAGCGCTTCTTTTAAATCATCGGTATTACCGCCAGTGGAACCCATAATATGTGTATTGCTGTAGTGGACGTTGTAGAGGTTAATCGGCGCATTGAACTGATGATCTGTCGGCCCTGCAAAGAAGTTCATGCAGCCGTCTTTCGCCAACAATTTATCGCCCTCTTCTACAAGCACTTTCACAGGGGCATAGACGAAAACATCATCATAGCCCTTGCCGCCTGTCAGTGATATCAAATGTGCAATGGGATCATCATAAGCTGCCGTGTTGACATAGATGAGTTCAACACCTGCTGCTTTGGCGCGTTCAGGCGTTATAAACCGCGCTGCTCTTTTCAGTCGATCATCACTGATATCCGCAACGACAACGCGTTTCGGACGATTGTCAATCGCCAGCGCATAATCCACGGCACCAAGTCCCATTGGCCCTGCGCCGCCCATGATGATGAGATCGCCGCCTGCTTTGGTTCCCATAATGTGCTCATACTTGCCTGTAACGGTATGGTAATTGGCATGATAGCCGCCAATAATACAGGACATGGGTTCGCCAAGTGAAGCACCAAAGTAACTGTCGCCGTCATAAACCAGCAGGCAGCCGAGTTCCATTACTTCCGGCGGGATAATGTTGTAGGTCGCATTGCCGCCGAAATACGGGTAGGAATAGCCCGGCGAAAACGGACTTCCCTTGTAATTCAGTGCCGGCTGGAGTGAAAATTTCTGTCCGGGCAAAAACTGACCTTCGTATTTCTTGCCGACTTTGACAATAACACCTGCCATTTCATGCCCCACAATAATGGGATTCGTATCGACATCCTGCGGCACGCGCTTATGGTTCTTGCCTTGTTTAACGGCTTTATATGTCGACATGCAGATACTGTCGGATATTACTTTTACGAGTATTTCATCTTCCTTCATTTCGGGTAAATCAAACGTTTCAAGTCTCAGGTCATCGAGACCGTACATTCTCACTGCTTTTGTTTTCATGTATTTTCCCTATACAGCCACAGCTGTACGCTTCCTTTCTTACATTCTGATTGCACGCGGTCAGTCGTTCACGTTTAATCGGTTGCCCCTTGTCATGACTGCGTTATCGCAGGCGATCAATGCAAACATCTTTTAAATGCGAATTGATCCATGCCCATGCCGCCGGCTGCGTCCCTTTTGTCGTTACGGCACCGGCACTGGTTGCCAGCGCCAGCCGTAAGATGTCTTCTGTGGAATCGCCATTGGTCATGCCGTAGACAAAGGCACCCACAAAGGCATCCCCCGCGCCAACTGAACTCTGCGTTTCAACTTTTAGCGGTTTCAATCGAAATATCGCCTTCTCATTTATATAATAAGCACCCTCATTTCCCAGAGAAAAGACAATCTGTTTGATCCCAAGGGACAGAAAATGCTGTCCTGCTTCAATATAATCTGCTTCTGTTTGCATCGCTTTGCCAAAATAACCTTCCAGTTCATGTCGGTTCGGTTTAATCATATCCGGCTGTGCCGCAACTGCTTCCTTGAAAACCTGTCCGGATGCATCCAGAAAAACCATGCCTTTGCAGACGTGCACACATGTAATAAGCCGTGCATAGGTATCATTTGGCAGTGTCTTTGGCACGCTGCCGGAAAGGACGACAATACTGCCCGGTATGATGAGGGTTTCGAGTTTTACCATCAGTCTCGACAGATCGTCCAGTGTCAAAGCAGGGCCAAGTTCGTTGAATTCCGTCGTTTTTTGACTGGCTGCATCAAAGACTTTAATATTGGTTCGCGTTTCCCCTGCGACATCGACAAAATCATGCGGAATATCCATATGATCTAAACGCCGCCTGATCTGCACACCGGTTTCACCGCCCAACAGCCCCGTGGCAACTGCTTTGCCGCCTAGACGCCGAATCGTCTTTGAAACATTGATTCCCTTGCCGCCAGCATCCAGTTGGGACGCATTGACGATGTTGAGACCACCGCCAAAGAGATTAGCGATTTCCAGCGTTCGATCCATCGCGGGATTGACGGTTACAGTGATAATCATTGTGCCAACATCCCCTCTGCTGCAAAAATCGCATAGATTTCATCGGGATTCTTTGTTTGCAGCATTTGACGCAGCAGTTCTTCTTCCTCAATGGCTTCCGCAACATTGGAAAGAATTTGAAGATGCTCATTCCCCTTCCCAGCAATGCCAATCACGAGCTTTGCCATATTGCCGCTGCCGAAATCCACGCCGTTCGGGTACTGCACGACGACGATTCCTGAGGCGATAATGCTGTCTTTTACCGCATTTTCACCGTGCGGTATTGCGACGCCATTGCCAATAAAGGTTGTAAATTTTTCCTCTCTCGCCAACATGCCTTCAATATAATTGGCATCGACATAACCGCTGTCGACGAGCAGTTGCCCGGCATAGCGAATCGCTTCTTCTTTTGAAACAGACGCCTTATCTAGAATGATGTTGGATTTCATTAAAATTTGATCTGGTATTTGACGGTTCATCGTTACCTCCTTAAAGCGACACCTTTTCATCAAGGCATCTATTAAAGCTTCATAATAGGTGCGGTCTAAAAAATCTTTTATCCCTATGTGTAGCGCCCCCGGCACTGCTTGCCGTGCACAGGGCAGCAAATCGTTAAAAGTGATAATTACCGAAGCATCTTCGGGGATATGGTCCAGTGAAACATTTTCGATCAGGACATTGACACCGTTTGCCTTCAGCAGTTTTTGAAGCAGCGATGCCCCCATGGCACTGGAACCCATGCCCGCATCACAGGCAAAGACGATTTTATCAATTTCAAAATTGCCTTGGTAGTCTTTAAAAATATCTGTTTCAAATGCCACTTCATCATTTTCAGTCAAGTCCCATGATGCGCGTCTGGCAATGAGCAAACCCGCTGAAAGAAATGAGGCAATCGCCGACCCGACGATTCCAAGTAAAATGCCAAATATTTTATGCTTGGGCGCCAATGCCAAGATCGCCAGCAAACTTCCGGGTGAAGCCATTGCGACGAGTCCGCTGTCAAATAATTGAAAAATAAAGTCTCCGACGAGACCGCCAATAATCACCGACACAAAGAGTACCGGATACATCATGACATAGGGAAAGTAAATTTCGTGAATACCGCCAAGCGCATGAATAATAAGGGCACCCGGCGCTGTTATTTTGGCACTTCCCCTGCCGTTAACCCAATAGGCGGCTAAGATTCCTATACCGGGTCCCGGATTGGTTTCAAGCAGAAAGAAGATGGCATCGCCCTTTGCCAAAGACTGTTGAAGTCCCAGCGGTGTTAAAATCCCATGATTAATGGCATTGTTTAGAAAAAGAACTTTCCCGGGTTCAATAAATACGGCCGCGAGGAACAGCAAACTTCTGGAAACAGCAAAATCGACACCCAGTTTAAAAAGTGCGTTGAGATAGCCAATAATGGGGCCGATCATGAGATACCCCAGTATAATCATAACCGTTCCGAGGATGCCGGCTGAAAAATTTGACATGAGCATTTCAAAACCAATCGGCGTGTACCGTTTAAGCATGCCATCGACGCGCTTCAATAAGTAAGCACTTATTGGTCCCATAATCATAGCACCCGCAAACATCGGCGTCTGCGTGCCAATAATGACGCCCATGGTGCTGACGACGGCGATAATACCGCCTTTGTGCCCGTAAATGTGCTGTCCGCCCGCATAGGCGACCAGACTCGGCAGTGCATAAATCATTAAGGGTGCCACCAGCATATTCATCGTTGTATTTGGAAACCAGCCGTCGGGATTAAACAGCGTGGTAATGATGCCCCATGCGATGAAGGCGCTGATATTCGGCATGACCATTCGGCTTAAGAACCTGCCAATGCGTTGAAGTTTAGAGGTCATTGCGGACCTCCTTTTTGTAGCTGTTTATTCAGCCAGCGCTGCAAAATTTCGTTTATATAAGCTTTAATAGATGCTTCGTCGCCGTGCTTTAATTGATTTAAAAAACTTTCATCTTCTATAATTGCCTTGCTGAGCTGACTCATCATATCAGACTGTATACTTGACTGCTGTGCCGGCATTCCCATGACAATTACATTTTCAACGACGTCATGGTGAACACTTACTGCTTTTTTAAGTCGCCAGACACTAAAGCAGACACTTTCAAATAGCTCTGATCGCGTATGCAGCAACATCAGACCTTCACCATGGATAATGGTGCTGCCAAGGCGTTCACGCATCTGAAATTGACGTTCCAATTTCTTGCGAGCGCGGAACTCGCCTGCATAAGCTTCAGCAATCTGTTTGATGATTTGCGACAGTGATTTTGCCTGTAAATCAGTGATGAGTTTGAAATTGGCTTCCAACATCAGGACACTCTCCGTCACATCGTGAAGCCACTGTATATGTGTTCGACTATTTGAAACAACGGGCTCTTTCGTGGATACAGGTGGTTCAACTGCAGGCTGACTGTTAATAATGTTCAGCACTTGTGCAATGCGCATCTCATCTTCTTCAAGAAGAAGCGGATTGACCGTCACAACCGGCACTGCTGTCTTTTCCAGTGCAATGGTTGAAATAAGCAATTCCACACCGTAAACATCTGCCTTGCCTATGAGAATATCTTCTTTTGAAAACTGTGCGGCAATCGTCAGTTTCGGAAACAGCTTGGAAAGTCTGGAATAGAGCAGACTCGACGTGCCAATGCCGCTTGAGCAAACAACACCGACGCGAATATCCCGAAGCACGATTTGTGCTTTGCGAAAACGTTCAATGGCTGCGCCAAAGTGCATCGCAATATAGCCTGCTTCGGCCTCCGGCACATCGACATCAAACCGATCATGTATAACAGCTGTCGTTTTAAGCGACATAATAAAAATCTCAGGATACATTTCTTTGATCTTGTCAAGCAGCGGGTTTCGAATGTCCAGCTGCAGTTTCATGCGTGCCAGCGCCGGTTTAAGATGACTCACCAGCCCGACGAGCAGGCGTTCATCATCGCTGAGATCATAACCGCTCTCCGCTTTAAAAACGCTCATCATCTTAGATGCCAGTTTACTGATCTCATAATTGCTGATCATGACGTCATTTTCATCGACCAGTGCTGAGGTTTTTAGTTTTGAACCCTTCAGGTGCATGGTAATATAGCCGAGTTCGTCTTCTGGAAAAGCAATGCCAAATTTTGACTGGATGCTTTGACCGATCATACCTGCTACTTCGTAATGCGCATCGCGCTGCAGTTCCTTCAGAAGTTCAGGATTCATCGCAATGCGCTCACCGCGCGTCGTCCGTTGAATGGCAATGGCAAGGTGAATCAAGAGTCCCATGTAAGCAGCATCTGTGAGGCGCCTTGCAATCATGGTTTCGTACTGCCTAAGCAATGCCGTTACATTTATCAGCACATCTCTGTCAATCAGTGCCTCCACCATATTTTCCTGATAAAGTCCCGTTTCCAGTAAGGCAACCAGTTCCTGATGTTCATAATGCTCATACAGGAAATCCACAATTGCCTTTCTGAATTGCGTCTCACTGCCTTCAAGGTAAACGCCAAATCCCGGTTTCCGAACGAGGTTTATCTCTCGTTTATTAAACCATGGTTCAATTTTATCCATATCGTAGGAAATCGTCGCTTCAGAAACGCTGAGCATATTGGCGAAATAGAAAAATTTTTGTGGTTCACGGCTCTTGAGCAGTTCGACAATCAGCACGTTCTGACGCATTTCCTGATCAAAGTGAACATCGGACTTTCTTGCAAATTCCGTTTTAAACCGCGCCTGCTGCGCCGGTGTTGCAGAAAGCGACAACCCAAGGCGCGTCTTTTTAGACAGCTGCATGCCAAGTGCCGCTGTGATCGCCTCAACCGATTCCATTTCTCTGAAGACAGTTCGTCGACTGACATTCAGTTTTTCAGCAATGGCTGCAATGGCGATATACGTTTCTGTTTCCAGTAGTATTTCAATAATTTCAATGGCCCTTCTCGAATAATCCAAAGCATCCTCCACACGATTTATCGCAGACAATTTTTAAGAATTGAATTTTCTGACAGTTGTTCACTCTTATTATATCCCACATATGCCAATTCTATACAACAAACTTCCTGTATGCTGTCATCGCCATTTAGTGCCATAATTGAAGAATGTCAAATCAACAGAGGGGCCATTAACAGATGCTGAAATGAAACAGTGAAGCATTGGCCTCACTGTTTCGCCAATATTTATTTTTTTAAGCGCTCAACGAGTTCGTCATAGAGCGGGTTCCCGACAAATTGTTCGATGGCAATGAGCTCTGCTGTTGCATTGTACTCTTTTGCACGTTCGGCAAGCGTCTTGTGCGTAATGACAATATCTGCGTCGCTTGGAATATTTTCAAGGGAAGTATTGATGACTTCAATTGCAAGTCCCGCCTTTTGAACTTTCTTGCGGAGCGTGGTCGCTCCCATGGCACTTGATCCCATACCTGCATCACAGGCGACGACAATTTTCTTAACGGTTTTTACCCCTTTTGACGAGGCTTTCATTTCTTTCATTGCCGCCTGTGCTTTTGATAGACTGTCATCTTCGCTGTTGAAGTTTTTGCGTTTCAAGAAAAATGCCGCGACGACGAACGAAACTGCTGTCGAAACAATAACACCCAATATTACTGCAATAAAGCTGCCCTTTGGCGTCATTGCCAAAACGGCGAGGATACTACCTGGCGATGGCGTTGCAATGAGACCCGCTCCGAAAATGGTAAAGGTCAGGACGCCGCTCATGCCGCCTGCGATAACAGCGAGGATCAGCACTGGATACATCAGTACATAGGGAAAGTAAATTTCGTGTATGCCGCCTAAGAAATGAATGATAATCGCACTCGGTGCCGATTCTTTAACCATGCCTTTTGAAAAGAACCAGTATGCCAAGAGAACGCCAAGACCCGGGCCTGGATTAGTCTCGAGCAGGAAGAAGATTGATTTGCCCGTTTCGGTGGCTTGCTGAATGCCCAAAGGTCCTAAGATGCCGTGATTGATCGCATTATTCAGGAACAATATTTTGCCCGGTTCAATAAAGATAGAGGTAAACGGCAGCAAATTGGCTGCGACGATCGCTTCAACGCCTGTCTTCAATACGTTGTTGAGTGCAAGCACGACTGGTCCGATCGCATAAAAACCTAACAATGAAACGAGCATCCCCAAGATGCCGGCTGAAAAGTTCGCAACGAGCATTTCAAATCCCGCTGTAATTTTGCCTTCCACTAAACCGTCAAATTTTTTAATGACATACCCGCCAAGCGGCCCCATGATCATGGCGCCCATAAACATTGGAATGTCTGCACCGACAATGACGCCCATCGTCGCAACCGCACCGACGACACCGCCTCTGACATCCGCTACGAGTTTACCACCCGTGTAACCGATTAACAGCGGCAATAAGTAAGTAATCATTGGACCGACTAATGTTGCCAATCGTTCATTCGGCATCCAGCCCGTTGCAATAAAAAGTGTTGTTATAATACCCCAAGCGATAAAAGCACCTAAATTCGGCATTACCATACCGCTTAAAAATCGACCAAACCTTTGAACATTTTCTTTACCGGATTTGTTTGGTTTTGAAACATGATCCATTTTGTTCTGCCCCCTTCATTATTTTTCATTCAAGATTTTTCATTCAAGTTCATGAATACCTTGCCATTGATTTTGACCTTAGCTGTCGGTCAAATGAAGTCTAGACTGTTTACAATTAGATTATGTTCTCGATTCTGTGCAATTTCAAATGAAAGACCATTAGTTTTGTCATCTGCGATTAATGCCAAAATTTATAAAGCTGTCAATGAGAGCGCTATAGCCGCTTATGCAAACGAAAAAAAACGAGCAAAATATACTCGTTTTTTTTCGTTTTATATTGTTTGCATTCACTTTTTGTCAATTTAGAAAATGTCATTCTCGTTTTAAGTCATTGATTAACTTGCTAATACATAGTGATGCCTTAACCCTCGGTAATGCGATTTCGCCCTGTAGATTTTGAACGATAGAGCGCTTGATCAGCCCGTTTAACAATACTGTCAGCCGTATCCGTGGCCACAGCAGCCGTTACACCAACACTGACGGTCACGCCAAATGATTGGAGTGCCGCATCGTCTTCAACTGCTTTGCGATAGGTTTCAAGCATTTTGAAAACATCATCACACGTCCCTCTTGCAATTCCTGAAAATTCATCGCCACCCCATCTGGCCAAGCTGACATCCGGCATGCAATTTTGACATAATTCTGCCGTATGCACGAGTACCTTATCGCCCTGCAGATGGCCGTAGACATCGTTAACGCGTTTAAACCCGTCAATGTCGATGACAAACAGGCACCACTGTGATTCGGTTCGCGTCAGATCCCGAGCCAGTCGCTCGTCAAAATAACGTCGATTGGCAAGGCCTGTAAGCGTATCCGTCATTGCCAGCTTATGAATTTCACGCTGATGCGCAACGATGATTTTATAGACGGCGCCAATGACAATGATTAAAATCATCAGTGTAATGCCCACATCAAGTTTTATTTGACGGCCAAAAGAATTGCTGAGCTGAGCAGTATCCTTTCGCACCACGAGATACCAGTCCAGTTCATCAATATAATGTGAAATGACATACTGTTCCTGTCCATCTTTGTCCAGATGAAAAATATTGAGATCCTGATCCCTTCGGTAGAATGTACTGCCGAGATCTCGGTAGAGCGCTTCATTGCCAATGTTGCGCGTTTCAATCATTGCACCATTGGTATGCGCTTGCACTAAACCATTTTCATCGACTAAAAAGGCTTCCAGCTTGTAGGTGTCTTCAAAAGTCTCCAGCATATCCTGCACATAATCCATTTCAACGCCGACACCTGTGACACCAATGACATTGTCATAATCATCAAGTATCTTACAGTTAATAAATATGGTCAGTAAGTGATTGTCAACTTCGTCCTGATCTACGTCGAGGATATAACTTTCAGGTTGTGCCAGAAAATCATAATACCATTGATCGTGATCATCATCTGGCAAAATTGTCTTAAAATAGCCATTGTAATGATAATAGCGCTTTGTTTGGCTGGAGACGAGAAAGACAGAATGGTAATTGTATTTTTCTCTGATCCCTTCTAGATAATTAGTTATTTCCGACTCGGTATCATCGGATTCATTGTAAATCCAATGTTTTACAAATTGGTCATTTGCCATGGTAAGACTGACAAAAATCGGTTTTGTCAGTTCATTGTCAATTTCAGAATAAATATTGGTTGACGTTAATTTTGATATGTTGCGAATATCATCTCGAATAATGCTCCCATAGCTTGAATACCCCACATAGGAGATGCTGATAACACCAATGATAATGACCAGAGCAATAATCATCAGTGTACGCCTGCTATCGTAAAACCACCCCTTGTTGTCGCGCATGATGCCTTCCTTTCTGAAATGTTCCCTAATATACTCTATTTTACACATATTACAAAGGAAAATGCAATTGCTTTAGCGCTTAAAAAACTCAAAAAGTGCATCAATGACTTCATCTTGCAAGCAGTCTGTCATTTCAGCATAAATTGGCAGTCTCAACAACGTCCTGCCCACCATCTCAGTATTGGGCAATACCAACTTTTTACCGCTGACGCCAATGCCAAATCGACTTAGATGAAGCGGTTCGTAATGCGTCCGCGCTTCGATACCCTTTGAGAAAAGATAGGTGATTAGCGCTTCACGTGTTTCGACAGTATTAAGGCATATATAAAAGATATGCCCATTGGTCTCCGCGATATCCGGACACACGGCAAGTTTTAAATGCTCTCGTTTTAAAAGCGGCATAAGTGCATGATGATAGCGCCACCAAAGTTCACGCCGATGTTCTGTTACCACTTCCATATCGCCAATGGCCGCTTTGAGAAAAGCCTTTGCAGCCAAACCCATTTCAAAGGCACTGCCAAGCCGCTGCCAGTGGTATCTCAAAATTTCTCCGCGCATAAATGCCTCGCGGTCCGTTCCCTGATAAAGGATTTCTTCTGCCTCGCGCATGTTTTGAGCCGCTTTGACAATCAAGGCACCGCCATTTCCTGCACTGGTTATATTTTTACTCTCATGGAAGCTGATGCAGCTCATATCGCCAAAGCTGCCCAGTGCCTGCCCACTATAGGTTGCACCCAATGTGTGTGCGGCATCTTCAAGCAAGAGACAATGCTCGCTCTGCAGCTTTTGAAGACGTTCAAGATCCGCAGCAATACCGCCGTAATGGATCGGTATGATGGCACGTGTTCTTTCCGTCATCAGCGCTTCAACTGACAGCGGATCTATATTAAGCGTCTCCATTTCAATATCGGCGAACCTGAGCACGGCACCCTGTCTGGCAAAGGCATTTGCCGTCGCCACATATGTAAAAGCGGGCAGAATAATCTCATCCCCCGGCTGTATGTCGGCCATCATCGCCATCATCTCAAGTGCCGCTGCTGCAGAATGCGTCAACAGCATTCGCGATGCCATGTTCCGGTACAGCGGTATGCCATCAAACAGTGTCGCTGCATCATATTGTTTTGCCGCCGCAAGTGTTGCCGCATCTAAAACTACTTCTTGTTTTGGCATATAAGGTATATGGTAGGGTATCATTTTGCCTCGCATTCATTTTCCTCTTAGCGCTTTCTGGTGCTTATCCAAGATAGATTGCCCCCATCACAAACAGTCCATCGTAACAGTTCAAACAGTGTACAGTCTTTAGAAGTGTTCAGTCTTTGGAAGTTTACTGTTTTTAGAAGTTTACGGTCTTTAGTCGCATCTATCCTGTAGCTGCATTCATCAGCTTCCTTCTATAAAAGTATCCGGTTTTTGGCAGCATTCCTTCTTAGAATCATAAAAGGAAGGGGGCTACCGTTATTATATAACGAAACCCGCCTCCCCATCACATTTTATGCCTTCAATTATTGTATTTCCCGTTGATGCTTATTTTTCATTCATCCATTTCATCTTACTGAACAACAGGGTATTCTTTGTTAGCCCAGCCACTTGGCGCATTGGCAGCTGTTCCCATACCGCCATTGAGCGATACGGCATCATAACCTAAAAATCTTAGTGCTGCGGTTGCCTGACCTGCTGTTTGACCTGTGTAGCAGTATACGACAATGGTTTTATCTTTTGGCAGCTGTGCTTCAAACTCAGGAATCATCGCTTTGCCAAATGGGATGTTAATAGCGCCTTCAATATGGCCTGCCGCATAATCATCAGCACCTCTAACAGACAGGATGACAATACTGTCATCACCTGCATCTACAAGGGCTTTCAGATTATCTTCTGAAATTTTATAGTTTTTATAAGTAGTATCCGCTACCGCTGCTAAACCTTCATAGTAGCTTAAGATCGCAGCTTGGACAGGTGTTGCAATGGTGGTCACTTCATCGGTTAACGTCGTTGCATCGGTAACAACGACTTCATCAACGCCTTCAACTTTTGAAATGCCAAGGTTCCAGCCAAGGTTTACACTTCTTGCATCAAACCCGGCAAGGTTAAAGGCAACGACAGCCTGACCTGCAGTTTGACCTGTATAGCAGTAAACAAAGACAGGTTTGTCATTTGGGATTTTTGCCATCTCTGTTGCAATGGCCGTTCCACCCCAAGGCATGTTGACCGCGCCTTTTACATGACCAGCTTCATAATCTGCCGCACTGCGGATGTCGACAATGGTCATGTCGTCGCCCGCTTTGACCATATCAATGAAATCAGCTTGTGCTATTTTGTAAATATGATCCGGCATTTCCGCATAGAGCTTTTCAATGCCAGTTGTTACTTCGCTGACAACCGGATAACCTTTGTTTGCCCAGCCGCTTGGTGCATTGGCTGCATTGCCCATCCCGCCGTTTAACGATACGGCATCATAGCCTAAGAGTCTCAGCGCAGCCGTTGTTTGGCCTGCTGTTTGACCTGTGTAGCAGTACACGACAATGGTTTTATCCATTGGTAGTGTATCAAAATCAGCTGCCATTGCTTTGCCAAAAGGAATGTTTGCTGCACCGGCAATATGACCGGCCGCATAGTCATCCGCTTTGCGGACAGAGAGAATGTAAATGCTGTCATCACCGGCATCTATCATTTCCTTTAAGCTGTCTTCAGAAACTTTGTAATTTTTATATTTAGTGTCGCTAACCGCAGCAAGTCCTGCATAGTAATCATCCAGTGCACTTTGTACATTGGCGTCAATAGTCGTTGCACCTGCTGTCAGCGTCGATGCTTCTGTCGTCGTAACGGCATCAACACCATCAACTTTTGAAATGCCAAGGTTCCATCCGAGGTTGACACTTCTTGCATCAAATCCGGCAAGGTTTAATGTCATGACCGCTTGACCCGCAGTCTGACCTGTATAGCAGTAGACGAAGACTGGTTTATCTGTCGGAATACTGCTGAGCCCGTCGCTGATGGCCGTTCCCCACGGCATATTAACGGCGCCTTCAATATGACCTTTGCCATAGTCTTCAGCGCTTCGGATATCTAAAATTGTCATCGCGTCGCCGGCTTTTACCATGTCGACAAAATCAGCCTGAGCGATTTTGTAAATATGATCCGGCATATTGTCATAATATGCGCCAACCAATGCCGACATGTCAAAGGCCGCTTCGGCCGGTTCTGGTGTTTCAGTGCTTTCCGGCGCTGTCGTCTCCGATGCACTCGGTGTTACTTCCATGCTTGCAGCAGGTGTTTCCGTATTGCCGCAGGCTGTCATTGAGAAGATTAAGACAATTGACAGGATAACCGCTAACCATTTTTTATTTACTTTCATAACCAATAGCCTCCCCACAGGATAATCATGATCCTTCTTGCTGTGTTACAGGCGCAGCCTGTTCCACAGGTGTTGCCGGCGCACCTTGCTGTTCCCACTCTAACCATGCACCGTCATAAATTTTGAGATTGCTGTAGCCAGCTTCATCAAGCAGCGCATAGGTCTGTGCCGCTCTAAAAGAGGACTTGCAGTAGAGAATAATTTCATCATCTTTTGAAAGTCCCAAGTCCTTATAGAATAACCCAATATCTCTTGACGACATAAAGGTGCCGTCGCTGTAAAGATTTTTCGTATGTGCATAGTTAATCGCCGTTGGAATATAGCCTGCCGCATATTCAGCAGCAGATCTGACATCAAGTATTTTGACGCCTTCCTGTGGTGCTTCACTAAGTGCTTTCACTTCGTCATAAGTAGCGATGATCGAAGTATCGGCATCCTGTGCATCATAAGTCGTTTCCGGCAATACCGTCGCATCAGCCGATAATGGCGCACCTGCGTTTACAAGTGCCGAAGCGCCGCCATTGACAATCAGCACCATTTGATCGGGATTGTAAACTTTTACCGTCCACCAAATACGTGCAGCGCTAACGCCCATATTGTCGTCATAGACATAGAGCGTCGTATTTTGATCAATGCCTTTTGAACCCAAAACAGCTTCGACTTGTTCCTTTGGCGCAAGCGTCGACGGAACGGGTACATCTGTTACGAGTTCTGCCGGTGATAACGAAATGGCGCCCTCAAGATGCCCTTTGTCATACGCCTCCTGGCCTCTTGCGTCAATGACGACGGCACTGCCCATCTGCGCCAGTACTTGATCCGCCTCAATGACGTTTTTCGTACCCGGATAAGATGTGTCGTTCACGCAAGCCGCAACGATTAAGGCCGTGAAGACAAGCAATGTCAGCAGCTTAACCGTCGATTTTCGTTTTGTCATGTTGACCTCCAAAAACAAATTTGTGAGATTGTACTGGAGTATATTGTTAAAAGTTAAACAATTTAAGTGAAAAAAATAGGTTTTCACAGGTTTATTATAACGATTTATTCATCAAAACGGATACCGTATTTTCTTATATAGCATTCTATATTAGCATGACAGATTTTTAACACTCTTGTTACGGGGCTGTACTTTCACCGCTTTTTTCTTTATGATTAAAGAGAGCGAATCGCTGTTCTGTCAACCGATATCATGCAATCATGCAGCACACTTAATCCTCAGGAGATCTGTGATAACCATGTTAAAAACACAAGTGATACAGCACCGAAAAGACGCGCTACAACAACTTCGCAGCCATCGACCATTCGAATTACCGATCGCGTTTGTTTCACTGTTGGTCTATTTTTTAGTGAATTTCATAACATTGATGCGTTTTCCAACCGTCCATTCGGATGAACTTTGGCTCAAAGGCATTGCCGGCGCCGCCATGCGTGCGCACAGCCTGTGGGTAACAGAATCCTTTTTTGACCTCTACCCGCGCGTACCGCATCCTTTTCGCTGGCTTTACGTCGGCCTGCAGTCTCTTTTTCTGCACTGCTTTGGCGATACGGTATTCGCCATGCGACTTTTGTCACTTACCTTCGGCATGCTCTCAATTGTAGCCTTTGCCTATTTCCTCAAACAGTTAAAGCTCCCCTATCATTTGCCGGTATTGGCATTAATGTTCAATATTTCTTTTGTTTACGCCATTCATTTCGGACGACAGGAGACCATGGTATTGTTTTTCATGATTGTCGCCTTGGGCTCAACGCTCACCGGTGCAACCTTTTTACCTGCGGTCATCGTTTTTCTCAGCATCGGCGTTCACCCAAACAGCTTTCTAATCGCGGGGGCCGTTTCATCACTTATGATTCTTCAAATTGCAAGAAAGGCGCGACCGTTCAAACAGCTGTTTTATTTTGCAGGCATTCTGACGTTTTTCTTTCTATGTATGATCGGCATCGGCTCACTCGCTGAACCCGGTTTCTTTGCGGGATACCTGAAATATGGCGCTGACCTCGGTCTAAACAGCGCCCCCATGCGCAGAACAGCACTTTTTTTCTGGTTCTGGCAAAAGCTCTTTATGCAAATAGGCGGCACTTACGACTTAATGGGTATCAAGATTTGGCTGATTGCCGGCTTGCTCCTGATGCTGTCACCACTGCTGACGCGCCGTTTGACAGAAGCACATGCCATTTTATTTGGCATACTGCTGTCACTCTTTTTCTTAGGCCGCAACAACCAGCTGGCCGTTTTATTTATCATGCCTTGGATTATTCTCGGCATCACACAGTTCATTTGCCATGAACACCGTGAACACCACCTCTTCATTCGTAAAAGGCAACGCCTTGAATCCTGGATGGTCGCTGCCGTGCTCTTAGGTTTTCTCATTTGGCACTGCTTCGCCAATATATCCCTTTACGAGCGCGAACGCCCCTATCAGGTCGGTTACGAACACATGATAGCGTCCTTAAAAAGCGTGCTCCCTTCTGATGCCATCGTCCTCGGGAACCTTAATGTCATTGATGCAGTCGATGAAACGCGTTTTTACGATCTGCGAAATCTGGGGTACCTTGAGGCATCAAATATCCGTTTGGAAGACTATATTCGCGACCGCAATATTCACTATCTCATTATTCACGATGAAATGACGTATATCCGACAAGCATCGCCAACTTGGGATTTCCTGTATGTCAATACACATTATTTCGACGCGTTGTTTCAATTCATTGAAGCAGACACCGAACCCGTTTTGACGTTTGACAATCCGCTTTATGCAATGCGAATTGCCGCCTACAGCGGTACTTATCCTTGGCAGACAACTGTCTACAAAATTCAGGATTCGTTTTATGAACAGGCTGCTCAATAAGTGCATTGCGCGCATCACTTGGTTTTTAACAGGCCTCACGTCATATCGAATTCATGTCCTCTCGCACATTGCGCCTGCCTTCAATAATCATATTTTCTCCCGCTTCATTTTGCCACTGCATCTTCTGAAAAACAGCTTTTAGATGCCTCACCAAATCCGCCTCTGACGTCCCGGTGACAATTACATAGCCCGCCCGGGCTGAGGCGCTTTCTGTGGGCGGCACAAATTCACCGACATCAAAGTTGTATCCCGTACCCAATACATAAGGCAGCGCTTCTATCTCTGCAACCGGTGTTTGCGACAGCACTCTGCCGGGATGACAAAAGAAGAGCTGTGTACTGAAGTATGTTATGCCGGTGGTTATCGGCGTAACATCAGCGCGCTTCGGCATCTTGCCAAAGGCGCCTTCGATGTTTAACGACAAAATATCGACACCGGTTGCCGCAGGAATCGTAATGTCCTCATAGGCACCGCCAAGGCGGCATGCAATTTCATTGACGACGACACCCGCTTCACCCACCAGCATCTGAAAATAGATGGGCCCGGCTAAAATGTTGAATGCCTCACAGATTTGCTGTGTTAATTGTTTAAAAATTTTATCGTATCGTCTTTGATATTTTGAAGGATATTCATGTGCGGTACAGACGCCAATGTGTATGTCCGGATGAAATGTCACGCGATCTGTTATGGTCAGGCAAATTGCCTCACCCTCTATAACCCAGCCGCTGACAGTGACTTCTTCATTAGGATAATACTGTTCAACAAGTATGACTGCCTCCCTCGAATGCTTTATAACTTCGCCGAAATGTGCCCGAATCGCCGCGATTGTACTGAGCTTGAAAATCCCTCGCTGCCCTTGTGAATCAACGGGTTTTACCACATAAGGCGGCTTGATGTGCGCAAGCGCCTCATCATCAAATGCCGCATCTATAAAGGCAAACGGCATGGTTGGAATCCCCGCCGTTTTGAAAATTGTTTTCATCGCGCGCTTATTGGTCACGTTGTAGGCAACGTCTGAATCGATAAATCTGGGCAGTGCCATTGCCTCAGCTGCCTTAACAACACTTAAAAGCGGTTGATCGGTTCCAACGGTAATCACTGCATCCACTGCCTGTTCTCTAGCGCAATTTGTAATGGCATCTGCGTCAAAAGCATCTGCCAAAACGGCGACATCCGCCATTTGTTTTCCTTTCGAAGCCTCTGAATAATCTGCAACGACAACTTGACAGCCTCTTTTTTTTAACGCCTTGATTCCACTAATCTGACAACTTCCCGCTCCGACCATTAGTACTTTTGATTGCATGCTGCAGCCCCCTGTTCATGCGCTTTATTACGCTAGATTGCGCGCTGTTAATCGTTTCAATTTATCAAACGTCTCACGCCGCTAAACATGCCGAGACTCAGACTTTGCCTTTCCGCAAAAACCATTCGCTTTTTCACAAAAACCATAATAAAAACATAACCGAATGCCAATGCCGAGGAGTCGCCAGAACCGGTAGCCGGATTTGCCAAAGGCACGCGGCGAGCGCACCACTTCCACATTGGCAATACGCCTTGCAAAGGGGATGAGTTCTGCGCTTAAGTAGACAAACCGCTTTTCTCCCATTGCTGCGACAGGTGTATAGACACTGCGTGCAATGACGCGATAACTGCTGACGCGCAATTCGCCAAGTGCCTCTTTAAACCGCCATTTAAAAAAACGGCCAATCCAATATGACCCCTGTCTTCGGTAATGTTGATCTGTCCGGTCTGAATAAATGCCAAAGACGAGGTCAGCACCTCGTTCTGCCTCAACCAACAATTCCGGCAACGCCGTCACCGCATGCTGCAAGTCATCATCCATGGTGATGACAAAATCACCGCGGCAGTGCCGCAATCCCAGATAGAGCGCCATTTGCTGCCCTCGGTTGTACTTTAAACGCCATACGGACACTTCTGCATGCTGACTGGCGTATTTTTCAACGACCTCAGCCGTGTTGTCCAAGCTGGCATCATCCATGACAATAATCTCATATAGCTCACCCACAGTATCAAAAAAATGCCGCAGTGAATCGAGCAGTATCACAATTGATCGCTCACTGTTGAATGCCGGGATCAAAACACTGTATTTTAATGGCTTTACCATTGTCAAACACACCCTTTTTTGATAAAATCTTAACGGAAATAGATACAGAAATTTTACGTTAATTGAGTATTATTTATTGCAAATGATCTACTGGAGGCATCTCATGCACAAAATCGATTGTTTTGGCGATATTTGCCCTGTGCCAATTTTGAAGATGCAGCATGAAATAGAGCTGCTCAAACCAGGTGAAACCTTTCAATTGGTCGTCGATCACAGTTGTGTCATCGCGTCTGTTGAACAGCATCTCGCCCACTCAACGCTTGAATACACCATTGATGAAGTGATGAACGGCGTTTGGGAAATCACCATTACCAGACCTATAACCGTGTAAACGCCACAGCTTTTGTCAACCGGCGTTTGAAATGATAAAAATCAGTTGTCTTTCGTATGGCAAGCATACGCTGAGAAAACTGATTTTTTTATTGCGGAAAATATGTAAAGCTCGCTAGCAGAAGTCTTTCTCGCCGTTCACGACAAAATAATTATAGACATCTGTCACCGGCTTTTGACGATTGCACTTTTGACGCGTTACGAGGTAAATATCGTAATCGAGATTAAATTTCCTCACTTCAACGACTTTAAACTTTTTCTCGTAAAGCTCTTTTTTTACTGACATATAGGGCAAAAAACAAATGCCGAGCTGATTGTTGACACTTGATTTAGCCGCCGGAATAGAATCCACCTTAAACATAATGGGGATTTGGTCAATTGAGAGACCGACATTTTTTAGCTGGCTCTTTAAAAATGATGAGATCGTCAGCGCTTCATCATCCAAGAGCACCATTTCATGCCGCTGTAATTCCTCAACATCAATGATATCCGGTACAGACGATTCATTATTTGCGACCAAAACGATGTGTTCCTTGCCAATACGGCTGACGTCGAGACGGTCATCACAGGGCTCTTCTGTGACAAAACAGAGATCTGTCAGCTCATTGATCAAGTCTGTTATCGATTCCATATTCGATTTGGCGCGCATCTCAAAATTATAGGTTGGAAAATTCTTCTTGACCTTATAGAGCACACAAGGCAGTGAATAATCTACCAACGACAAATAGCCGTTGATGCGAATGTTTTCGACGCTGTACGCAAGTGCATCCAATTCTTCTTTGAGCTTATCTTCAATGCGCAGCATCGTTCCGGAGTATTTAAAGAGTATGCGTCCCGCTTCGGTTGGCAAAACCCCTTTGTTGCTCCGCTCCAAAAGCTGATACCCCAACTCATCTTCCAGCTTTTGAATATTCTGGCTCAAAGCCGATTGAGAGATATGGCGATTGGCTGCAACCTTTGAAATGCTCTTAGTCTCAACAACTTCTCGAAAATAAGCCAGTGCCGCTAAATTCATGAGTTACCCCTTTCTTAATTCATTATGAAGTTATGTCCTTAGATTTGGGTATCGTTTTTTCTTATATTGATTTGGAAATGCGACTGATGATTTTTTCAAATAAAATGTTATCATAATATTGTGAGATTGTTAAGAGTATAGCAAACTTTTATTTTAGGAGTGTGACAAATGGCTGAAGTCAGTAGAGCTTCAAGACGTGCTTCAACAAATCGAAAGCCAAAGAAAAATCAGATTCCCTTCGGTGTCTTGCTGACACTGTTCGTCATCGTCGTCGCCATCATCCTGAATGCCAAATCTTCTACTTTGGCACTGTTTTGGATTACCGGCACGGCTTTCGGATTTATTCTTCAAAAGGGACGATTCTGTTTCACCGCTTCCATGCGCGACCCTTATTTAACGGGAAGTACCTCGTTAACACGTGCCGTCATCATCGCCTTTGCCTTAACCACCATTGGATTTACGGCAATTAAATACGGCTATGCATCACAAGGGCTTCCTATTCCAGGAATGAGCTATGTGGCACCGATTAGTTTAGCAACGCTTATCGGCGCGTTCATGTTCGGCGTGGGCATGGTAATCGCAGGCGGTTGTGCATCCGGTACACTAATGCGCGTCGGCGAAGGTTTTTATATGAATATGATTTCACTGGTCTTCTTCGTGGTTGGTTCCCTTTTAGGTGCCCATGATTACGGCTGGTGGAAAGAACATTTTATCTCAAAGGGACCATCCATTTTCCTGCCGGATGTATTTGGCTGGATGGGTGCAGTCGTCCTGCAATTGCTCGTTCTAATGGCGCTGTACGTCATCGCTGAAAAATATGAATCAAAACGCGGCGGCGCAGGCCATTAACGATGACCTTAAAAACGGAGAAGTTATTACTTAATATTATAACATTAATGGAGGCTTAATATGAAAGAAGTTATGTTAGACTGCTATGGTGAAGCGTGTCCAGTACCGCTCGTGAAAGCTCAAAATAAATTAAACGAACTCGAACTCGGCGATGTGCTCATCGTGCAAATCGACCACAGCTGTGCCATGAAAAACGTCCCTGAATGGGCGCGC
>JASUSA010000002.1 GCA_030446305.1 Clostridiales bacterium | reverse complement strand
GAGAAGAACAATGTTTTTAGTCAAGTAATGCAATGGATTCATTCGCAACCTACTTATATCAAGGTTTTACTTGGTGATTTTGGGTGCGAAAGTTGAGTAGATAAAAAATGGCTTTTGGGCATGAATGTATCGCTCCAGCTTTGATTCGTACACGACGCGATTCTGAAGCCCCGTCAAGCCGTCAATATAGGCCATGCTCTGCAGCGCGCGTTCACTCTCCCGCTGCTTTGTTATATCCATCCCAAATGAAATAACACTCGTTTCATTCGTCATTGGATTCTGAATAATGGCATTATTCCATAAAAAAGTTAGCGTTCCGCCATCTGCCGTGATCACTTCATTTTCAACATTGGTAACGCGATAGCCCACTTTCAGCCGTTCTATCATATCGACGACAACGGGTTCCGCTGATTCCGGAATCAAAAAATCCATCCAGTTTCGCCCGCGGATTTCATCCAGTTTATACCCCAGCACCTCGACAAACTGCTCGTTGACATCCAATATTTCACCACTGAGATTCCAGACGCTGATAACCGCATTGCTGCTGTTGTAAATTTCGTAGACATATTTTTTTTGCTCTGTTAAAGCATCGGTTGTCTCATAGAGTTTTGTCAGTTTTTGATGCAGTTCTTCTTCCATTGCGATAAGTTCTTCATTATAAGTCGTCAACTGCTGGTTGCGATCCGTAATGTCAATGCTTAGTTTAAGCACCTTTCGATAATCCAGCTTAATGATGAAATAGAGGCCAACAGAAGTTAGACCAACATAAATCCATCCCTTGTAAGTTTGAATCTCCTGATAGAGGGTTGGATCCTGAACCATTATACTCAGCAGCCGATCCGAAAACAGTATCCATAAAAAGCCAAAGATAAAATAGATGATGACCGAGCGAATGGGATTGCGCACGGCGGCTTGCGGAGACTGCGTCAAATCGCTTTCGATTTCTTTTATTCGTTTATCCATTACTGCAACCTTCCTCGTTTATTTTACCGCATTATTGCTAGGGCATATATCGGTCAATTCCCTCATCTGTCATCATGTCAATGTATTCAATCCACCGATCGATCTCCTCGATCAACATATGATTTGACAAATTTGGATTCATGCACAATGGTTTAACATCAATTTTCAAAAGCTTATGTCTGAAATGACACTGGTGTTCATAATTCAGATCGCAAAATTGACGCAGTCTCGTATTAAAACTGCCGAGTTTTGCTTCATCGTGATCGTTAAAAAACAATAAAAGCTGTTCAGGCGCATAGTGTGCAAAAACAATTTGCTGATCGAGCTGCTGAATGATAAAGTTCGAAAAGCTATGAAGCATCTCTCTAATTTGTCCTTCCGACTTCTGCCAATCTTCACCCACGGCAATGGAAACGAGATAGACGTCATCTCCTATCCTGTCATCACGTCCCTTGATAAGCCCTGCAATCTGCTCTTTAAAACGCATCTTCACATCCCCCGTCATTTTCTTACCGATCATGCCGGATAATGCATTGTCAATGCGGCGCTGCATCAGATCTGTCTGATCGTTCATCATCAGAATAAAATACTGATGCCTTTCAACATCGACTGGCAATACCGATAAATCAAACCACTTTATGACATTTGTCCCCTGCGCTGAAAACGAATGTTTAATTTTTACATTGCTTACCACGCGCTGCAAAAGGCCGGCACTTAAAATCGTATTTCGTATTTTACAGTTCTCACACTGGCGCGTCGTACCGCACAAGCTCTCCGTTTGTGATACCACGCTGCACTGAAAAAGATTGCCAAACTTTTCATTCTTTGCATGCTCACTAATATGTATCAGTTGCTTCAATTGTTCATTTCCGTACACGTAATTAAACGAATCGTCCAACACCACGACGCCAAGCGGCGCCGCTTCTAGCAGATGATTCAACAACGCCTCCGCTTGAGTCTTCTCCAAGGCTTTAAAAATCTTATGTATCATCCATTCACCTCAAACCTTACATTATTGAAAGATATCTTTAGTATATCAAATTGACCCGCTGTTTTCAATGTGAACCATACCGCTTCAACACTGTCCAATCATTGTAGATATCAAGCTTCCAGCATATTAATACTTGTTCTGTTTCCACTGACAGACAGAAAGCACGCCTCTATATCGATCAGTATCTTAAATCAGCGCGTTAAAAGCTTCTGATAAGTGCTTACGCTCATTAAAAACGACTAGGACAATTGTGAAAACGGTTGTCCTAGTCGAAATCCTATGCATCATTGATGAAATTAAATCTTTTAAATCTTAAATTTTTGTATCAATGACTGTAAATCTTGCGCAAGTCTTGAGAGATCTTCACTTGAATTTGCAATTTCCTCCACCGATGAAGTCTGTTCCTGCATTGAAGCGGAAGCTTCTTCAGTTGAAGCAGCATTTTCCTCTGCAACTGCCGACAGTGTTTCAAGTGTTTCTGCAACGACATCTTTTCGACCCGCCATCTCATCGTTGATATTGTTGAGTTTGAGGGCAATGGATGTTGATGTCTCCGCTGCACTTGCAATTTCATTGAATTTTGTTTCAGAAGCTTTAACACTATCGACTTGAGCCGTCACAATATCTCTTATTTCCGTCATCTTCGTCACAGCGGTTTGAGCATCCACAGTCAGCTGTGCAACCATCTGATCGATGGTTTGTGTCGAATTACCAGACTGCTCAGCAAGTTTTCGTATTTCCTCGGCAACAACTGCAAATCCGCGTCCGTGTTCGCCGGCTCTTGCCGCTTCAATCGCTGCATTCAGCGCCAGCAGATTTGTCTGATCTGCAATGGAGGCAATGAGCTGACTGGCCTCGCTGATCCGCGTTGAGCTTTCATTGGTTTTAATGATGGCATCATAAGCGATTCCCGTTGCAACACTATTGGATTCAGATTTATCAATCAGTTCATCGACAAGTGCCAGTCCTTCTTTAACCAGCGTCTGCGTTTTTTCTGCAGCATCCCCGAGAACCAGTGTTTCGTGTTTGCTGGTTTCAATATGTTCCCCGAGTACAATCAGCTGCTCAGTTCCCTGCATGGTCTGCGCCGCCTGATCTGAAGCACCTCTCGCAATTTCTTCAATGGTCTGCGCGACTTCCATTGCGGCAGATGAAGATTGCTGCGATGTCGCCGTTAGCTGTTCGGATGATGCTGCAACCATTTCTGCGGTTTTAAGAATTTCAGTCAGCAGCGTTTTAAGATTAGTGATCACTTGGTTCAGTGCACTTGCAATATCACCAATCTCATCTTTGCGTTTTGTATACACTTCCGGTATATCATTGGCAATATTGTAATTGGCGATTTCATCTGCATGGATCACCAATTCATTAATTGGTTTCGTAATAGAACGTGAAATCAGGAAGCTGACAATCAGCGCGAAGATAATCGCAACAGCGGCCAATGTTCCTTGCGTCATCATAAGGCGCTGTGTTCCCGCAAATACTTCGTCGGCATTAACCTCAATAATCAACCCGCCGTGCAGCCTGCCGAATTTTACGACAGATAGTGTGCCCAGCACCTGATTGCCGCTGATATCATCATAGTGGCCTGAATAACGGTAGGCAATGTTGCCATTCAATATTTCTTGTCTTAGCAATTGCACGGCTTCGGTATCAATCGTTGCATTCATCGCCGCATTGGCTTGATACTCACCTACTGTCATATCTGTTAAAAGCATGCCTTCTGCATTGATAATATAGGCATTGCCTGTGGTGCCGATTTCATCAACTGCATACTGGACAATATTGTTCAGTGCAGACTGATCAAACACAATGTTGATGGTACCAATAATTTTACTGCCGTTTTCGGTTTGGTAAATCGGCTGGCTGTAGAGCATAACATTTTCTTTGACAACATCGGAATAAAACAAATCGGACCATTGCGGTGTACCTGTAAGCGAACTCTTTAAATAATCACGTGAAGAGAGATCTACCCCCATTAAACTTTCAGCCATCGTATCTGCAACCGTTACGGTTCCTCTGGCGTCTGTTATAAACACTTCTGTGTAATTCAACGTATCAATCATTGATCTTACAAAAGTATTCATCGCCTCTTGTGTTGATTTTAACTCCGCCTCTGTTGCATGAGGGTTTTCGCTTGCAATTAGCATATTCCTCACATTCTCTGTTGTAGATGCAAGCTCAGCATTGGCCTTAATGGATTCAAAGTGATCATTGAGCTTTTGAATCGCAAGATTGGAAAAAATCGTCGCTTGCTTGTCAACCGCCGTCTCCAGCTCAATACGTGCGTAAATAAAACTTAAGCTCGCCATTATAACCAATGGGAGCAATCCAATTAAGACAGCCATGACAATTAGCTTTCGCCCCATTTTGATGTTCTTCATCACTGTACTTCCTGATTGCAGATGTATTTGTTTTCATACCTGTCTATATATTTGATATGTATGCGCAAATCATCAAATGGTGCAGACGTCGTCGCTGTGATCTCTTTAATTTTATTATGTTATAACAGGTTGTTCATGTTATTTTATTTAATACCTATAATTTTATGGACTAATCATTTTTTTAATATTTCTAAGTGAAACTTACATAAAAACACGTCTATCACAATCCCTGCGGTGATTGTTTGAATATAAAAAAGGTATTCTTTCATAAGCAATAAATTGTTTTCTTATGAAAGAATACCTGCATAATTTTATTGAAATCAGTTTCTGTGCAATACGGCATTCATATGAGCGTTTGCACACCTGATTATGCTTTTAAGTCAAGGCCAATTACACCAATAATTTTGCCATCTGCATCTTTAATTGGAAAGGATACGGTCTGACACGGCTGTTTGGTAATCGCCGATATATACATTGGCGAATAATAAACTTCACCTTTGCTGCTGTGCTTAAACCAATCGCGAACGCTGCCGTTGACAATGCCGGCAGGCGGAATGGACTGTAAAAACCGTCCTTTGATATCATTGGTCCATATGGCTTCGATTTCATTGTATTGACTGAGAACACTTCTTAACAGCGCTTCGTGTGCGCCAGATTCCATTGCCGTCAATCTGCGATCGCCAAAGACGGCCTTTTCAATTTTTTGAATAAGCTGTTTTGTCGCATCGCTAATGACAAGCTCTTGTTCGCCTTGCTGGTCATGAAATACCTGCTTGAGATTTTCTGATGCATCATTAAGCCGTTTGCTCATTTCATCCATTTCGGCCATGCCCTCTTTCTGCTTGGCAACAGAATGATAAACCCCTTCTACACTGTCATTGGCATGCGACATCATTTCCTCTACATGTTCAATTTTGTGTTTGATTTCATCCGACTTGACAACCTGATCTTTTGAAAGGCCACTGACGCGATTGATGAGACCACTGACTTCTTCAAAGGAAGCGCTGATGTTTTTTAAGTTGCTTTCGACATTTGAAGAAATGGCAACGCCTTTTTCGACGCGTGATGAGTTTTCGTCAACCTGTCTGGTCACGCGCTTCACTTCGTCTTGAATCGTATTGATAAGCTTGCTGATATCCTTCGCTGCATTATTCGTATCTGTAGAGAGTTTGCGAATTTGTTCGGCTACGACGCCAAAACCACGTCCAGCTTCACCAGCCCTTGCCGATTCAATCGTCGCGTTAAGGGCTAAGAGCTGTGTCTGCTCAGAAATGCTTTCAACGGTATCCAAGATATAAATAATCTGCTCTGTCGCCTCGTGGAGCCTACTGACATAGGCAATGGTTTCAATGGACGATTCTTGAATATCATTCACCGTTTTAACAATTTCCATAATTTCGGTAAGGCTTTTAAAAATGATCTTCGATGAATCATCGCTTTTTTGTTCCATGTCCTGCGTAATGCCCATAACATCGTTCAGCATTGCGTTAATTTGGTTGACATGGCCAACCATTTCCTTGATGTTTTGGGACACGTCACTGTTAATTTGAGACATCGACTGCGTCTGATTGAATAAGTGCGTTGTAAATTCATTGTTTTCATCAAGTGTAATACAGAGCTGCTCTGAAATCGCAGACACTTGACTAGAAGCAACCTGTGCTTCACTGTTTAGCTGTTCAAGCGCCACCTCGGCCGATGTCGCTTCCTCTTTTGCCGTTTCGACATGTCCATTGCCCATCTTATAACGAATAACAATCCACGCAATGCCCACGAACATAAAAATAATCACTTTTGGCAGCCAAAGTGATTCCGGAAAGAATTTGAAATAGGCGACAGTCAGTGCCAACAGCACAATCTGAAAGGCCATTCCTCCTTTTTTCAACGTAATCCCCCCATTCTTTTCTCAGCTTGAAACACCTGTTCACGAAAGCGTCAAATTGCCACCCATTCTATCACTTCTTTGAATGCTAAATGCACGGGATATGAGCCATCGCAATTTTGACACTTTGATTATTGTTTCAATTTTCTATCTTTTTTAATTGATAATGATTATACCATAATATAAAGGCAACGGATACCCTTTGTGTATACAAAAAACGACTCCTGTCAAACCACAGCAGCCGTTAAATGAATAAACATCATTTATCTAATTATTGATGTAAAGCACTGATGTAAGACACTGATGCAGTTGCCTCCTGAATCGCTTTACCGATAACCTTTATACTATTCGATCTAAGATTTTGATTTTCCCCTGACTTCACGATATTTATAAAACAATATAATGCTGGCAAAGATAAAAGTAACCACGTTTGCCGCCGTAATGGACACGTCTTTTAGCCAAATGCCATAAACAGCCCAGAAGAAAACACCTGTTGTAAACATCAAGTACATGATGAACGAGATACTCGTCGTATCTTTCGTTCGTATCACTTGAATTGCCTGCGGCAAAAAAGAAATTGTTGTTAAACAAGCTGCAATGACACCTAAATACGCCATACAAACCATCCTTTCCGTCTCGTCTTTCCCTAAGTTTATTGTAAGCGTATCCACCAATAAATACCAGCAATATTATGTGAAGGTTCAATAATTTATTATCCATTTTATTTAATGCAGCATCAACAAATCGTAGCTATGATTCAACAAATCTACATAGAGCACGCGATGACGTAAAAGCACTCCTTTTCCAAGGATACACTTTATTGCCTCAGACACCTGAATACCTGCGATAATCGCCGGTGTAAAAGACGGATTGCCCAGCCGCACTTCAATACCTTGGGATGCCGTGTTGGCATAAAGCTTTTGAAGTGTATCATCCCCTGGCAACACAACGGCCACTTGTCCAAACCAGCCGCCAATCGCGCCGTGCACCATGGGGATTTGGCATGCTGCACAAGCCTCGGCAAGCGCCATTCTCGCCGGTATGCGATCTAACGCATCCACAACGAGATCATGCCCCTTAATGAGCGACTGTGCATTTGCTGCATCGAGAAAAACCGCTTCCGTATGAACAGATACTTCGCGGTTCACTGCTTCGATGCGCATTTTGGCAGCGTCTACTTTACGAATACCGATGTTCGCTTCTTCCGCTAACAACTGTCTATTCAAATTGCTTACGTCAAAGCAATCGCCATCAATAACGGTGAGGTGCCCAATACCGATTCGCGCGAGCATTTCGACAACATATCCGCCCAAGCCGCCGCATCCTATAACACAAATTCGCTTCGTCTTTAAAATTGCCTGTTCTGCTGCGGAAATCATTTCGCGGTTGCGATCATAACGGTTCATCTTTCTCACCTCTTCATTCAGCTTTTTTATCCTGTTCGCGATTGACAGTCTGTCGTCAATTTACGCATCCTCTCTTTCAAGCAGCATAATGGCATCTCCAACCTTCACCATACCGCCAGACAATACGCGTGTGAAGATTCCTTCCTTCGGCATAATGCATTGCCCCACTTGAATGCGAATAGCACATCCTGCATGGCATTCCTTGCCAATCTGAGCAATTTCCTGTATGGTCTCACCAATGCGAAGTGTCGTCCCAACTGGTAATAAATGCAGTGCAACACCCTCTGTGGTAATATTTTCAGCAAATTTTCCGCTGCAAAGGCCTTTGATGCCCGTATCCGTCATTTTATCAATGCTCTCCTGCGCCAGTAAGCTCACCTGCCGATGCCACTTACCGGCATGTGCATCACCTTCAAGTCCAAAATCTGCAATGAAATGACCTTCTGGGATTGGCTTTTTAACAACGCCTTTTTTTTCGCTGATATTAATCCCCTTTACTTTGCCCAGCAGTTTCGCCACGGTATCCCTCCTTTGTATAATCACCGCTCTTGCCGCCGCGCTTTGCCAGCAGTTCAATGCGTTCTATCACCATTTTTTTGTCAATGGCCTTGCACATATCGTAAAGTGTCAGTGCCGCTGTCGATACCGCCATCAACGCTTCCATTTCAACACCGGTCTTGCCGGTTGTTTTAACGGTCGCGATGATCTCAATGCCATCAGACTGTATTTCAAAATCCAAATCGACACCTGTGAGCATAAGCGGATGACACATGGGAATCACATCACTCGTGCGTTTTGCCCCCATGATTCCCGCCACTTGCGCAACACCGATTACATCACCTTTTTTCATTTCGCCTCGGCCAATTGCATCAAGTGTCTCCGGCTGCATCCGAATAAAACCGCCAGCAACTGCGACGCGCTGTGTATTTGCCTTATCGGTTACCGATACCATGCGCGCATAGCCCTTTTCATTTATATGTGTCAATTGCCTGTCTTCAGACATCTTCACCCTCCTACTTGAAACATGTTGCGCTTAACGGATTCAACACTGCCAATTTGATGTGCCTCCGGTTTTTCTAGAATATAATGTGCAATGACGTCTCGAAGTGCCGCTTCATCTTCAAGATACGGCGTAAGGTCCACTTCTTCATCTGCATGCAGACAATATTTTAGTTTGCCCTCTGCTGTTAAACGAACGCGATTGCAGTCGGCGCAGAACTTACAGCTAATGGGACTAATCAACCCGACCCTGCCTTTGCCATTCGGCAGCTGATAATACTTTGCCGGTGAAGCGGGATCACTTGCCGGAACTGCCGCTAAAGCCGGCACCCGTTTTAGGACAGTATCATTCGGCAAAAATTGCGCGGTACTCCAGTTTGCCACTTCGCCTATGGGCATCAGTTCAATAAACCGCACGTCAATCGCTTCATCCCGCGTCATCATCACAAAGCGTTCAATTTCATTTTCATTAAAGCCGCCAATGAGGACAACATTGAGTTTGATCGGCGTCAACCCCACGCGTTTAGCCGCATCAATACCGTTTAATACCAAACCCAAATCCCCGCCTCTGGTAATTTTTGCGTATTTTTTTGAATCAAGTGTATCCAAGCTAATATTGACGCGTTTTAAACCAGCTGCCTTTAAATCATCTGCATATTTCGACAAAAGGATGCCATTTGTGGTCATGGCAAAATCCGTTACTTTCGGATTGGCGCCAATATGCTCCACGAGGTTTAAAATACCCTTTCGAACCAATGGCTCACCGCCTGTTAATCTAATCTTTTCGACGCCGAGGTCTATAAATGTATCTGCCAGTTTACCAAGTGCCTCCATGGATAAAATCGCTTGGTGCGGCAATTTTTCAATACCAAAAGCAGGCATGCAGTATTGACATCTCAAATTGCACCGATCCGTCACCGACAGCCTCAAGTATTTCACATGCCGTCCAAATTGATCTTTCATACAGCGCCTCCGTTCCATTTGATGCGCCCCGGATTTTCCAGTGCATAGCCACCAAGTTTTTCGACAGCATCCGCGAAGCCATCCGAGGCCAGTACTGCAACAAATCGCTTACAGCGTTCATCTGTCAAAAATGTCTTTCTGACGGCAAAATCATAGGATTCAAACCCAAGTGGGATAAAGTCGAGATTCATTGCTTTCGCCGCAGCATAGACGCCAAGTCCAACATCAATCCCCTCAGAAGCAACCGCAACAGCAACGCCAAGATGTGTCGTCAGCTCACGCGTATAACCTGCTATCGCTTCTGCGTCAATCTTTCTGTCTTTTAGCTGATAATCCAAAAGCTGCCTCGTACCAGAGCCTCTTTGCCGATTGACAAAGATGACGTCATCCCGTGTTAAATCTTCAAATGTCTCAATGCCTTTGGGATTTCCCTTTTTAACGATAAGCCCCTGCAAACGCTTGACACCTTCAATTAATGCAACCTCTTCTGCCGGAAAATATCGTCTCAGATAGGCAATATTGTATTCACCTGTTTTTTCATCCAGCAAGTGAATAGGCGCCAGATGGCATTCGCCTCGTTTTAACGCCATGATCCCACCCATGCTGCCGACATGTGACGATGCAAGCGGCATCTTGTCTTGGATATCATCAATTATGATATCATGACTGCCAATAACGACGATTCGAGGCATCACATCCTGCAGCGGCCGCATCAGGTCTACCGTCACTTCCGTTCCCGATTCCAGCCCCTCAACATGTCGTGGTATACGCACAATGCCATCTGCCTTGACCAAGCTCATGGTTGCACCTGCGCCTCTGTTAAGCGGCGTTGCAATAATTTTGTCTTCGACACTGCCCAGTGTAACGCGAACGAGTTCCTCATGTTTTAAGGAAGATACCACGCGCTGTGTCAGAACGGCCTGTGCTGTCTTTTGAACATTTGAGAAGCCCAAATACGTTTCAAGCATGGGCTTTACAAAGGTCTCAAAGGCAAAATATGCGGAAACAGGATAACCGGGCAAGCCAATGACCCCCTTGCCGTTAACATTGCCAAGAATCGTCGGTTTACCGGGTTTCAGTGCGATGCCATGAATCATTACTTCACCCAGTTCTTCAATAATCTTTGCTGTAAAATCTTTCGTCCCTGCCGACGACCCCGCATTGACAAGCAGCAAATCGTTTTCAGACAGCGCTTTTAGAATGTGTGTTTTTAATGTATCATAGTCATCCGGCACCGGCGCGTAACGTTTTGGCAATGCGCCGAGTTCCAGCGCCAGCCCTTCAATGACACTGGAATTTGAATCAATGATAAAGCCTTCCTGAATCGAATCGGCGCGTTCGACAATTTCACTGCCCGTCGGCAAAATACCGACGCGCGGCCGTGCATATACCGGAACTTCTTCAATGCCGGCACTAATGAGCGCACCTAAGTCAACCGGTCTGATTCGATGCTGCGAGGTAATAATCATTTCTCCCTGTGCAATATCTTCACCGACGACGCGAACGTGCTGCCATTCATGCGCCGGTTCAATTATTTGAACACAGTTTTCTGCCAGTTCGACAACATCTTCAATCATGATGACGGCATCACAGGTCTTAGGCATGGGATTGCCCGTATTGACATAAACATATTGAGCGGGTGTCAATTTTTTTGGCAACCGCTCCGATGCGCCAAAAGTATCCGCTGACTTGACGGCAATCCCATCCATCGCCGCACAGTGGTAACTAGGCGATGAAACGACCGCTTTTACTGCCGATGCCGTTACGCGGTTTAAGGAATCTCTTATTGGAACATATTCGATTTCAGGTTCTGGCGACAGCATTTCCCGATAAGCTGCCAGCGCTTCTTCAATCGGAATATTTGAAATATAGACATTGCGTTTCATAGGCGCACCTCTTGCAGCAGATAAACGTCGACAACTGTCCCCGACGCCAATCCCTCTTTTTCATTTGTCATGTGAATATACCCCGAAGCCGATGCAAGCAGCGACATCATGCCCGATTTTGCATAAATGGGCCTGCAGTGCCAAGATGACGCTTCGCGATAAAGCTGAACCATTTGAAACGTATCTTTCCCCGGAGATGCGTGAACGTTTTCTGACAATACTGCTTCAATGACAAACGGCGTCGGCACATGCGACATCAAATGGTAAATGAGCGGCTGAACCACTGCATTAAAAATAATCAGCGCCGATGCCGGGTGCCCCGGCAATCCAATGATAAACTGATCGCCTATTTTCCCGACAATCGTCGGTTTGCCTGGTTTTATAGCAATACCGTGTGTAATGAGCCGGCCGCCTTCAAAGGATTCAATGACACGCGCTGTGAAATCCCGCGTACCGACAGAACTCCCGCCTGAGAGGATGACAATATCCGCTTTCGCCAAGCTGGTTTGAACCGTCTCTCTGAGCATTTCGTAATCATCCTTGACCAGTGCTTTCACAACAACATCACAGCCAAGCGCCATTAGGCGGGCAGAAACGGTATAACCGTTGACATCGTAGATTTGCCCGAATCGAATCGTTTCGCCCGCATCTCTCACTTCATCACCCGTTGAAATAACCGCAACACGAGGTTTTTTGAAAACGCGAACTGCATCATAGCCAGCTCCCGCCAGCATGCCAATATCATAGGCATCAATGCGTCGTCCTGCGGCGACGACTATCTCACCTTTTCGCATATCATCACCGCGGTAGGAGATGTGCGCACCCGGCGGGGACGGCTTATAAACCAATAGCGTTTCATGATCCATCTTCTCTGTATACTCAATCATGACCATTGCATCTGCACCGGGTGGAATCATACCGCCGGTTGGTACATAAACGGCCTGCCCTGTTTGAATCCGACGTTCATTTGCCTCACCCATTAGGCTTTCACCTGCCATTTGGAAAAAACCAGGAATCGCTTCTGACGCACCGGCACTTTCACGTCCGATAATAGCATAACCATCAACCGTCGAGCGGTCAAACATCGGCATATCTTCAGGTGCGAGGCAATCAGATGCCGCAATGCGCCCAAGCGCGTCCAAAAGCGGCACATCCTCAAAACGTGCTGATATTGTCCCGGATTCAGTCAAATGTGACAATACTTGAGGCAGTGTTAACGTCTTAAAAAAATCCATACCCTTGTCTCCTTCACATATGCGTGTGTGCTATCATTTATCCTGTTTCATCGGTTCCGCACATTCAGCGGCATCGCCCATGAGAATTTCAAGCCCATGTTCAATTGGGCCTATAATAAAACCAAGATGCTCCTTTACCGCTTTTGGGCTCCCCGGCAAATTGACGATTAGCGTATTGCCGCGAATACCGGCCACAGCTCTTGAAAGCATCGCTTTTGGCGTAATATTCAAACTAAATTGACGCATGGCTTCCGGAATGCCACGCGCTTCCCTTTCAATAACCTCAAGTGTTGCCTCAGGCGTCACATCGCGCTTGCTAAAACCCGTCCCACCAGTGGTCAAAATCAAATTAACGCCCAATTCATCTGCAAATCGGATCATACAGGCTGTAAGTGCCGACATCTCATCCGGTACAATTTCATAGGCAGCTACGCAATAGCCTGCGCCAGCAACCATTTCCCGAATGACCTCTGCACTTTTATCTTCCCGCTCGCCTTTGGCGCCCTTATCACTTGCCGTGATAATGCCTACTGTGTACATGTGCCGCCTCCTTCTGTCTCAAGCATTCCCTTTCATGCGTCGTACTTGTATTGTATTAGAACAGGAACATGATATCAAGTCCCTTTCATTGCCGCCTGAACAAGCCGCCCTCCGGAAAGCTTAATCACCGTATCGCAAAGCCGTTCAACCTGATCTCGATTATGTGAAATATGCAGCGTCATCATACCATGCCGATTGCGCAATACGCTTTCAATCAACTCAATTGTATCCTGATCAATATTTGCCGTTGGTTCATCGAGCAAGAGGACATCCGGTTCAAATACAAGTGCTCTGGCCAACGCAACTTTCTGCGTTTCACCTGCTGAAAGCATTTGTGCGTTTCGTTTGGCCAACGATTCAATTTGAAGCATCGCCAACATATTTTTGACTTTTTCGTTACAGCGTTCAGGCGACATATTTCTGATTTTAAGCGGATAAGCCACATTTTCAAAGACACTTCGCTTTAATAAATAAGGTGTTTGGCTGACATAGGTGATGCGTTTGATTACTGCCGAAGACATTGATTCGCCATCATAGGCAATGGTTCCTGAAGATGGCGCCTCCAGTCCGGCTATTAATTTTAGCAGTGTCGATTTACCGGCACCGTTTTCACCGACTACACCGTATATTTGCTGTTTATCCAAATTTAATGCTTCTATCTCCAGAACGCATTTATCGCCATAGCATTTTTGTACGTTTATTAACTCAATGTTCATCTCGAACCTCCATGCCAAATTGGTATAAAAGCGTATTGACAAGAAAAGAGATTCCCAGAAGCACGAGCCCCATTGCCAAAGCTTTGGCATAATTACCCATACCGTTGTTCATTGCGATATAAGTCGTCATGACGCGCGTATGATACTTGATATTCCCGCCGACGATCATCACCGCACCAACTTCAGAAACGGCTCTGCCAAATCCCGTCACCACAGCGATTAGCAAGTTAACTCTCAGTTCTGCAATCAGCAGCCAGATGACATCCACTGCATTGCCGCCCAGTGTTCTGCAAACGCGCTTAATGCCTTCACCATGTGCCTTAGCCGCATTAAAGACGATGCCCGTGACAATTGGCGTTACCAAAACAGTCTGTGCAATAATCATCGCCGCAGGCGTATACAGCAGCCTGAAACTGCCCAGCGCACCACGCCTAGATAAGATGATGGCCACTGCCAAACCCACAACAACAGGCGGCAAACTCATCATCGTATAGAGAATGCGCGTGACAATCCCTTTACCGCGAAATGAACGAAGTCCCAACGTCAACCCCAGCGGTATCCCCATAACAGTTGCAATCACCGTCGAAGAAAACGACACAAAGAGGGACAGCAAAATAATGCCGTACACCTCTTGGTCGAATGTTGTCAATAATGAAATTGCCTCTTTAAAACTATCCGAAAAATAGGTCATTCACTGCCTCAGCATAAATTTATTTTGCATTTGGTGTAAAGAGTGCTTGACCAAACGTCTCTTTGCCGTATTCAGCAATCAGCGCCTGTGTATCATCTGATAAAATCCAGTCGATAAATGCCTGAGCACCCTCTGCATTTATCAGATCGCTCTTATTGGGATTGACGGCAATTACACCATATTGATTGAATAAATTCGAATCACCCTCCACGATAATGTCCAGTTCCAAGTGATCGCGAAGCGCCAAGTAAGTTGCGCGGTCTGTCATGGTATAAGCTTGAAGTTCACTGGCCATTTGAAGCACATCGCCCATTCCCTTGCCCGCAGAAATATACCAGTCTCCCTCCGGTGTCAGCGCATAACTTTCCCAAAAAGCCTTCTCTTTTTTATGTGTTCCCGAATCATCGCCCCTTGAAACAAAAGGAAGCTGTTTCTCATAAATTGATTTCAGCGCCGCTTCAACATTATCGCCGCTAAGGCCATCCGGATCGCCTTTCGGCCCTACGATGACAAAATCATTGTACATCACATCAAATCGTTCAAGACCGTCGCCATTTGCGACAAATGCTTCTTCACTGCTCTTTGCATGTACCAACAGTACATCGGCTTCACCGTCAACGCCCATTTGAAGTGCCTTGCCCGTCCCAACGGCAATCACTTGCGGCTCAATACCTGTCTTCGCCTGAAAATCCGGTAAAATAGCGTCCAGCAGCCCACTGTCTCGCGTACTGGTGGTTGTCGCAATGATAATGCTTGAAGCATCACTTGTATTTTCTTCTGTACTTTGATTCTCAGATGCGTCTGGTGTTTCTGCTGTCGCTTCGACAACCGCCGGCGCTGTCTCAGCAGTAGAAGATTCCGCTGCTGCCTTTGTCGTATTGGCACATCCCGAAAGCACCAATACCATTATAAACAATCCCAATAATAATTTGTTTTTCATCCCACAACTCCTTTAATAATTCTACTTGCATGCACGTCTTTATGTATGCATTTTCATTATAAAAACATTTGCATTATAAAACTAACTTATATTTCATAAAAATGCGCTATATTTATAACACGCATTGAAAATAAACGGCCTCTATGTTATGATGTTGCTAGACAATCGGGCATTATCTGGGAGGGTACTATGCTTCAAAGCTTTGATCGGCGTTTTGAAAAAAACCATGATTACGAGACCGAATACTTAAAGATTTTGTATTACGATCTCAGGCCAAATTATAAAGAGGTTTATAAATCTTATCAGTACAATCGCCTCTGCACCATTGTTCAGGGAACAAAGCACGTTAAAATTAACAACGGCGATGAATTCGACTATTCGACATCTGACTTTATTCTGTTGCCCCCAAATTCCAGCGTGGACATGGAAATCAAAGATCCAACCATTGCGATTGTGTATGAAATCAGTGACAAACTCATTGACGATACCCGTAAAAAAATTCAGCTCAATCACGATGTCGATTTTAAGCAAAACGATTCGAACATTATTCGCGAGAAGCTCTACAGTATCGAAATGCCCGTTAAACGCATTAATCAGATATGCATGAGCAGTGATCCCAACAGAGCGTTCTTAGTCGATCTCTGTTCACAGGAACTCGTCTATGATCTCTTGAAAAAACACTATATCAAGACGGATCAAACGGACCCCGTGGCCTATGCAATTTCAAGAATTATGGATAACCTTTACAACAGCCAGTTTACTTTGAAGGAAATTGCCGCTGAATTAAAAATCTCTTCATCAGCACTTGTAACGATATTTAAGCGCAAAACCGGTTACACGCCAAAGGAATACCAGAATATCGTCAAACTAAAAATTGCCGTGCACAAACTCAAGGAAAAAAGTGTGACGGAAGTCTGCTTTGATTTAGGGTTTGAAAACATTTCCTACTTCATCAAACTGTTTAAGGCCTACTATGGGGAAACACCCAAACAATACGCCTTGAAATGCAGAGAGATGTAATCCTGTAAATCATCACCTCATTTATCATTAACATAAAAAACCAGTGCTTTTTATTAACCGCACTGGTTTTAAACGTTTTTGTTTTATAATGCTATCGCGTATTGCGATAGAGCATATCATATTCCAGATCCATATCTTCCATTTTCTTTCGATGCCATCCTCTGACATGATCGAGTGCTAAGTTGTACGCATTGGGACCAATGCGTTCAATCATGAAATCAACCATCGCCTCTGCTTGAAACATGCCCAGCGTCTCACCGGTTTCGTTTTCATAAAAATCCTGAAATGCCAAAATAATTGTTTTTCGCGTAGCATCATCGAGCTGAACACCGTAGAGATCGCGCATTTATCTGTTTCCTCTCTTTCCTTTATGGTAAATACACCTGTTCAATCTGTGTAATTTCACCATTGAGTATTCGAATATTAAATGGATAATTAAAACCTTCCGTCTTCATGTAGTCGACAAATTCCCATAAAACACGTTCATCGGCTTTCATCGGTGTCGATTCATTAAGTGTATAATAACAAAGCGTATCGGATATCGGCAATTGTTCCAGCACGATTCCCGCATCGTAAATATAGAAACCGCCAGGCATATCTCTGTTGTAATCAATGCCCACTTCGGATGCGCGTTCCGGTGTATCAATCCACTCAACTGCATTGAACGCAAGCGTCCGCGCGGCTGCATCAAAAGCATCAATAAAAATCATCGCCTCGTAGGCAACACCGTCCTGCATCCCCAGTGATGCAATCGTGTAGACATCTGTTTGTTCATCCGTTTGTTCATCCGTTTGTTCATCTGTTTCACCGTTCGCATGCATCTGTGCATCCTCTCCTGAAGAGACAGATTCCACTTCTGCCGACACGCCTGTTTCTGTTTCAGAAAGTGCCTCATCACCTTGACGCGCACAACTGCATCCCGCCAGCAGTACAGCGATTAACATAATGCCGATTATCATTTTCCTGTTCATCTATTTCTCCAATCTGTATTGTCAATATGCTTAATCGTCACTGTTCTGAATGAAAATGATATGCCGTTTATCTCACTGCTCCGTTTTATCCTTTTTTTGATTTTCGTACGTCGCCATCTCTTGATTGAATCGGCGCTGGACTTCCGTCATCCCCGTGCGCGGTGGTACGCCAACCGGTTTATCCGAATCATCTGCTTCTTCAGAAGCGGCATCAAATGCAGCTTGATCAATGGTTTCAAAATAACCGCATATTGGACACACTGTAACGTATTTCACCTGATAAGGCAAAATCGGAATAAAAAATAGCGTAAACCAATACGTAATTTTTTTATATGGCCATCTCTTTGTATTGCCGCATCGCGGGCATGTTCTAACCTCATCTGCCCATCGCGTCTTAATCGTCTGTTTGCCGAATCCAAATACGAAAAACATCCTGTACCTCCTATCGACCGCCGTTAATGACTCTTATAAAAATATGAACATTGGAAGAACCATCGTTGAATTCTTTTTCTTCCGTTTCAATATAATTGAGGTTTTTAACCAGCTTGCCCAATTTGTCATAGCCATAATTCCTTGGGTCAAATGAAGGATTGTTTTTTGTAACATGGCCACCCACTCTTGAAAGCAATGCCCAGCCATCATCACGTGAAACCGCTTCAATTGCTGATGTAATCAATTGTCTCAAACTTGCATTTTCAGATTCATCCTCAGTATGCTTTTGCTCTCTCAATATCTCAGTATAGATAAACTTATCACAAGCCGAAATAAAGGGCTCCGGCGTCTTTTCCTCTCCAAATCCATAGACGAACAGACCCGCTTCTCTGATCCGCGTCGCGAGCCTCGTAAAATCACTGTCCGATGAAACAAGGCAAAAACCATCTAAACGGCTTTCGTGCAGCAAATCCATCGCATCAATAATGAGCGCCGAATCGGTTGCATTCTTACCCTGTGTATAACTAAACTGCTGAATGGGCTGAATCGCATATTTGTGCAAATAATCTTTCCAGCTCTTTAAATTCGATGTCGTCCAATCTCCATAAGCGCGTTTGACACTTGCAATGCCAAATTTCGCTACTTCTGCCAACAACTCGCCGCAAACTGTTGCCTGTGCATTATCTGCGTCAATGAGTACGGCCAACTTTTTGCCTTCTACTTCCGACATGCTCATCCTCCCCTGTTGGAGCTGTAAACTCCCTCTGTTTTCCATTTTATTTTGACTGCCTCCTAGACTGTTTCTGTTTCACTGCCGGCAATAAACGACGGTCAACTTCAATCCTGTAAAGATGCTGTTCTATCGTCTCGCCATCATTTACAATGGTATTCAATCTTTCGATCAATTTGAGTTCTGCACGGCGGCGTTTCCCATTGGCACTGAGTACATGAGATTTTCGAAGCCCTTCAAGGCGTTCCACAAAATGCGCCAAGGCTTCCTCCGCAGTACTGCCGCTTTCTTTAATACCCGTCTTTTCATGACATATAACATAACTTTCAAATTGCTTTTCCTGTTTAACAAATATGCGCTTCAAGCGTTCACGCTGTTTCGAATAGCCATCATCGACAATGGGTTTTACAATTTTCCCAGTTGTTTCAACCACATCCAGTGTTGACAGCAAATGCCCGACAGCCGGTGCAAATCGCTTGGCATGTGTCAGCAGTTTAGCTGCAGATTTTGATGCTTTTCGTTTTATTGCTGACATCTCATCACCCTATCGAAAGTTTCTTTAACGCCTCGCCCTCAAGGCGATAAACAGTCCAATCCGACATTGGTACAGCCCCCATATGCTTATAAAATGCAATGGACGGCTCATTCCAGTTGAGACATGCCCATTCAAATCTGCCGCAATGACGTTCCACGGCTATTTTAGCAACCTGCTGCAGGAGCATCTTGCCAAGTCCTTTGCCGCGATGTGTTTCAAGCACATAAAGGTCTTCCAAATAAATGCCGGCACCACCGACAAACGTTGAATAGTTTTGGAAAAATAATGCAAAACCCACATCCTCGCCTTCGTATGCGACAAAGATAACCTCAGCAGCGCCTTGGTCAAAGAGCGACTGTTCAAGTCCTGCTTCCGTCGCCTCTACGGCATCCAGCAAGTGCTCATAGGATGCAAGTTCTTTAATAAAATATAGTATCAACGCGACATCATCACGCTTTGCTTTTCGAAATGTAATTTTTGCCATTAAAAAGCCACCCTTTTCTCTATTAATCTTTTTAAATCCTCTAAATTTTCAAAACAATATGATACATCAGACGAATCTTCATCACCGCTCTGATACTTGCCCGTTTTGATCAGACAGCCTACACTACCCGATACGGCGGCACCGTGCATATCTGTTATCACATCATCGCCAATGACATAAATAGCTTCAGGCGCTTTGCCGAGCAGCTGATACGCCATCTGAAAATAGAGTGGCGAAGGCTTCCCCATCACCTGAATTTCACAATTCGAAGCAAGTTCCAAAAGGCGAACGAACGCACCGGTATCAATCTGTCTAACGCCATTTTTTGTATAGTGGCACGAACCTGAAGCCGCCAAAAACGGCACGCCCCGACGCAAAAGCGTCATCAGCGTCTGAAGCAGGCGATAATCGGCATTGATGTCTTCAAAATCAAGCAGCGCAACAGCATCTGGCGTATCTGTATCAGAAACATTCAGCAGTTGCCGCTGCTCATCCTCACCGCCTATGCACCTTACCGCTGACCATCCCTGATTTCGAATGTAGGCGTTCATTGCAACAATGGGGTTTAAGATGTTTTCAGCGGTAATGTCCATGCCGCATTTTTGCAGACGCTTCATAATCGCCTCCGGCGGCTGAACGCTATTGGTCATGACGAGTATCGGTACTGCCAATGACTGCAGGTAATTGACCAGCGATACGGCGCCTTCATAGGCATGCACCCCATCCATCAACGTGCCGTCAAGATCTAATATGATACCTGATTTCATCACTGCTGTCTCGCTCATCATCACAGATAATAATCGACAACAGTTCGCGCTTCTTTTACAGAACCGATAAACTGTGCAGCAACAACATGCTCAGGATGACTTTTGTAACGTTCAAATGCCGCTTCATCTTCATAAACAGCGATGAGTACGACATCGTATGCCTGCGGATCCGGCAGCGCGTTAACACCGGCTTCAATGCTGATGAGTCCTTCAATTTTGCCTGCAAGCCCTTCAATTAACGATTTGATTTTAAGTGCATTGGCCATTTTTTCAGGCGATTCTTTCAAACGCCACATCACGACGTGTTTGATCATTTTGTCCTCCAGTGTTTTTAAGTATTTTACCATCATTTGATACTTGCGTGCGTTAAGAATTGATTAAATATCACAATGACGACGATGCCTCCGATTATGTATTGAATCCAATATTTTTTAAAATGATCCCTAGGCAAGAGTGTCTTTGATTTCGATATAGACGTGCCGGGGATATACGCCGTTCCGCGCAGCCCTCTCTTCGACAGATTGAATCGCACACCCTTTAACCCGGTCAGACTGACACCGCTTTGACTAAAATTTAGCTTTAGCCACTTGCCGAGTGCAATGGATTTTCTTTTTGCCATGTTATCTCCTCTCTATTTTATCACGATTATTCTGTTCCCGTTCGTCAATCTTCCGGCGATTGCGCGACGAGTTCAACAGCATTTCCCTCCGGGTCTACGACAACACTTTCATAATAACCGTCTCCCGTCATTCTGGGCATACTTGTACAGCGGTAACCATCCGCTATCAAACGACTTGTCAGCGCTTCAACATGCGATTTGGTTGGTACTTCAAATGCCAGATGTGCCAGACCATACCGCTGCATGCCATTTGTTTCAAACGTCGTTTCAAGTGCTGTTTCAAGCATTGATTCAAGAGACATGAGTTCAAGTTTCGCTCCGGATTCAAATGATAAGAAATAAGAGCGAAACCCCCTTGTCCGATTATAGTAGCCTTCGTTTGTGATCGCTTCAAAATAGCGGCAGTAAAAGGTCTTCATCGCTTCCAAATCCCTGACCCAAAGGCCAATATGACCGATTAGCATAGCGATTCCGTTGATGCCGACACAGTTTCCTCGGCAAATTTCATCAGCCGATCTTTGTCGTCCTCTGTAAAAAATGCATACTGCTTGCCTTTATCACGCGCGTTAAAATGACCGATATATACGAGTTCAGAGTGCTTGGCATACCGTTTGATCCCCGTTTCAAAGAGATCTGCACCATAATGATCCGGATAACCACAGGTGGTAATAATCCCAATTTTTTTCCCTTCCCAAAAACTGCCGCCCCGCGTTTCACCATAGTATTTATTCATCATGTACACAAGACGGTCCATAAGCGATTTGACAGGTGTTGTGCAGTACCACGAATAAATTGGTGTTGCAAAGAAAACAGCATCGGCTGACCGTACTTTTTCAAAGAGATCCGGCACATCATCACGAATGACACAGCCATGTGCATTTAAAATATTTTGACAGGTTGCACAACCCGTACACGCTTTGATATCATATTTGACCAGCGGCAGGTATTCTACTGTTGCATTTCTATCTGTGAGCATGGCTTCAAATGCTTTCGTCACCTCTGCTGTATGACCGTTTTGACGCATGCTTCCCATTAATAACAATATTTTCATACGCTCTCCTCCTCTTGTCGGTATCACATGGTTGTATTCACGCCTCTGTTTATCTCGATGTAAAAATCACGATGCATCATTGAGCATTGTCATTGCAACAGCGATCCTTTGATGCGCCAAATAAAGCTTTTCGGCCGCTTCATCAGGAGAAAGCCAGACGAGTTCATGGTCCGGTTCTGTCTCTTCACCTGCAAAAGCTTCAATTTGACACTTGAAAAAGTAACCAATACTTTGCATCATCATTTGATCAACGATGGATTTGAAATAGTGTTCGCCGACGCCAAGATATTCGATATGCTCTATCGTCACGCCAATTTCCTCCATGCATTCGCGCTTAAGTGCTGCCTCAGGTGTTTCGCCTGCTTCAATACCGCCGCCAGCCAGAAAATAGCCCGTCTTCGTTTTAATGACACCAACGCGATGCGCCTTCACCAGCACCGCATACGCACCGGGTCGCACTGTATAATCACACGCTTCCGGCAATGAGGTCTGATACCAACAAGGTCGTTTTACCGAAAGCCACTTCATCATACACCGCATGGCAACGTCTGTTGACAGTTTCCAAATCATATGACGCGTGCCTTCACCCCAGCGATTGACGAGTTCAAACTGCGGTCTGCCAAACCGTCTCTGCCATGTTTCTTGAGCGACAGGATAGCCACTGTCAAAACACAGAAAAGTCTCGCCGTTTTTTTGAAACTGTAACACAGCTGCGAGCCAAAGCGCCGCCCCCACGCCGTTTCCTCTGTACGCAGGCGCAACAAAGAGCGTGCCTACCTCTCTTACGCTGCGGCAATCGGCAGCTTCCACAGAAGTAATATCATCATTGGGACTGCCAATACTGGCCATGCCGGCAATTTGATCTCCATCAACCGCCAGCAGGATCATCAATGTTTTATCTGCCTTTTGCGAAACAATTGCTTGGCGAAACAATGCTCTTTTCCCATGAATTTCAGATTCCAGCAGCGCTTGCATGTCCGAAACGCCATTCGCATCAAATGTCTCAATTAAAACGCTTTCAATAAATGCATCTGCACGCGTTAAATCATTTTCCTCAATCTGTCGGATCGTCATCATCGGTGCCTCCCAGTTGTCCTCAGCAATCTTTATACAAAACTTATTATACCATAATTTTACATTGCCAATTCACCTAAACTGTGCTAAATTGTATTTAAAGTTTGGTGATGTCTATCACTTGATTGCTTTTAACAGCAATTGTGTCATCATCAAGTATATTTTTTAAGCTAGGGGTGCTGCATAACGGGCAGCTGAGAAAAATAGCCGACTATTTTACTCTCTTAACCTGATCCAGATTATACTGGCGTAGGGAAGCTAAGCCGTGAAATGACGAAGCATCAACCTATGGTTGATGCTTTTTTTACTTTTTAGATCCCCTGCGAAACAAAACACATTTGGAGGTAAAGCAATGCATAAAACACACAAAGTAGTCGGTTCCGGCCTGCTCGTCGCCATTGGCGTTCTCCTCGGTTCAAATTTTTACATTCCAATCGGCGTCGCGAAAGCATTTCCCATTCAACATGTCATCAACGTCATTGCTGCGGTTATTTTCGGCCCTGCCTATGCCGTCATGTGCGCCTTTGCCATTTCACTGCTTCGCAACTTGATGGGAACAGGCAGCCTGCTCGCCTTTCCGGGCAGTATGATCGGCGCTTTTTTAGCCGGAATATTCTATCTGAAAACCCGACGCCACCTTGCGGCATGCCTTGGTGAAGTCATTGGAACAGGTCTTATTGGCAGTCTCGCGGCGTATCCAATCGCCAAATGGTTTCTGGGCATGGATCACGGCGCCCTGTACTTTGTCATACCTTTTGCCACGAGTTCACTCGTCGGCGCCCTCTTGGGGGCAGTGCTTCTGAAAACGCTCTTGCACCGATTACCGGTTCAGCCATCCAAGCACACTTAAATCGAATGGTCGTTATGCAAGTATTTCATGTAATAAACCGGTATTGCAAGTGCATTTAATACCCACAGCGCAACAATCCAAATAAGCTTCTGAAAGGAGCTTATTTTTTTATTGAAAACCACCGCATGAAACACAAATGCCACCATCAGCGCCATGACAATAAAGATGGAAAAAAGCAAGAGGATCAACCAGTAAGAAAGTATCCCCTGAAACATGGTCTCTACTGGCTGCTGATTAATGCCAAGCCATCGTCTGCCATAGATAAACACCATGCTGAAGACGACAATAATCGACGGCACAAAGCTGGCAAACCGAAGCACATTGGCTTTAAATGTTGAATGCATAAAACCTCCCTCAATATGATGTCAAACGCTAGTGTATCTCCGGTGCAAGCAGGCCTTCGTAAAGGCCTGCATAGCCGTCCCAGCGGTTAACCAGTGCATAGTTGACAAATATAATATCTGTAATCTGATGTGCTTTAATCAAGTGATCGACATCATCCGTATAGAGTCTGGGATCAATGACAATGATTTCATCGGCAATTCCCGTTAAAAAGGGGGTCAGAGCATTGGCATAAGAATCTTTCAGCACCAGAAAGCGCCTTCCCGTTCCCGCATTTGTCTCAATTTGCGTGTAGGCTCTGTCGCCCCCAAGAAACACGCCATATTTTTGCGGCGTCTCCAGCCAACGCAGCACATAGACGTTACCGTCTTCAATGCGATTACCTGCCTCATCTTCCATTTCATGATCCGGCAGCCCCTTGTAATAAGTAACCGTATCCGGATGCGCTGCAAGCGCCTCAAGTGATGTCGCCGTATACAAACTGCCTAAATAACCCGGTACATCAACGGGAACCAATGTGTTGAGCCATGCTGGCACCTCTCCGCCAACTGCCTCTGCCAATACCTCAAAGGCATACTTTGCGCCTAGCTGCGTCCAGTGATGATCTGTCCTAAAATAGATATATTCTGACGTATGAGCTGCCAGCACATCATAGACATCGACAAACTGAACGCCGTCATCCAATTTTGTACGCATATCATCAATGGTCTCACGCTGGGACGCACTCATCTCCCGATAAGCATCATCTTCTAAAAATTCAATTTGCGTCGGTATTAAAAGACTGTAGACATTACTCGTATCGTGAAAGCGCTCCCAATACGCATTGATAGCGGCAGCATAATGTGCATTGGCTTCGGGATTCGCCGTATTGATTTCCATCACGGAATCCCCGTAAATCAGCAATTTTCCCCAGTTGTCAAACTGTTGGGCCTCGCCTTCAGCGAGCCTCGCTTCATCTTCATTCGTACTGGATTCATCCGTCATTTGCAAAGTTGCCTTCTGCGTCGTAGAACCATCGGCGTATGAATCGTCCACTACCGCTTGACCGACATCCGGTGTCCATTTTGCCGCAACATTTGCGCCCTCAAACGTCACCACCTGCGGCGCACTGCCGCCGCTGCTGCCGTTTAATGCCGAAACTATCCGATTAATGCGCAGCCATTCGTCCCGCAGGATAAAATGATCTGCAAAGTAATCGTCATATGTGCCGAAATACGTGCCGTCAAAAACATGTGCTGCCGTCAGGACAGGTTTTGGTGTCGCCATGCGATTTTCAGTTTCTAAAAGTTCTGCAGGTGCGGGTGCAATTGCATTTGCCACCGCTAACAAGCATATGATCCCGATAAAAACCCATACGTTGACATACCTGAATGCTTTCATCCTATCTCTCGACTTTCATTAAAATCTAAAATATAAAAACGGGTTGTAAGAGCTGCCGACGAGAAAAGCCGTTGCCAGCAAAAGTGTTCCCCCAACCAGCAGCGCATCAAGCCAATCGCCCAATTGCGCTTTCAACACCCCTTTGACTTTAAAATAAACTACTTTGAAAATCGGCGTGCAGGCAAGAACAGCCAAAATAATGAAACGCCAATACTGTTTTATCAGCAGCACCATTTCCGTTTGAATCAGCGGCTGTCCCTGCATGCCGAACATGGTGCCAATGACATAAATGGCATCCGGCAAAGATTCATAGTAAAAAAATACCCAGCCAATCAGCATCGCGACGATAAGATAGCCATGCCGCAGCCAAATCGGCGTTTTCGCAAGCCGTGCTTCACCAATTAATTTTTCCAAATAGATCAGTATGCCATAGAACAGACCCCATACAATAAAATTCCAGCTCGCACCATGCCAAAGTCCTGTTAAAAACCAGACGATAAAAAGATTGCGAAGCTGATAGCGTCGTTTTCCGCCCAATGGGATATAGACATAATCTCTAAAAAAGCTCCCAAGTGAAATATGCCAGCGCCGCCAAAATTCGGTTGCCGATGCCGCCATATAGGGATAATTAAAATTCTCTTTATAGGTAAATCCAAACATGCGCCCCAGCCCAATCGCCATATCTGAATAACCGGAAAAATCAAAGTATATCTGAAAGGCAAACATTGCAATGCCAAACCAAGCGCCGACAACCGTCGGACTGGTTTGTCTAAAATCAAGCACTTGAGTTGCTACGGCACCTGCAGTATTGGCAATAAGCACTTTTTTTGCCAATCCCAAAGCAAAGCGATTGACGCCATAGGAAAATTTTGAAAGTGAAATCTCACGGTGCTCAATTTCTGCTGCAATATCTTTATATCGCACAATCGGTCCTGCTACCAGCTGATGAAACAGCGAAACAAATAACAGAAATTTCAAATAAGACCGCTGTGCTGTCACTTCACCCCGATAGACATCAATGGTATAAGAAAGTGTCTGAAATGTGTAAAATGAAATGCCAATCGGCAATGCATAGTGGTGTGTAGGCAACAGTATGCCTGACAGCGCATAAAAGTTTTCAGTAAAAAAATGCCAATATTTAAAAAAGCCCAGCAGCGATAAGTTAATGACAAGTGAACTCATCAGCGCCAGCTTGCTCTGAATACAGCCGCGATAACGCTCGATGATCTTACCGTGCCAGAAATCGACGGTAGCACTAAAAATCAAAAGGGTTACCCATACCGGCTCACCATAGGCATAAAACATCAATGAGAATAAAATGAGAATGCCGTTTCGAACCTGCTCATTCTTTGTACTAAAATAGAGAATCAAATTGATTGGCAAAAACAAGTATAAAAAAGTTAAACTGGAAAATACCAAACAGCCCCCGCCTTCCAAACAATATTTATCCAAGGTAATTGCGTAATGCAATTGCCTCATCCGCAACCCAAAAACTTCTACACCTCATCAGCAAACAGTAGGCTCAGCCTCAGCAATACAATCTGCGCCCTTACACGGCACGCCGACGACATGCTTCAAAAAAGCGATGGAGATCGAGTGCGTCAAAAGCCATTTTCATTTCACCAACATCTGTATTGCCAAAGGTTCCATGACAGTCAGACCCCGTTGTGGCGTAAAGGCCATGTGCCTCGCAAAATGCAACGCACTGCTTCGTCACAGCCTCACTGTGCTTTGGATAATGACATTCAATGCCGTCGATGCCGCAGGTGTTAACAAATGCCAAGAACGCAGACAGTTCACTTTCATTTACAGTGACGCCCGGATGCGCCAATACGGCGATACCGCCTGCTGCATGAATTTGACTGCAAGCGGTTTTGATATCCGAAAATGACGCCTGATCATAGCTGCAATCATAATGCTCATATAGACGCATGCCTTCATATAGCGACGCTGTCAACCCAATGGCCATAAAATAATGCAGCGCTTTCCATCCGCCGCCATTTCGATCATAACAAAAATCGCGATAACCGGACAGCGATAAATCTTTATGCGCATTTAAACGCACCATCTTTTCAATCAGCCGATCGCTGATAGCGTCAAGATGTGCGCGGTTTTCGATTACAAAAGTCTGAAAATCTGCGTTTTCAATGGCCATACCGTAACCGAGAATATGAATATCCCTGCCGTTTTCAAGGGTATCGAGCTCCACACCCGAACATGCACAAATCGCGTAATCATCTGCAATTTTTAGCAGTTCAGCTGTTCCCGCCAATGTATTGTGATCGGCAATAGACAAATACTGCACCCCATTTTGTTTTGCGCGTTTCAAAATAGCCTCAGGTGACATCGTGCCATCTGAATGGTACGAATGAATGTGCATATCCACGTAGCCGCATCTTTTATTTTTCATCAATCCTCCATTGGATTTTTGTGCATGAGATAGGTTTTTCTCGGGAAAAAATTAAACCGCTGGTAAAAGTCAAAAACTTGTTCATTTCCCTGCGCAACCGCAAGCCCAATCTGATCACTGCCATTTGCTTTAAGCCATTTTAGGGCATTGATCATGAGATTGCTGCCAATGCCGCGCTCCCTGAAGCGTTCATCGACATAAAGCGAATCTACCTCTCCGAGACCGTTGCGTAGGACAGAAATACAGTAACCGATTACTTCCTTTTTTCTATTTTTAACCACTTCAATAAAAACATCGTCAGATGCATAGTCCCGATATATCGAAAATCGCTCTTCAAATGTTCGCTCGGCATAAAATTTTTTAAAATAACGCGAACGCTCTTGATGTTCTTCATTAAGCCGCTCCCAAGCCGCTCTTATTTCTTCAATTGATTCCAGACTTAAATCATTAAACGTATACTCCATCTCAACCTCCTTGGTCATACTGCAACAGCGTTTAATATTTTAATAGGTCGATCAAGCGATATGCCACAGCGTTTTCAGACAATCGATGACATGCTGATTTTTAATAAAACTGCCACTGTCTATTAAATCGTATAGCGCCGATTGATCAACGCGTTTCACCTCGCTGACTTCTTCCGGCTGACACACAATGGACGCCATATCAACTTCTGCCTTAAACAGCCAAATATCACCAAAATAAGAAAACTCGGAATATTGGATAAAACGTTTGATGCATTTGCCATCACCGCGTTTAAACGTAATGCCGAGCTCTTCTTTTATTTCTCTAAGGATTGCCGATTCACTGTCATCGCCGCTAATTGCAGCACCGCCTGTGATCTCCCAGTGGTTTGGAAATGTCTTGTTGGGTGTTCGTTTGGAAACGATGATTTCCCCTTGCGCATTCATAATCACTGCAAAGACGACCAGATGAAACTCGCCTTCACCAAGTGGTACACCCCTTACGACCTTCTTGCCAGTACGACATCGATTGACATCGTATATATCCCATAATTCCATCGGTTTTTCACACCTTTCTGCCTTCTGTTACTGCACTTTGGCTCTATCCGTTTGATCTTTTTCCATTATACCAAAAAAGCAATAAAAACGCTTTAGCAAAATGCAGAAAGCGCTTTCATCATTGTTATTTCTGGACATATGTACGATATTATGCTTCCTCAGAAGCCTTTATGTAGCTGACACACGATTCGCAAATACACGTTTCTTTAAACAGCACGAGTTTTTCATTTGATTCGCAAATGATACATTTTGGCTGTTCTATCACAGACTTGCGTTCTACCAAACTCAGCCCTTCCTGAATACGTTCTAATACGATTTTCATCACCCCCCTATGAATAAATGGCCGCCACCATTAGGTCTGTAGCTTTAGTACATTTTAACCAACATTTACCATCATGTCAATAGAGTTATAGTAATATAATTGTATTTATATCATTTTTTATTGTATTCGTGATCATTTCGACGCTTAAATGCCATTGGCAGCCGTTATCGCCAATGGCATTTGATAAAACACACCCTTTATTTCAACGTTTTCGCTTTATTTACTGCCGTCATTATCTTTATCGCTCTTTATAGCGTTTTTCTACAGCCTCTGCAAGTTCACTTCTAAAATTTGGATGCGCAATATTGACGAGCGCCTGTGCCCTTGCTTTCAATGTCTTGCCGCGCATATCGGCAATGCCGTATTCCGTCACAATATATTGAACATCATTTCGCGATGTGGTGACTGCCGACCCCTCTTGGAGCAGCGGAACAATGCGTGACACCGTTCCCCCCTTGGCAGTTGAAGGCATTGCGATAATTGATTTGCCGCCCTCAGCCATGCTCGCGCCACGAACATAGTCCACCTGACCACCTGTGCCGCTAAACTGCTTATAGCCAATGCTCTCGGAAGATACCTGTCCCATTATATCCACTTCAATGCAGGCATTAATGGAGACCATTTTATAATTTTTTGCGATAACAGCCGGATGATTCACATAGTCAACTGGATAAAAGGCAACCTTTGGATTGTCGTCGATGAATTTGTAAAGTCTGTCCGTCCCCATTACAAACGTTACAACCATCTGGCCTTTATGCAAAGTCTTGTTTTGATTGGTGATGACACCCGCCTCATATAAATCGACGACGCCATCTGAAAACATTTCTGAATGGATGCCCAATCCTTTCTTATCTGCAAGGGATAATAAAACGGCATCGGGTATGCCGCCAATCCCCAACTGCAGTGTCGAGCCATTGTCCACGAGTTCTGCACAATAGCCGCCAATTGCGCGTTCAGTATCGCCGATGGCAGCCCTAGCCATTTGAAGCAGCGGCACAGATGTCTCGACGATATAATCGAGTTCAGATACATGGATAAAATTGTCGCCAAAGGTTCTGGGCATTTGATCGTTCACTTCTGCAATAACCACTTTAGCTGCTTCTGCTGCCGGCTTCGTATAATCATTTGAAAGGCCGAAACTGCAATAACCATGCGCATCCGGCCTGCTTAATTGTATAAGGGCTGCATCCACCGGTAAACAGCCATTTTTAAATAGCCGCGGAACTTCATAGAGAAAACACGGTGTATAATCAGCCCTGTTCGCTTGAATTGCAGCGCGAGTGCTCCCGCCTGCAAACAGTGCATTATGCCGAAAATACGCTGCCATTTCAGGCGCTGTATAAGCACTCTTTCCCATCGCCACCATGTGCACGATTTCGAGTTTATCAAATAAAGTCTTCTGATCTACCAGCGCATCAATCAACGTTGTCGGCTCACTGCACGCATGGCCGACGACAATGCGACGCATGCCTTGAAGTTTTTTTATTGCCGCTTCGGCACTTATGCATTTTTTACGGTAATCCTCTTGCCACATAATCTCATTCCTCTCTGCTATTGCTTTCACTGCTGATTATAAGGATACAAAAACGGGCTTTCTGTCTTGAAACAGTGTTCGGTATTTAAACCCCAATGTTTTCAAGAGTTCTGCCGCAAAGTCTATATCGCTGCCAACCTCTGATGCCCGATGCGAATCCGAACCGACGGTAATAATCTCTCCGCCCATTTCTCGGAAGCGTTTCAGCATTTCAACGGTTGGCGTATAGCGTTCTCCCATGCCGTAGCGAATGCTGGACGTATTGAGTTCAATTCCCTTGCCTTTTTCAATCAGCAATTTAAAAATCGCCTCAACCAGTTCACGGTACGTTTCAAATGCCGGAATACGGTGTGCATAGCGGTCAATGATATTCACATGTCCCATGACGTCAAACTGATCGTACTTGCCGATGACACGGTAACAGTTCTCATAAAATTTCTGATATACCGCTTCAGCAGCATAGCCTGCATAAAATGTTTCGCCGTAAAGCTCCATGCCGTCGGCACAGTGAAAAGATCCCAGTATAAAATCAAAGTGATAAGCTTTTACCGCATCCGCCAACAATGACGTAACGTGGTCCTGAAGCCCCAGCTCAATCCCCTTTACAAGGTGAATAACGTCTTGATATGTTTCTGAGGCCTTCGTCAACTCAGCATAATATTGGTCGAGATCTATGGCTGTGTCCTTAAGCGGATTGGCATATTCAGGATCGTAATGATCTGTAATGGCAATGCTTTTGAGTCCTCTGGCAATTGCCGATTCGATAACTGCCGCCATGGGTGCGTCACTGTCATGCGAAAAGGACGTATGGTTATGATAATCAAACATTTATGCTCTCCTGTTGGTGATGAGCCTGATAATCTCTGATGCGTCGCCTTCTTTGATGCGTTTTAGCGTCATTTCATTGTTAATCAGCTTGCTCAGTCCTTTTAATGCTTTGGTATCTTCATCTTTAAGCGCGACCATAAATACCATGTCGCAAAGGTAATTTTCCGCCCAGTAAATTGGCGTTTCGAGTTTGGCAATGGCAATGACAGACTTAATGACGTATTTAGAATACGTATGCGGTATCGCCGTGCCGTTTTTATAGTGTGTGCTGATGGCTTTTTCACGCGCGATGACATTTTCTTTAAAATCATCCGTCACATACTGCATCTCACAGAGTTTATCAGCGATTTTGGCAATGGCCTCTTCTTTATTTCTGCATGAAACGTTTTCAAAGATTGCGTTCTCATCATAGCAATTGACGTGTGTGCCGTTTTCAGGCAACAGCTCTGGCAATGTGCTGTCAATAATTTTGTTCAGCGTATCACTGCCTTTCGGCTGCATGATATCTTCAATTTTTATAAACGGCACATTCTCAATTTGGACAGTTACCGCACCAATGCATGCAATGATGCGGTTGCTCTTTCTAATTTCATTGAGATACGCCTCAAGATCCTGTCCCATGACGCCTATGGGCAGCACTTTAATCCCACGCGCTGTAATGTTGGGATAGTTGTCTTCAATATATGTTTTAATGCCAATGGCTGCACCTTGGCCGGTTATACAGGATACGACGATGATGTTGTCTCCCTGCGTGGCTTTGCCAATGTCTTTGCGGTCATCAATGCGCGCTTTTCTTTTGATATAATCATAAATCTCGGTTAGCGTAATGTTTTCTTGCTTAAGTTTTACCGCAGCCTCCAGTGCAATGGCCAAATCGACGCGGCTAATGGTCTTCGTCTGCTTTTCGGTATGATTGGCAATAATTTCCCCCAACATCAGCAATGAGCCAATGTCCACTAACAGCAGCAGATTGTCTTCTTCAATTGCTGCAATTTTTTCGAGGACGTATTCGACATATGTCTCTCTTTTTAAATTGAGCGGAATGCTGATCCAATCCAGTATTTGCTCGCTGAGAAATGTATTCACCACTTTTGCAATCTCCCTCCCGATATCGCCGTGGGTGATGACAACTATTCTGACAAGCCTTTCTTTTTCCGTTCGATCCGCGTTGTTTTTCAGGTAGAGGGCGATGATGCCCATCAGTTCCATTGGGAACACCCTGCCATAGTGATTTTCCAGATCTTCCATTACTTCCTGAGCAATGCTGTATTCCATCAGGTATGTTTTTTCAACGCGCGTCATTCTATAATTGACAAATTGCCATTCCGACTTTACTTTTTGGATGACGTCTTCAAATGTAATGAGCATACATCGTTTGATATCTGGGTCGATGCTACCGACTTTTCGTTCGAGCACATCCATGATTTGCTTTGAATACGGTGTACAGGCAGCGGTTTCACAGCTATATGCTTTTAAAAACGGTCCGCTTTTCGACTTGATGGTCTTTATCATTTTGATGAGGCGATAATCCAGTTCTCGGTAGATGAGATTATCAACCAATGACATTGGGAGCCCCTGTGAGATAAAATTTTCATAACGGTCCTTAAAAGTTGTAAAAATCTCATTGGGCATGACATAAATGTTTTTTTCATCGACGTATGCAATTTCGTCGCGCTTAGGATTGACGACAATGCCGTGTTCACGATAAAATTCAAACGATTCAAGCAGGAGATCTTTTGTAAACCCTTCTTGAACATTTTTTCCAAAATCGATAATTTCAAGTTTAATTGAATCGCTTAAGTCCTCAATGGTGCGCAGAAAGCCGTTTGCAACGGCCACCCTTATATCGCTTTTCAGCTGTCCAACATTGCCTTTGCAGGGGTAGGTCAGCAAATTGACAAGACACTCCGAACTGACATAAATACTTTTGCGAATGGCGTTTGATTCACATTGCAGACACCTCGCAACCAGCATAAAGCGCTCGTCAATGGTGCGATGCTTGAGAGAAGGCAGTTCGATCAGCATTGGGATTCGCCGCTTAAAGGTTTCGAGCAGCGAAGAATTAACGTTTTCCGTCGTCGCGCCAATAATCATAACATGGATGTCAACAGGCTTCGAACTTTGACCAAGTTTCCGATATTTACCCTCGTCAATAACAGTAAAGAGCATCTCCTGCCCTTCACTCGACAGCCTGTGAATTTCGTCGAGAAATAAAATCCCGCCATCGGCTTCCTTGATTAAGCCCTCTTTTTCGCCGTCAGCTCCGGTAAAGGCGCCTTTGACATAACCAAAGAGCTGCGACGCCAAAAGCTGCGGATTATTGGCATAGTCAGCGCAATTGTATTTAATGATTTTTTTATCGTTTGAAATCAGTCCTTCCCTTTGGAGCTGCTTAAATGTCAGATCGACGAGCATTGATTTTCCCGTGCCCGTCTCGCCGGCGACGATGGTGTGCAAACCGTACGGCGGATACAGCATTGCGGCTTTCATTTTCTTGATTTGCTGCTCAATACTGCCATGCTGGCCAATCATTTCATCGTTTTTTTCTATATGATATTGTGGTTCCGCCATCGCCTTTGGTGACGGAACCATCACTTCTTCTTCAATTTTGTCTCTCAATTCAGAAACAAGGAAACGAGATACATTAAAACCGTTTTCTACCAATTGGCCGGTTAAATCTGCCGTGGTCAAATGTTTTTGTACTTGAAGCATATGTTTGATCGTTTCGTACAACACTGGCAATCGACGCTTTCGATAGTCGAGAATACCGTATTTCTTGCGCAGTCTGATTACTTCATAACGCGTCGTTTGAAGCAATGATGCCAGTTCCGTATCGTTATACGGATTCTTAGGATTCTCGTCGTTGATTAATGCCAGAAGCCTTTGCTTCACATTGATCACACTCCCGTTAAATTCTTCCTCCTGAGACGCGAACCGTTTCACCAGTCATATAACTCGCCAGATCCGACGCCATGTAGAGTACCATATTTGCCACTTCTGCAGGTTCGCCAATTCTTCGAACCGGTATATTGTCAACACGCTTTTCACGCGCTTCTTCCGTTTTAAAGAGATCATAAAACATATCCGTTTTCATTTCACCCGGCGCGACACAATTTGTCAGAATACCATAGGGTGCATATCTTCTGCCCAGCGACTGTGTAAGCGCTATAAGACCGGCTTTCGATACGCCATAGTGCGGACTGACGCTGCCGCCGGTAATGCCCGCAGTTGATGCGATATTGACAATGCGACCGTAATGCTGAATCATCATCTGTTTGATCGCCTCCTGACAGCAGAAGAATGAACCTTTTAGATTAACGGACAGCACTTTATCATATTCCTGTTCTTCTATCTCGAGGAAATCCGTCATCGTACTGATCCCGGCATTATTGATGAGTATATCAATTCTGCCAAAAGTTTCAATCACCTTTCGCATTGCTGCTTCAACTTCGCCGCGTTTTGAGACATCTGCCTGAATATAGAGCGGGCCTTTGAGATCAAAGACTCCCGAATTGCTGATGACCGCTATATTTTGACAGCCATTGGCCATGAGCTGTTCTGTACACGCCTTGCCAAGTCCTCGGTTTCCGCCAGTAACAACAGCCGTTTTTCCTTGAAAATCAAATACATGCTTCATGATTCACTACCTCAACTTTCCGGCGATTTCATCGATCACCATCTCATAAACGCGGTCGGTGCTGTTTTCAAGTATCAAGCGTTCGCGAAAACTGCTGCTCGCCAGACATCTTGCGAGTACTGCCAATATTTTTAGATGGTCATTTCCCATGCTCTGTCCCGGCACCAGTATCATGAATACCAACTTGACGCGGTCTTCCGGTACACTTTCGTCAAAATTGGCATTTTCACGCCAGTCAATCCCCGCTTCTGATTTGCCGATGAGCACCATGGGCGCTTTAACGCTATCAGATTTTGCATGCGGAATTGCCACAAAGGCCATGACTTTTGTTGTAAATGACGCTTCGCGATCCAATAAGTCTTTATAGACCACTTCCTGACTGGCAAGATGTTTTTGTGCGGCACTTGTTTGAAGCAGTTCCATTAATGCATCATTTCTATTCTTTGATTTCATATTGACTTTGACATATGCTTTTTTAATTACGTCTCTTATCTCCATTCTATCACGTCTCCCGTACTATTCATTCATTAAAGCCAAAACTGCTTCTGCCGTTTCCATGTTGAGTGCACTTTGCGCCAGCTGTTTTGCTTCTTCATAATGTATGTTGACGACATTTTTTCGAACCTTTAAGATGGCACTCGCCGACATACTGAGCTCATCGAGACCGATTCCAATCAGCAGCTTCGTCAGATTCGCTTCACCTGCCAGTTCACCGCACATGCCTGTCCACTTGCCTGCACGATGAGAGGCATCCACAACCATTTTGATCAGTCTCAAAACGGCTGGATGATAGGGTGTATACAAATCGGCGATTTTTTCATTGCCTCGATCTACCGCCAGTGTGTACTGTGTTAAATCATTGGTGCCAATACTGAAAAAATCAACGTACTTGATCAGGGAATCCGCCGTAATCGCTGCAGCCGGCGTTTCAATCATAATACCGACTTGAATAGCGTCGTCAAATGGCAGATTTTCCGCTTTCAGCGATGCCTTCGCTTCTTCCAGCAGTGCATTGGCTCGTTTCACCTCTGTTGTGCTAATAATCATCGGATACATGATCATGAGCTTGCCATAAGCACTTGCACGCAAAATCGCCCTGAACTGCGTTTTTAAAACATCTGTTTTGTCCAGACACATGCGCATGGCACGCCAGCCCAAAAAGGGATTGTCCTCTTTGCCAAAATCAATGTATGACAGCGCTTTATCGCCGCCAATATCAAGGGTTCGAATAATGGTCGCCCTATCCTGCATGAGCTCTGCTACTTTTTTATACTCCTCGAATTGTTCAGCTTCAGTTGGCCAATTTGACTTGCCCATGTACAGAAATTCAGTCCGGAAGAGTCCGACGCCATTGGGGCCAAATTTCATGCTGTTGTCCGCATCGGTGTAATTGCCAATATTGGCGCAAATTTCAACGCTTCGCCCGTCAATCGTATATGAATCAGCTGTCGCATATTTTCTAAGTTCCGCCATTGTCTCAAGATAATTTGAACGCATTTGTTCAAATTGTTCTAAAACCGCATCATTTGGTTCAATGTAAATTTCACCCGTTTCGCCGTCAAGGCAAATGAGCTGACCACTGTCTGCTTGTGACGTCATGCCCTTTGCGCCAACAACTGCAGGAATTTCCAAAGATCTTGCCATAATCGCCGTGTGCGATGTTCTGCCGCCGGCCTCAATGATTATTCCCGCTACTTTCGAAACGTCCATTTGCACGGTATCAGAAGGCGTCAGATTTTCAGCAATGACTATGGTATCTGCTTCAAGATCTGCCAGTGTCGGTACGGTCATGCCATTTAAACAATAGACGATCCTCGTGCAAACGTCTTTAATATCCAGCGCGCGCTCTTTCATTACAGCATTATCCATCATTTGAAACATATTAAAAAGTTCATCTTGTACCAGTGTCACGGCATATGCCGCGCGGTAGTGTTTATCTTGAATGTATTTTATCACGCGCTTGTCCAGCCCCGGATCTTTTAGGACACTTAGATGTGCATCAAAGACTTTTGCTTCACTTGCTTTTAATATGACAGATGCACGTACTTTTACCTTTATGACTTGTTGTGTCGCCAATGTTTTCGCCGAATGGTACGACTCAATTTCACGTTCTGCCTCATCTGGCGCTATCAACGTCTGATCAATTGCCAGTGCTTGCTGTTTATATAGATACGCCCTTCCGATACCGTATCCAGAAGATGCGCCTATCCCCTTTTCCATGCCATCACTTCCTAATCCTCAATATTATCCAGCAATGTAACAATTGCTTCAACAGCGTTCATTTCATCAGGGCCTGTTGCTTCAAAGACGAGATTGGTTCCTTGAAACGCACCTAAAGATAATATCTCAATGATGCTCTTGCCATCCGCACGCATGTCGTTTTCTATATTTCGTACACTTATTTCACTTTCAAAATTCTGTGTCAAGCTGACGAGCTCCGATGCAGGCCTAGCGTGGAGCCCCGTTTCAAACTTGATCATATATTGCTTTGTCGTCATATTTTAACCCTTCCTTACACATATTCTTTCTTTGCATTCATTACATTCGGATGTCAAACAGCCAGTAATGCCCTATATGTTGGCGGCGCTGCACTTTGAACCGTGTGTTGTTGCCTGCAGCGCCGCTATATTTTAAAAATCGTCAATGTGGCAGCATCGTTCATTATATTCATATAATGATGCGACGCTTTACGCTGTATCGCTTGATCACCACTGTCGTCAGCAAATCTGTCATATAAATAAAACACCCATATGTCATGCCGAATGCGTCAAATCAAGCATACATCAGACAATTGCCGCAATTTATTATTGAAACACCTCTGCCTTTTGCGCTTTTCTTTGCGCCCTAGACAGCTTCGGCGATACATCTTTTTTCAATACTGCTGTAAGCCCCACTGTCACGGCGATTCCAACCGCTACAGACAGCAAATACATTGGAACGTTGCCAATGGCACCCGGCACCGGCATAACCCAAATACCGCCATGCGGCACAGACTGTGTGCACCCGAAAAATGCCGTAAGCGCCCCTGTAACGCCGGCACCTAATGTTACTGCCGGAACAACTGCTTTAATATCTCTCGCCGCAAACGGAATAACGCCTTCGACGATAAAGGATGCGCCAAGTACCCAGCAGCCTTTACCCGCTTCAATTTCATCATCCGTAAATTTATGCGGCATCAATACCGTCGCAAGTGCTATTGCCGTAGAAGGCACCAAACCGCCTGCCATCGCCGCTGCCATTGCCACCGAAGGCTGCCCAGTCGCTAGCGTTGCTACGGCAAAGGCATAACCAACCCTACAAAAGACACCACCGAGGTCGACTGCAATCATTGCCGCTACGATGAAGCCCAGTACAACAGCACTGCCGCCGGATAGCGAATTAAGCCAATTCGTCAGAAAATCATTGACGATCGCAACCGGTTTGCCAATGACAAACAACATGATGAGCCCCGTGATCAATGTTGAAAACAAAGGCAAGATTAAAATTGGCATCATGGCGCGCAAACCGCCTTTAAATCGAAAGACCTTCTTGAGCAATTGAACGGAGTAACCTGCAATGAACCCTGCCAAAACACCGCCAATGAATCCAGATGCCGTTGCACCTGACGCCAAAAATCCGCCGACGATCCCAGGTACAAGCCCCGGCCGATCTGCAATGGACTGCGCAATAAATCCCGCCATAATAGGGAGCATCATGCCAAATGCCAAATCGCCAATTGTCCCCAAGATACCTGCAATTTCCGGGTTTGATTCTGCAAATGCAAAGGATAATGCCATAATAATACCGCCGGAAACAACAAATGGTATGAGGTAAGAAATCCCACACATTAAGTGTCTGTATATTTCAGACCAAATAACACTTTTACCACCGGCACCTTGATTTTCTGCCGGCTCCGTCTTTACTGCTTTCGGCGCCGCTGCCGCTTCTTTCCCCGGCTGGTAATTTTCTGCAAACTTTAATGCTTTTTGAATGATTTCACCGGCTTTATTAACCACTTCATGCGTACCGGCTTCATAAACGGGTTTACCTTTAAAACGTTCTTTCGGTATGCTGAGATCCGCTGCGATAATGACAACTTGTGCCTCACGGATTTCCTTTTCTGTCAACACGTTTTCTGCGCCGATCGACCCCCTCGTCTCGACTTTTATCTGATGTCCAAGTGCTTTACCGGCACTTTCAAGTGCTTCTGCTGAAAGGTAGGTATGTGCGATGCCCGATATACAAGCTGTTACTGCAACAATTTTCATATAATACTTCCTCCCCATTTTTATATCATGTCGGGTGTGCATATGCGAATGCATCACCCGACATTGATGATTCAATTTTCTAGATCAAATAGTTGCCTTTCACCCCATCTTCATAAACGCCCCAGACGCGAATGGCTTCTTCAAGCTCTTTTTTGCCTGCAGCTTCTGTTTTTAAATCCTTGCCCGCTACAATAATGTCAATGGCCTGTCTCATCGCAATGGCACCGGCTTTAGGTCCCATTGGATGTGCGTGAACACCGGCGCCAACCCCCAATATACAGTCGATCCCAGCATCTGTTAACGTTTGTTTAACGAGTCCCGGAATAACACCACCGCCATAGAGCGGCAAAGAAGGTTTGATGTCATAAAGATCACTGGTAAGTGCCTGTGTAATCTTCATGTATTTGCTGTGAAGGATGTCAAATTTGCCGTAAGGTGATGAATTGACGACTAAATCTGCGCCACACAGGCGAATCATCTTGTTTAATACATGCGAACTCATTCCTTGCAGCTCTGATGTAAACCACGCACCGCCGCCGCATGCATGCGCCAAAATCGGCACATTGATTTCCGGATCTTCTGCCAGCATTCGCAGTGCCGACAGGCCTGTGCCGACGACATTGACCATGATACAATTCGTTCCGGCTTTAATCGCCTTCATTGCATTGGCTTTCAATTTACTCATTTCGTCTGTAATATTACAACAGTAAAGCGTCATTTCACCTTTGACAGCATCCGCTTTTTTCGCCGCTGCCATATTTAATTTTACCCTGTCTTCAATTTTATTGAAAGCCGTATCGCCTGCAATGAGTTCGTCGTCCTTAATGATGTCAACACCGCCTACTGCAGCTTCATAGAATAGTTTGGCCCCAACCTCAGGTGTATAGCCGGTACAAGGCTTAATCATATTATTCAGGAACGGTCTACCTTGTACACCCATTAATTCGCGCATGCCTTCAATGCCAAATTTTGGCCCTTTAAATTTCTCGACAAATTTTTTGCCAAATTCGATATCGAGCAGTTTTAAGTCAGGCAGTGCTGCAATATTGCCGATAACCGATGACAGCATCAATGGCAAATTGTCATCGAAATTGACAACCGGGAATGCGATCCGCATCACATACCAGCGCTTTTCTACACCATGGAGGTTTTCCATGTTTTCGTAGTCAGGCACTTCATAGACGCCAATCGTCTTTGCAGCATACTTCTCTCTTAATTCAGGTGTTTCTTCCGGAATGTCAACCCAAGAGCCCGTGGTTTGCTCAATGGCAATACTCGCTGCTTTGATAATGGGGTCTTCGTTGAGTTTGGCACCAACCAGATAGGTTCCAATGACGTAATCATCCGGATTGATGCCCTCAAACATTCGATTTAGTTCTTTACTGTAAAACGCATTTCTCATTTTTCTTCCTCCATTTGGCAAGATTAAGTTTCACACTTTCCTTATAAACGCAATATCAATGCCAACCAGATGCATAAATTGTTGATTTTACGATCAATACTTGAAATGCCAAGGGTTAAAAAATAATACATTCTTTTGTATTCGCCACATTTTATGCATTTTCCACTACAAAGCTGCACATAATATTCATCGAGCACATTTTATGCGCTTTTTGTACAAGATATGCATTAAAATTCAAATCTGATTTTGCATCCTTTTTTAGATTTTAAAAAAACCGCTGGTACAGCTTCATCACTGCCACCAACGGTTTCTTTGCTTACTGTAACACATTAAACAAGTCTTTTTTCACGCTATTAAATTTCGATATAGCTAATGATGTTGTCAATATACAAGATGCCGTCCAAATGGTCGATCTCATGACAAAGACATTTCGCATAATCGCCTACGCCGTCAATCGTATACGTTTTGCCATCGACATCCTGCGCTTCAACAACCACGTGCGCCGGCCGTTTTCTGATTGCCGTTCTGTTTGGAACACTTAGACATGCCTCCATAACTTCCTGTTCGCCAGATTGCGAAACAATTTTGGGATTAATCAGCACTTTGAGGCCATCTCCCATATCAATGACGACGACGCGTTTTAAAATACCAATTTGCGATGCCGCCAAGCCGGCGCCTTCTTCAAAATACATCGTTTCTGTCATATCGTCCACAAGCTGTTTTAAACGATCGTCAAATCGTTCAACTGATCTACATTTTCGCCTAAGCATTTCATCCCCCAACGTTCTAAGCTTTCTCAGCCCCATTCCGCTGCGCCTCCTCTTTATAATAAATATCCTCGAATTCATGTTCTTTAACAACGCCGCGATTGCCACAACATGCAATCTAGAATTAATGCCGCTGCCACTTAACTAAACCCCTCTAATGCGCGCCATTATGTAATCATCCACATAAGCACCATTGCGTATCGCAGCCGCTTTTCGCGTACCCTCAATTACAAAACCATGCTTTTTATAAAGGCTAATGGCAGGCGTATTATCCGTAAAAACATCCAGTTCTACGCGAACGAGCATCAGCCAATTGTCCGCAATATCGAGAAGTGTCGCCATCAGCGCATTGCCGATGCCCATGCCTTGATATGCCTGATGCACCATCATGCCAATGCTGGCACTGTGTCTGAGCCGATGGTTTGAGGCGACCATAAGCCCCGCCGTTCCCACGACGATTTCTTCTCCGTCCACTTCTGCAACGGCAACAAACTGATGTACATTTGGATCGAGATTTTTCAAATAATCTTCGTTGCGCTTCATGCGCTCTGAAGGTATTCCCAATATATTTTCAAACGTTCCGGGCATCCGTCTTAAAAGATTAATACCCGGCGCATCTTTTACCTCAATCGGTCTAATAACATATTCCATATCAATTTCCTCCCATACGGAACAGCGCCAATCTTGGCCCGCGATGTTCCCAAATAGATAAACACGGTACTTTTATACCGCGAAAGTGCGCTTATAGTCCCCATTCAACAGGTTCTCTTTAAAACGGCATTCTATCCGCACTAATCGCCACTCCCTCAGATCATTAAGGAAATTGAATGATACAATTTTCTCAATTGGCATTTGGTATCAATAGCATAAACAATTATAGCTTTTCCGTCAACTGCATCCAATACGCCTTCATTATATAAAAAAGGAAAACGAACTCAGCTTCATGCCCTTTTCCATAATCAGGTAATGTATCCTTTTTTGAACGCTTTGTTGATATTTTACAACTTTTTATTTCAAAAAAACGTGCAATTTAACACGAAGATAATAAAATAGCGTATGTTCATTTGCCTATTATCATATATAATGAAAACATCCGCATGTAAATATTCGACAAAGGAGTATATAAACATCATGGCTTTACTTGAAACCCTTATTTAAAGGAAGAGAATTGCACCGGATGCAATCAATGTGTTGCCAACTGTCCCATCCCAGGCGCAAATATAGCTTATTTAAACGAAGACGGCGTCAATAAGGTAAAATTGGATTCTGAACGCTGTATCCATTGCGGCGAATGCATTCGCGTATGTGAACACGAAGCTAGACAATACCGGGATGATACGGAGCGATTTTTCGAAGCACTAAAGAAAGGTCAAAAAATTTCCGTTATTGCAGCACCGGCAATCGCAGTCAATTTTACGCATTTTAAACAATTGTTCGGCTATTTAAAAACACTTGGCGTCAATGTCATCTACGACGTGTCTTTTGGGGCAGATATTACGGTTTGGGCTTATCTCAAGGCCGCCAAAGAATCTAGTATGTCCAGTATCATTGCGCAGCCGTGTCCGCCAATTGTAAACTTCATCGAAAAATATGCCAATGACCTCATTAAGGATTTAGCGCCTATACACAGCCCCATGTCCTGTACGGCGATCTATCTGAAAAAATATGCGCATATCAAAGATGAAATCGCCTTCCTTTCGCCATGTATCGGCAAGCGTGACGAAATTGGCGACGCAAACACCGAAGGCCTCATTGCCTACAATGTCACCTTCAAAAAACTCGAAGATTATCTGAAGGCAAACGGTGTAGATCTCAGCCGTTATCCGGAAAAGGATTTTGATGATCTCGGCACGACACTGGGTTTTCTGTTCAGCAGACCTGGCGGTTTAAAAGAAAACGTGCTCTATTTTGAACCAAATGCTTGGATTCGTCAAATCGAAGGCCCTCACCACGTATACGAATACTTACAGGAATACAAAAGCCTTCAAAGCAGTACCAAACCCTTTTTAGTGGATATTCTCAATTGCAGTTACGGATGCAATTTTGGTACGGGGACAAAACACAACGCACTTAAACGTTCCACCAGCATTGACTATGTGGAAAAATTCTTTAATGATCGCAAAAAAGAGCAAGCCGATAAAAAAGCCGGGTTATTCCGCAAAAAACGCGTTGATGAACTCTACCGCTATCTTGACAAAAACCTAAAGCTAAATGATTTTGTCAGGCACTACAGTGCCAAAGGTTTAAAACTGAATTTTGATGTACCTTCTGCCGTTACACTCAATGCGATTTACGAAAGCATGAACAAAGAAGACACCGAAAGCAGAAAGATCAATTGTGTTGCCTGCGGTTATCAGTCCTGCGAAAAAATGGCCACCGCCATTCATCACGGCTTTAACATTCCAAATAACTGCATTGATTACAACAAAAAAACAGTTTCTTTGGAAAAAGATATGCTCTCTGCACGAGAAGCACAGCTTCATGCTGCAGAAGATATGAAAGCGCTGACCGAAAAACGCCTTGAAGATGCCATGGCAATCGGCAAGAGCATTAAAATCATCGTCGCTTCAATTGACAACGTCTTTGCAGGCAACGAAGAAAACGCCAATGCCGTTGAAAACATTCGCAATCAGTCAATTGACATTTTAAAAATGGTCGAAACCCTAAAAGCATCCATGACAGAAATGGACGAAAAACTCGTCGATTTTACAAATGCCAACAAGCAGATCGTCTCTATTGCGGATCAGACGAACATGCTGGCATTAAATGCCGCCATTGAAGCTGCCAGAGCCGGCATACACGGTCTCGGCTTTTCCGTTGTCGCTGAAGAGGTTAAAAAACTGGCCGAACAGACAAAGTTTTTAGCAACCAGCACACAGGAAGGTCAAAACGATATTCACAACGCCATGGTTTCTTTATCCGGCATTTCCGATACCATCGAATCCAAAATGAACAACATGGATCAAGCTGTCACCAGCATCTCTGCATCCTTGCAGGAAATCACCTCTTATACCGAGGAAATGTCGGAATCTGCAGCACATGTCATCGAACGACTGGATCAATAGGTGTTCTATATTGGCATTTTTCATGATCGTATACCCTACGGTCTTCCCAAAAATGCGATGCATATGAACCCCACACATCCAAAACATCTCCCTTCAGCATGTACCGACAGTTAAAATGAGAAGGCCTCGTACTAACTTAATATGGTTATTTGATTCATAAGAGCCGCCGATTGCAGAAGGATACAATGCTAGCCATTAAACAATCCCATTACTGCATCAGCGGCTCGTTTCTCGCTTATACGCACCTATTCTCTTCAGCCCTTATAGTTTTTCACATAGAAGATGCCGAGCATTAAATAAACGAGCGCCAGCGCCAAAAACGCAAATCCCAAAACCACTTTCCCACCAATAAAATATAAAACTGATGATACGCCAAATAATATGCCCGCTAAAAACTGTATTACAATTGTCGCATTTCGTCGCATTTTTTTATCCTCACATTTTTAATAGCAGCATTTCAAGTTCCTTTAAATCCGCTGCAATCCATGCCGCTCCCGCTTTTTCCAATTCTTCATAACCGCCATAGCCGTACGTTACACCAACGCACTTGAGGCCGGCCTTTTGTGCGCCGATGACGTCGTGCTCACGGTCGCCAACCATCACTGCCTGCTCAGGGGCCTCGCAACGAAGCATTTGAAGTGTCGCTTCGACAACTTCATCTTTATGCGTGCGCGTACCGTCAAGATTACTGCCGACAATCACTTCAAAATACTGTGCTAAATCAAAATGCTCCAAAATGCGAACAGCAAATGGCGTTGGCTTCGATGTCGCAACCGCCAGTATTTTTCCGGCTTCTTTCAGCCGTGCCAAAAGCATCCCAATGCCATCGTATGCAAAATTGTCCAGCATACCCGATTCTTTAAAATAAATCCGATAATAATCAATGGCTTGAAGTGCTTCTGCCACCGACATATCATAAAATGTCATAAACGATTCTTTCAGCGGCGGCCCAATAAAACGCGTCAGCGTTTCAGGATCTGCATCCAGTCCAATCGTATGTTTAAGCGCATAAGCTACCGATTTGGTAATGCCCGCCTTTGGGTCAGTTAATGTGCCGTCCAGATCAAATAAAATATACCGCACCGTCTCACCTCATTTCATTATCTCGGAAGCTGCATAAAGCGCTTTAACAAGATTTGTCCTGTCTTCAGATCACCGTCCGATTCGGTCAGTTCACCTTCTTTTATCGCGGTTACACAGTTTTTATCCACAATCCTCTCAATGCTGTTTTCAATCACTTTATCTGTAAATTCAGGATGAAACTGAAAGCCATACACTTTCGGCAACCACCTGATAATATGATTCGGCTCATAATCGCTGCGTCCAAGACAAACTGCCGTCTCCGGGAAAGTCAAAACACTTTGCGTATGTGCCACATAGCCGGCAAACCGATTAGGAACGCCCTCAAATAGCGGGTCTTCGAGGCCCATTTCGTTTAACACAATTGCTGACGATCCCACTTCTGTTCCCTGCGGATGATCCCCAACCGTGCCTCCAAAAGCCATGGCCAGCATTTGATGTCCAAAACAGACGCCCAAAATCGGTACATCTGCTGCCGCAGCATCTCTGAGCCACGATTCCGTTTGAAGCATCCATGGCGCACGGTCCGTCACCATGCTCAGCGATCCTGTGACGATGACTCTGTCAACTGACGAAAATGCACTTGGCAGCGCTTCGCCCTCAAAGACATTATAGGTATATACCTCTTTATTTCCAATGATATTTTGAAACATGTCGCTGAAATCAAGTCCTTTTTTCAAAAGACTTTCATGCGCATGACCTGTCTGAATGATAATTGTTTGCTTCATTTTTCACGATCCACCTTTGCTATTATTTTCGCCAATCTCACCTTAGTTGAACGAGTACTCCGTTAAGCACATTGCCATATGCTTTTTCCACACATTGCATCCCAATGCTACCGTAATGTCTTCTGAAGTTTTTGACTTAATTTGCTCAGTACCAGCTCATAAGAATCGGCGATCATTTCTTGCATTGTTGTCACCGGAACATCACCGTTTAAATCAATCGAATTCCATAATCGCTTGTTCATATAATAGCCAGGATAGATATCCTTATATTTTTCTCTGAGTACGACCGCTTCCACCGGATCGCTTTTTAAAGTTATAATACTTCGCTTCGCCTTGTCTTCACCGATCATGGCAAACATTTTACCACCGATAAAATAGCGCGTCGCCTCCCATTCCGGCTGGTAATCTTTTGTCGCGTTTTTTAACGAAAGACAATATGCATCAATCCATTCATGTGCCATTCGATCCCTCCAAACTTATGTGCCTAACGATGATATAACCGCCATTTGCTCTGCAACGGTATCATCATAGTGTTTTCTTTAAAAAATAGCGTTTTACATCATCTTCGTAGCCATCTAAGATACCAAACGTTTTAAAACCGTTTGCAAGATAAAAATCAGGTGCCTGAAAACTGAAGGTATCTAAATGTATAAAGGCACATTTTGCTTCTCTCGCAAACGCCTCTGCCGCTTCGAGAAGCGCCTTGCCATAGCCTGCGCCCCTGCAGACTTCTTCAATCCACAAAATATCAATAAACAGACAGCCGCGATAAACCTTTCCGAGCATGCCGCCAAAAACCTTCGAATCATCATCCATCAGCACCAGCCGAAGCGGCAGACTGTAAAAAGGTTGCGCGGTTGGTGCCTGTCTCTGATTATAAGCAAAGAGCCCCTCTCGAATGGCCTCGTCAAAACGATCATCTGCCGGTGTTTGAATATGCAGCGATTTCATCGCTTGTCATCCTTTCTCATCTACATTTCGCAGCCTCTTTGATGTTTCAAAAAAGTGCACATTGCCAAGTGTATCAGCCAAGCTTAAAGCATTGCAGCTAATTGGCGATCATCGATTAAGCATTTATTTCAACGGACGCCCGCAAGATGGGCAAAAAGTGTAACCCTGTTTTAATTTTTTGCCGCAGTATGGACAAAAACGTGCTTCGTCGTCTTCACTCAAACGGTCAGTCTGAACCGCTTTACGCATCGGTTGACCGTCCTCTTCATCATCAGTAATGTCATAGAGCGACATGCGGTTTTTACCGGTGGTATTCTTCATGTGGTAAATAAATTGAACAATGCCCAGGATAATAAAGATAATGCCAAAAAACACCATGGGGTTACGAACACCAAAAGGCATTGAAGCAACTGTAAGCGTCCAAAAAATACCAAAGATGATGGCGACGACTGAACCTACAGCGCCCATTGCCGACGGACCTCTGCCCGGTTTAATATGTCTCATATAACGGTTGCCTCCTCTGTATGCAATCACTTGAAGTCTTACATTACATTATAGCATTTTTGCCATCTTGCGCCCTATGAAATTATTGTCACCTCACACATTGACAATCCCTTCAAAAATGCGAGGAGGGGATCACGTGATGAATCGCGATCCCCTCGGGCAAGTATTAGGTTTATCGGAATTTTACTTGTTTGTTCTTCAATGATTGATACAAACATTTATCGTCGTGCACTTGTATCATCTTAAAATTTGTAAGGCTTCAAAAACGGCTTAGCGATATGCTTCAATAAGTGTCATAAAGTCTGATTCATTTAAAAGTCCATTTTTCTTATATGCCGTCAGTTTGATTTGGTCAAGCAGTGCAATTTTATCTGCCTCGCTGATATTAACGTTGCACTTGTCAAGCCAGTATTCTATTGAAGGCGCCCCGCTGTGTTTGCCGAGGACGATTTCAGTTGCTTGATGGCCTGTTAATTCAGGTAAATAAGGGCTAACCAGCAGCGGATTGTTGTTTTTAACATTTTGGAACCATCCTGCGACAATCCCTGATTCAATTTTGAAAATATCGTCGCCTACGATGCCGCGATTTGGTCTGACCGGGAAATTCACCATGCTTCTAAAGAGTTTTGAAAGCGGGTAAATTTCATCGTACTTAAGCCCGAGATCAATCCCATACATGGTCAGAAGCGAAAGTGCAATATCTTCGTATGAAGCGTTGCCGGCACGCTCACCCGCCGCGGAGATCGTCGTGTGTACGACATCTGCACCCGCTGCAAGCCCCATGATACTGTTGGCACTTCCCAGACCGTAATCATCATGAAAATGAAGTTCAACAGGTTTTTGAATGCGTTTTTTGACGACATCCACCAAGTAAGGCACCGTATGCGGCGCCAGTCCGCCTAAGGTATCCACAATTGCCAATGCGTCCATGTGACCTTCTGTCGCAACTCTCTCGATGAGTTTTAATACCCAGTCGATGTTCGCACGGCTCATGTCAATCGGAAAGAATACCGTGTACAATCCAGCTTCTTTTGCTGCTGTCGTCGCTTTGACGGAGAGCTCAATCGCTTTTTCTAAAGACCATCCATAAGCTTCTGTAATCATCTGTTCATTGGACGGAATTTCAATGACGAGACCCGATACGCCACAGTCTGCAGCACGTTTGACATCCTCTACCATACATCTGGCAAAGCCAAAAATTTCAGGCCCCATATCCATCTTGACAATGGTCTTGATGGCATCCGAATCCGCTTTAGACACCGCCGGCATGCCGGCTTCAATTCGATGGATACCGGTTTCGGCCATTTTTTCTGCGAGCCTGATTTTTTGTTCTGTATTCATAATGAGTCCCGCTTGCTGCTCGCCATCTCGCAATGTGACGTCGTGAATTTTTATCTGATCCTGAAAGTTAAATTGCTTTGCCACCTCATCGAGATGATTCCACTGGCTCGTATACCATTTGTCCGAATGCCATTTTTCCATTTTTGTCCTCCATACTAAAACTAAATAAATCTGCAAATCCTATCGATGCATATATCCGAAAATCCAAACGTCTCCGCTTTGGTCAGCTTTCCGTTAACCACGGTCATCAGCTCATCGAACAGGTATTTACCCGCGTCATCGATGGTTGTTTCACCGGAAATAATCCCGCTGACATCGCAATCCATATTGTCTTGCATCGTTTCGAAAGTACCGTGATTGCCTGTAATTTTAATCACCGGCGCCAGCGCATGTCCGGTTGGTGTTCCCCTGCCCGTGGTAAAGGCAATCACTTGACACCCGCCGGCAATCATCGCCGTGACAGAGGCAATGTCATAACCCGGCGTATCCATAATAATAGCCCCTTGTTTCGTCGGCGTATCCGCATATGCCAACACCTCGACGACAGGGCGTGTACCACCCTTGTAAATACATCCAAGTGATTTTTCTTCAATGGTCGATAGACCGCCATCCTTATTGCCCGGCGTCGGTTGTCCCGTTCGCAGATCCTGACCGACACCCGCGAGATGCATTTCAAAATCTTTACATATTTGAATAATTTGATCGTGTATTGCCGGTGTTGCACCGCGCTTTGCCAAGATGTGCTCTGCACCTACGAATTCAGGTGTTTCACTCATAATCGTCGATGCACCCATATCCACGAGTTGATCGCTTAAAAAACCTACCGCAGGATTCGCCGCCAAACCAGAGGTTGCATCCGATCCGCCGCATTCAATCCCCATCATCAGCTTAGAAATGGGAACGGAAACGCGCACTTGCATCGATGCCTGTTCCGCCATTTCACGAGCAGCTTTTACTGCTTTTTCAATGGTTTTCACCGTGCCGCCTTCTTCCTGAATGCCAAATGAGACAACCGGCTTATTGGTAACGGCTTGAATAGATGCTTTCACGCTTTTATGCGAATGGTTTTCACAGCCGAGCCCAATGACGACAACGCCAAAGACATTCGGATTTGCTGCAAACCCTTTCAGCACGCGCTGGGTAATATCCTCATTGCCCTTAACTTCCGCGCATCCTACTTGATTGATGATATTGACGCATCCCTTAACTTGTGACGTAACGATCCGGCAAGTCTCACTGGCACATGCACATGTCGGCAGTATGAGAACGTGATTTCTAACGCCTACTTTGCCGTCTTCTCTTACATAGCCCATAAACTCCATAACGTTACCTCATTTCCTTATCATAATCTCGGGGTAGGCTCTCAATGTTGAGATGAGAGACATAAGCGCCTTTTGTAATCTTTTGCAGCGATGCGCCAATGACTTCACCATATTTGATGATTGGCGTTTTTTCTGCAATATCTTCAATGGCGACCTTGTTCCACGCCGGAATGGCCTCTAGCGCATTGATGCTTTTCAATTTGTTATCGAAAAAATAGATAACGGCCTCTCCTGCGGCAATATCCTGTGTTGCTGTAACGACATTGTCGCGCTGATTTAGTAATACTGTGTTGGTCTTCATTTTTCTTTTACACTCCATTTTTTTGGGATGACTGTGTGCACTGAGCCTATGCTTCGCTGACTTTCGTTTTTTTCATAAACCTCTTTTCAAAATCAGACATGCCTGTTTTCACCGATCCAAATCTTTTGGCAACAAAAGTCGTGATCGCCGGTGTTAGAAGCGTCGTCACAATAACCGCCGCTGCAATTTGCGTCGTCGCCACTTCGACGAGTGGTGCCATAGCAGGTACCGCCAGCGCAACTGCCGCCGGCGTTGCCACCGAGTTGCCCGCCGCACTTGAAGCCGCTGCCGCCGCGTAACCCGGGCGACGATTAATATAGCGATCTGCGAAAAACATCGGAATGCCGCTTACGAAAACAACCATCAAACCGAGAAGTACGCCTGAAGCACCTGCACTTACAACATTTGTGAGTTTTATGCCGGCACCGAGGCCGAATGCAAAAAACGGAATGAGGAGCGATACGCCAGGTGTTAAAAATGCTTTGATTTTCGGATCCAGATTACCCAGCAAACAGCCGAAGAGTATTGGCGAAATTGCTGCAAACAAACTCATGAAAGGTATGCTGGCCATTCCGGTAGCGCCTAACGCCACCAATGTTAAAAACGGGCCATCATTGATGTTCATTACAGCTTGCGAAGCAATATCTGTCGAGTCGCCGTATTCGCTGGCAAGTGCCATAAAGAGACCGCCATTCGAATTCGTCACACTGCTGATAATGGCCAGTGTGGAAATGCCCATAAACCCAGCGGGACCTGCAATCCGTCCGACAAAGTAGCCAAACAAGGCACCTGCCAGAAACTTTGTGATCAATAAGACGCCGCCGCGTTTAATCGCTTCCGGTGCATTTTTAAAATCAATTTGCGCCCCTACGCAAACCAGAAAAAATGCAATAGCAGGTGTTGCCGCCGCCTTGGAGAAAAAAGCACTGTGAAGGCCGCCGAGCTCCAATACCTGCGGTAAAAAAGTGTTGAGCAGTGAACCAATCAGAAGTGGTATGACCATCAGGCCTCCCGGCACCCTCTTGACGTTATCCAATATGTTCATAACGCTAACCATCCTTTTTTGAGTATTTAGAATAAACATTTGACCGGTCGATATTTGAATATCGCAATTCTCATGCCAACTGTTAAAAAATGATGCATAAATGTCTACCGCCATATGCTGAAACCATTAAAAATACAAATGTCTGTGAAATCTGTCCAGTCAGTCCGCCTCTAAATTCATTTGCCAATTTCAAGCAATGAAAAAGCGGCCGCTATGGTGTTTTGCCATAGCTGCCGCTGTATATTGCTACAGTTGATTTATAACGGAATCGAAAGCAGCTTTATCTTGCGAACCAATGTCGTTCTATCTATCCCAAGGGCAAGCGCCGCCTTAGTGCGATTGCCGTCATTGCGTTTTAAGGCTATTTCAATCGCTTGGCGTTCAATATTCGCCAGCGGCTGATCGAAAGGGTCTTCCAGTTCATGCGCCAACTGCCGCTGAAAGCAGTTTCGTATAAAAGGCACCATCGTTTCGCCAATCACGCCCCATTGTTTTATCACAATGATCTTCTCGACGACATTTTCAAGTTCTCTAATATTGCCCGGCCAGCTATAATGCTCAAACATCTGAATGACATCCTTTGAAAAACCTTCGACGCGCCGATCGAGCTTTTTATTGATACGCAGGCGCAGGCTGTCCATTAAAATGGGGATATCACCTTTTCGCTCCCGAAGCGGCGGCAAAACCAAGTTTAAAACATTCAGCCGATAATAGAGATCTTCTCGGTATCGTCCCTGTCGCATTTCATCCAGCAAATCCCTGTTGGTTGCTGCGATAACGCGGACATCTACGGGAATAACCCTGATATCACCAATCCGCATAACTTCCTGTTCCTGTAGAACACGCAGCAGCTTCGCCTGCATGCTCTTATCGATCTCGCCAATTTCGTCAAGGAAAATCGTTCCCTTGTGCGCCAGCTCAAAGAGCCCCATTTTACCGCCTTTTTTAGCACCGGTAAAAGCACCGTCCCGATAGCCAAAGAGCTCGCTTTCCAGCAAGTTTGCCGGCAGTGCCGAACAGTTAATTGCGACAAACGGTCCATTCGCCCGCTTACTCGCATTGTGGATAGACTGCGCAAAGAGCTCTTTTCCCGTTCCCGTTTCGCCGGTGAGTAAAATGGTAGAATCGGTATCGCTAAAGTTCCGTGCAAGCTCAATTGTCGTCACCACCGATTCGCTGCTGCCGATAATATTAGAAAAATGATATTTCGCAGTCAATCGGCGTTCTACCAGCTCTTTTCGAATGCTGCTCTCCATATTCACAATCTGCGATGCACGGTGTATAAAGGCAATTGCACCTTTTATCTCACCATTGACGAGCATCGGCACGCGATCCACCATCACTTTAACGCCGAAGAATGTTTCCATCTGCTCCATCTCCGCCGCTTCACAAGCAAGGTAATTATAAAGCCTTAATGATGGCAGCACCGTTTCGCTGCGCTGCCCGGCACACGTTTGCATTTGGATATGCAAAAGTTCTTCCGCTACGGCATTCATATTGAGAATTACATCATTTTGATCAATTACCACAATCCCGCTCTGCGAATAGTCCAAAACCGTCTTCAGCACCTGGTGGCGGCTCTTCTCACGCTGCTTGGCGTAGAAAACGGCAATTGCACTTTCTATGGCCTGCCGAACAGACGGTTTTTGTGAATGAAGCATTTCGTAACGAATATTTCTCACCCGCAGGCTATCCTGATATTCAATACCCCAACTGCCGCCAACGAGTAGTTCAATGCCATCGTTAATCGCCGCCTGCGTTTTTATCGCGAACTCACTGACGTGATCAACTTGGTAGTAATGCAGATCCAACTGTAATTTTTCATTTATTTTACGGCATCCTTCAATAAAATCGGCGCCTTCAATAATGCCAATCGGCTCATTGAAATCCTTATATTTAAAGAGCACATCAAAAAATTCATAGCCTGTAAAGGGAATATTGATTACTTCCACATCTATATTTTTCGCAATCGCCTTTGCCAAATTTCCTCTGCTCACAATGATTTCAACGCCTCGCATCCTGTATGCTTCCGCCACTGCCAGTACGTTGTCAATGACTATTTTTTCAATGGCAATATTGAGCTTTAATTCTTGAGTAATTTCACTCGCCAACGCAATCATCTCATCGTAAGGCAGTAAAATCGCAATGTTATTTTCTATACAGTCCTTCAAAACGGCCTCCCTTTTTAAACAGCGACCCTTTTTTGCTGAACGCAAAAAAGTGCATTTTAAGTACAACTTAATAAATGCACAAAAACATCACTGATGTGACGTATCAATCATCCCTTTTTACATCATTCTACACGATGCTGTCATTCTCCTTCTCAAATTTCAAAAAATTTTACTGCATCCATCTATTTGTCGATTCCGCTTCTTCTGAACCAGCTGATATCGCAACTCTTTTTTCTGCTTTGCGCATGTACATATTCCGATCCGCTTCATCAATGAGTTGAATAACAGAATGCGATTCAAATGTCGCAACCCCACAGCTAAAAGCAACGGTGGTCTCCTGCTGAAACTGGATCAACAGCTCATGCATAGCTTCCGCAGTCATATTGCGCCCAATCAGCAGGAATTCATCGCCGCCATAGCGTCCTACACTCACTTTCGGCACAAAAAAATCTTTGAGTTCCGATGCCAGCGCCTTAATCATTTGATCGCCATACTGGTGCCCATAGGTATCGTTAATATGCTTAAAAGCATCGATATCCAACATCGCCACGGTGAGAACAGTGCCCCTTCGGCGACTCTCTTCCACCAATTTCTGAAGTTTCAAGTGTATCGTACTGTGATTATAAAGTCCCGTTAAGCCGTCATGCTGAGCCAGGTATAAAAGTTCTCGATTGCGCTCGAGAATAATATCGCGCTGCTGTACCTCCCGCATGCTGTACCGGTAAAACATCCATGAGATCATAAAAGCGATGACGTTCAGTATCAGGCCGTTCATGCGATGTGACAGCAAGTAGGACGGTGTCTTCTGAAAATACGGCATGCCAACAAAGAAAACCGCATAGCCAAAGGCATAGATAATGGCCGATGTGCGTGGACGCATGCGCACCGTTGCCGCAATACCAAAGACGACCAGGATGTATATGCTGATGTCCGATGTAATGACCTGAGCAAAAAAGGTGCTGAAAACGGACCACAGTACAATGACAACAACATATCCCATCAGAACAAAATGACGTAACGCGCAATAACTTTTTTCACGGTCTCGCATCAGCCAATCAAAAATAAAAAGCAGCAAAACCAGCACTATGTATAAACCCTTCATGCCAATGTATTGAATATGGCGCAGCCGCTCATCAATCCCCAACAGATAACTGACAACAATCATTCCCTGCAACAGGCAAATCGCTAAACTAATGGCTTTAACGCGCTGATAATTGCCAGATAACAGTTTTCGTTTCATGCCTTCATGGCCGCCTTTTAAGACAGCATTTTCTCGATCATCCCGCATAAAGCCCCCGCTTGATATTCTTTTCTCCAAGTAATTGTTATTATACAACAATAAACGCCGCTTGTAACGCGTAATGTTTTGCTTTCGCTTCCGCAGCTGTATTTTAAATGCCAGTCTCTATTTCCGGTAACAAAAAAACTTGCGCACTATGGTATCCTTCCCGATACATCACGCAAGTTTCTGACTTTTTATTCACTTTTCCTTCAATCAAACTCAATACTCGGATGATCCTCGTCCAACATAAAGCGCTGGTATTCGCCGCCGAATCGATCCTCGACAAGCGCGACGACAGCGTCCATGGCATTCGTCAGCCGTTCGTAGTGATCGCCTTCAAAGCCAACGAGCTGAAAAAAAATATCTGTACTCGCTTCTGTTATTTTTCCCAGTTCACTCTGCCGCCACAGCCATTGGCGCGTTTGAATTTTATGCCCGCTGGTGAATACGAGTTCTCCCGGATTCACGGTTTCAAATGCCGTTTCGCCAAACGGCAAAAAGCAGTCCCCCGCTTCAGAAAGGCGCACGGCTAAATCTGCATCAATATCCTTTAAATCATGTGCGCCAAGCGAAACCATTTCATGAATGGCAACGGCATTGCACAAATCGACAAGTGCATTAATTCTCGGCAAACTTCCGCCTTTGACAATGCGTTTGCTCATCGCTTCAACAGAATTCATAAATTTATTCGGATTGATTCCGGCACTTTGAAGCGCCTCTCGATAAAGCGCGACATCCGGATGCTGTTTAAGCTGATCTGACGGTATTCGTTCCCTGAGTACTGTTTCTTTTTCACTGAGAAGTGCAGAATCTTCATCTGTTGTCGGTGAATTTTTTAGCCCTTTTGCAACAATAATGCCGAAGCGAACCTTGGGAATGTGTTCAAACACCCATGAGTCAACTGTATATTTCATATTGGCCTCCAATCATTTAACCCTATTCTAATCCTTACACCTAGTGTAAGGTCAATTCTTTTCATGTTATAATCATTGTAGCACTGCACCGTCACAGAAACTGCTCATTTTCAACGGCATTTAAACAACAGGCTTATGGAGGCATTATGAAAATTCAGTTGACCGTTAAAGAAATCGCCGATATTGTGGGAATGCCGCCCAGGCGAATTCGTTATTATCATCAAATCGGACTCTTTGAACCAAGCGGTGTTGACCCGCAAAACGGTTATCACTACTATGCACTGGAAAAGATTGAAGAGCTTAGACTCATTATGTACCTAAGGCACCTCAACGTTCCCATTGCCGAAATTAAGCAGCATCTAAGCAATCGCAACCTCTCTGATTACACCCGGATTTTAGAACGCCAGCTGCAGCAGACGCACGAAACCATCAATGCACTGACAGCACTAGCATCCAGACTCGAGAAGCGCATGCAGTCCATTGCATACATTCATCACTTACCAGATATCGGCAAAATAACACCGCTTGAGATGTCGCCGCGCGATGTACTGACCATCCGAAGAACGATCAGCGAACCACTTGACTGGGAAATCGCCATGCTGGATTTCGAGCGCGAAGCCAACCTCCCGCCGAGCCTCTTTATTGGCGACATCGGCTTTTTCGTTGATCTCAGTATCGGTGAAAATCGACATGCCACTCAGTTTACCGGCCTTTACCTCTTTGCCGACGATGCTTATTTTGGCGAAACGCCGATGCGTGAAACACTTCCCGGCGGCAACTGGCTCACCGTCGTCTTTAGAGGCGATCACCAGTCTGCACCCGAACAGCTTAAGGCAATGCACACCTATGCTAAAGCACACCGCCTCATTTTAGCTGATTATGCGCTCGAACGCGTTCTCGTGGACCACTTTATCGCCAGCGATCCAAATCTCTACCTGACTGAAATACAAATTTTCATTTTAGAATCATTCTAGGCTCGACACAAATGCATCTGGACAGCGCATCCGTCTGCATTCCCACAAGTTGCATTGCCAAATAACGCATTGTCAAACCTTCATCTTACAGCAGTCGATCACGAAAAACTCGCCTGCTCAGCTGCAAGCATCAAGCTGATGTTCAAGTTGCCATTTCGACACCTCAGCGCGTCAATCAGCGCTTTGGTACTTGTATTTTCAATTAGCGCCACATCGTACGTCAGCTGATACAAACTGCCCATATTGGTTGTTTTGACGCGTTTCAGCGCATATTGCGTCGTATATTTTTTTAAGATGTCATCAAATGCATTTTCAAAGTCAAGATCTTCGGGCACCGTAATTTGAAGTTGCCTTAACACCTCAGACTGCCCGCCGAGCCGCGTTCGACTGAGCAGATACATACCAAGGCAGAGAACAGCACTGAAGAGTACCGCATACAGATAAGCACCAACACCGACGGCAAGTCCTGCTGCCATGGCAAACAGTACATAGGCAATGTCCTTCGGATCTCCGGGTGCACTTCTAAACCGAATAATAGAAAAAGCGCCTGCAAGGCTAAACGCCTTGGCAACATCGCTGCCAATCAACATAATGATGATGGCAATCACAGCAGGCAGCAGTATCATGGTCAATGCAAAACTCTGTGATACGCGCCCGTTTTGTTGTGTTTTACGATATGTCCCGCTAATGAGTCCGCCAACGGCAAATGCAATCACAATTGTCATCATCACATCAAACAAAGCAATGTCAACACTGGTTGAACCGGTAAAAATTGAATCAAGCATGCTGATGAACCTCCCTTTGCATTTTTATTTGATGTGCCCTACCGTATTTCGAAAAACTCACCGGAAAGAGCGCCATCGCCGACAATGCACGTGTCAACCACAGCGGCATGGCATTTTCAGCTTTGATTTCCATCAGCCACTGTCCCCGTTCAAGCAGCGGTTCACCAAAATCGCCAGCTTCAAGCTGCAGCGCATGACGCCTTGAACGTATATTGGAATCAAATGTAATGCGCAAGCCATTGCCAAAATAAGCACATCTGTCATAAGCAATATAAACCGCCGGTTCCAAATGATACCGACTGACCAGATACTGAATCTCATTCAGCACTTGACGATTGTGATAGGGCTTCCAATCCGGCAGTTTTTTTACTTCCAAATATCGCTGTGCTTCCGACAGCACCATATCGGTCCGCCTTTTATTGACCAGTCCTTTGTATTTTTTCTTAATTTCCAAATAAACGTGATCATTTGCCTTTGGTACACCATATGCCCTCAAACGCAGTTTTTCCTTATAAACAGGTTTTTCGAGTGATCTTATAATGAGTTCATCGGCAGGTGTATCGTAATAGAGATTGCTAATGGTGTAAAACCCATTTGACTGCTGGTACGCATCAAGTGTCATATGCGGCTTGATCAATGCAAGCATCTGTTGGTATGCATCCTCTGAAAGCAGACATTTTTTCTCATATCTGTTAAAGACCTCAATTGCCATGGTATTTTCCTCCTACTCAACGCGCCTGTCGCACATTTCTTCAGCCCATTGCTGCAAGGCGCTCTGTTTGCCCCTATTATAGCCACGCTAACTTAAACTAACCTTAAAGGTCGAAACCATCATTTGTCATGCAGCACAGGCTTTCTTTTAAGCTTCGTTAAAGTTTTCTATGTTATATTCTATGCTATAATGAAGGCAAAACAGAACATACCGCATAAGCCGCTGCAGACAGGAGGAAACCATGAGAATTTTACTGGTTGAGGACGAACGGCATTTAGCAGAAGCAATCTCGCAAATCCTCAAAAAACAAAACTATACCGTTGATATGGCACATGACGGCGTCACCGGTCTCGACAACGCGCTCAGCGACATATACGACTTGATGATCCTAGATATTATGCTCCCTGAAATGAACGGTCTCGACGTATTAAAAGCAATGCGCTCGGAGAACATTGAAACACCCGTCTTGATGCTGACTGCCAAAGGCGAAATTGCCGATCGCGTCAAAGGCCTCGACAGCGGCGCCGACGACTATCTGTCAAAACCCTTTGCCACAGAAGAATTACTCGCCAGAATACGCGCCCTCTCCCGACGCAAGGGAGAAATTGTCTCCAGCGAAGCCATGTGTTTTGGCAATATTGTTTTAAATACCGAAACATTACTGCTGGGTACAGACCGAAAGGAAATAAAACTAACGCTTCGAGAAAGCGAATTACTGGCATTTCTCATGTTGAGAAAAGGGCTGATCGCTTCAAAGGAACTGATTATCGAAAAACTTTGGGGCTACGATTCCGAAGCTGAACACAACAACGTGGAAGTCTACATCTCCTTTCTGCGCAAAAAACTCCATTACCTTGACGCCCATGTCGTCATCACGACAACGCGCGGCGTCGGTTACGCACTGGAGGTGAAAAAAACTTGTTCAGAAAATTGAAGATACGCATGATGCTCATGAATCTCAGTCTTATCACCGTGCTCATGTTCATCGTCTTTGCATCCATCTACTTTATTACTTACAATAAAATGCGGGTTGCCATTGCAAACGATCTGACGCGGGTCGCATCCTTTCACCGCGGTCAGCCGCCCGACGACGGCAAGCCGCAGAACGATGCGCAGACATTTGAAATCTCGGATACACATTCCGTCAATGAAAAATATCCCGAGCGCACGGTTTCATTTACCATTCTCACCGATGGAGACCATCAATTGCTGTCAAAAAACTCTTTTTTTGATGCCGAAGATTCTTTCTACGAGAATGCTTTAGCCGCCGCAAATAATCAGCAAAAAGAAACGGGCATTTTTTCACTGGAGGGTAGTGCATGGGCCTATCTCGTCGTCAGCCGCAGCAGCAATACCCTCTATGCCTTTATTGACATCACGGCGCAGTTAGGCATGCTCGATCGTTTGATGTATACCTTTATCGCCGTCTTTGTTATAACATTTATCTGCATTTACTTTGTTAGCCGATTTCTCACCAATCGCTCTATTCAGCCTATCAAGGACGCATTCGAGAAACAGCGCCGATTCATTTCTGATGCATCGCACGAACTCAAAACACCACTTGCGGTTATTCAGACAAATGTTGACGTCCTGCTCCAAAATAAAAAAGATCTTCACGAAGAAGATCAAAAATGGCTTGGTTATATTCAAAGTGAAGTCCAGCGCATGGGCAACCTCACCAGAGACTTGCTTTATCTGACTCAGATGAGCGATGACGAGAGCGAAACGCTTATGCACATCCCCTTTGATATCAGTGACTGTATTGAAAAGCAAATGCTCGGTTTAGAGGTCGTAGCCTTTGAGAAAGACATCGACCTACAATACGCAATCGAACCCAGTCTCATGATGAACGGCAATGCCGAACAAATTGCACAGGTCATTATCATTCTAATGGATAACGCCATTAAATACACGCCTGCTAAAGGCCAAATCACATTGCAGCTCAAACGCATAGCCCACACGCTGCAAATTGGCATTATCAATACCGGAAAGGGGATTTCACCCGAAGACCTGCCCTATATCTTTGATCGCTTTTACCGCGCCGACAAAGGCCGATCAAGGCAAAGCGGCAGCTACGGCTTGGGGCTTTCAATCGCAAAGGCAATCGTCGAGCAGCACAACGGGAAAATTAGCTGCGCGAGCAGTCCTGATGGCGACACGCATTTTATCATAAAATTCAAATCCCTATAATGTAAACTGTAATCGATATCGAGTAGGCGGGTGAACAAACATCCGCCCCTCATCAAACCGTGCGTACAGTTTTCCCGTATACATCGAATATGCGCTCATACAGCCCCATCATATTTTTAGACATCACGGCTGCATTCGCGCGTTTAAATATTGCTGAAAAGCTTCTGCATCAAAGTTCATGATCAGCGCTTCCGGGAAATCAGTCTCGGCAATAACAGCTAGGGCGTAGTCAAATCGCGCGATGTCCATATTGTAATGGGCATCTGAGCTCATCATAACCGGAACGTCATACTTCTTGCAAAGCGTCAGCATCACTTTGACATTTTCATAGGCACCCACCCTAAAAGCATTGGGCCCCAGCGAACTGTTATTTACCTCCAGCAACACGCCCTTCTCCTTAGCAGCGAGCACAAGCGGTTCATAGTCCACAGGAAAACGGCTGTCATCGGGATGACCGATCATAATCACTTTTTGATGATCCATCGCCCTAATGAGCGCTTCTGTATTGCCGGCTTGGTTCACCTGGCTGTAGCAGGGCAAATGAATGCTGGCGATGGCATAATCTAAGGTATCGAGCAAATCATTCGATAAATCAATATCGCCGTGTGAACTTAAAATATTCAGTTCGACGCCTCTCAAAAGCGTCAGTTCGCCATATGATCTTGGCAGAACTCTCAAGTTGGCAAAATAAGCCGGGCAAGTGGTATTCGGAAGTGAAGGCGCGTGGTCAGAAACGCCAAGTATGCGTAAACCGGCCGCCTGTGCATTGGCGATATTTTCATTCAGTGTGCTGTAGGCATGTGTACTGGCAACTGTATGTGTGTGTAAATCAATTAAAGGCTTCAACGTTACCTCTCTTTCTCAGTGATATCATCAATGATTACGCGTAGATTATACCAGAAATGCGCTTAAGGGTCAAAATGACTTTGCATGCATGCCCTGCATAAGCTATAATGAAAATATTAGCATGCTTTATGCCAATATTCACCATGTGAGGTCCTTATGAAAGAAGAAAACAATTCCCTTCGAAAAGCATTATCCGTCCTCGACCTGTTTCTCAGGCGAGATCGGCTGACCATAAAAGAAATCATGCAATTGACAGGCTACTCAAAAAGTGCCGTCAACCGAATCATGTCAACACTTGAAAGTACAGACTATGTCACCCGAACCAAGGATGATTACCAGTACGCACTTGCCAACAAAGTCTACTTTTTAGGCGAGCGTACGGATTTATACCGCAACATTCTCTCCGTCTGTGGAGACGAAGTCGAAGCGCTTTCCGTACGTTCAGGATTTTCCGTCACGATTTCCGTACGCGAAAAGAATATGAGCGTCACCATTTTCAAGCGAGAATCCAACTCGACGATGAGCCTCGTACCCAATGTCGGCGATCATAAATCGCTTCACTGTTCGGCTTCCGGCAAAGTCCTCTTTGCCTATTCTGAGCATAAAGAAAATCTTTTGTCTCAAATTCTGTTTACAGCTGTTACAGAACATACCATTGTCGACAAAGAGCGCTTTCTTGAAGCCGTTGATCGCGTGAAGCACGAACATGTCGCCTATGATGATGAGGAACTTTCACCCGGCCTTTTCTGTGTCGCAATGCCAGTTGTTTCAAAAAGCGGCGATTTTCTATGCAGCATCAGCCTTTCAGGTTATAAACCAAAAATGCTTGAAAAAATGGCAGAAGTCAAAGCTGAACTCAGACAGAGCATTGAACGCATCCGCGAGCGGCTGTAACGTATTGCAGCATGTTGCTTGATAAAAGCGATCCAATGCACCACATTTACAAACACTACTATTTGAATCAAACAAGCCTGCGGCAGCACTTTTCTAAGTGTCACCGCAGGCTTTTATTTAAGGTTCCCATTTCGTTTTTCAATACATTTATGCAAGGCAAATTAAGCAAGGCAATTGCATCGTTCATACATGCCTTATCGGCTTAAATGCTATGCCTGTGAAATCATCTGCATGCCTTGGTCAAAGGCACGTTTATTGAGCTCTACAAATTTGGGCTTGACTTCAGCGGCAATGATGGCATGCCAGTCAATTGCTTCAAGTCCCATGGCCTTTACCAATGCGCCGAGAAGAATAATATTCATCACTTTCGGATTGCCAATGGTCATTGCCGCACTTGAGGCATCCACAAAGTCCGTTTTGGTTGCATCAGCAAGCACTGATTTGATATCGGGGCTGTACTGTGCTCTTCCGGTCAATACCGGCATCGGATTAATCTCAAAGTCATTGACAATCAGCTTGCCGCCTTTTTTTAGATAAGGCATCCATCGCATGGCTTCCATTTTTTCAAAAGCGACGAGAATATCAGCACTCCCCGCTTCGATCACAGGTGAGGCAACATAGTCGCCAAAGCGCACTTGTGAGGATACAGAACCGCCGCGTTGACTCATGCCGTGTATTTCACTCATTTTTACATCATAGCCGGATTCCATTAAGCCAATTGTCAGCAGCTTGCTGGCAAGAATCGTTCCCTGGCCGCCAACGCCAACCAATAGGATATTTTTTGTCATTGTGCCGCCTCCTTTTCGATCGCTTTTACCGGACAAACCTGTAGACACACTTCACAACCAACACAAACATTCGGGTCGATCGTCGTTTTCTTTGTCTCTTGGTTAAAACTTATTGCAGGGCAACCAACGCCAAGACACTTTTTACAGCCAATACATTTTTCCGTTTTAACCGTACAATGTGCTGTAAAAGCATCTTTAAACTCTTCGCGATCTGCCTCTGTAAAGCGTTTAAGCGCACATGGCCATCTTGTTATAATGAAAGAAGCTTCATCGGATTCAAGTGCCCATTTTAGCGTTTCCTTTACTTCTGTTAAATTATTGGGGTCAATTTGACGAACGCGTTTAGCCCCAAGCGTTTTTAAAATCGGTTCAATGGCCATCTCGCCAATATGCTCGCCCTGAATGGTATAACCGGAACCAGGGTTTTCCTGATGCCCCGTCATTGCCGTCACACGGTTGTCTAAAATAACATTGATGCTGTTGCCCTTATTATAAAGCACTTCAATCACTGAGTTAATACCCGTGTGGAAGAACGTCGAATCACCTAATACGGAAATAACGCGCGGCGCCTCTGCGCCAAGTTTATTGAAAATCGTCTGCGCACCATGCCCCATACTGATACTGGCACCCATGCAGATGCTGAAGTCAGTTGCATTATATGGTTCGTCAAAGCCCAGCGCATAACAGCCAATATCACCTGAGATGACAACATTTTTAAGCTTGCCAAGCTCATAGAAAAAGCCTCTATGTGGACATCCGGCACAAAAAGCCGGCGGCCTTGGCACGGTTAGATCTTTAAAGTCAACTGCTTCAAGCGCAGGTTGTCCCAATGATTTTCGAATAACATCCGGTGTCATCTCACCCATTTTAGGGAAAACAGCCTTGCCTTTACAAGCAATGCCAAGACGCTCAACGAATTCTTCAATAATGGGATCATTTTCTTCAATAATGTAAATCGTCTTGACTTCTTTTGCAAATGCCTCGATCTTAGCTGCAGGCATCGGATTCGTAAAACCGAGCTTTAAGTAAGATGCCGTATCGCCAAACACTTCTCTGGCATACTGGTATGAAACGCCGGATGTGATAATGCCAATCTCAGAATTGTTTAGGATCATTTGGTTCATTGGCGTCGTTTCTGAGAACGCCTTTAATTTTTCCAAACGCTCTTCAGCACGAACGCGCATACCGCGGGCATGTTTTGGAATAGGATGATATTTCGCCATATTTTTTACATAGGGCTTAATCGCCTTTTCCGTACGATCATAACACTCAACGAGACCCTTTGAGTGACATACCCGCGTTGTCATTCGGATCATCACAGGGGCATCAAATGTCTCACTGATTTCAAAAGCCTCGACGAGCATATCCTTGCATTCCTGACTGCTTGCAGGTTCTAAAAGCGGAATTTTAGCAAATTTCGCATAGTTGCGGTTATCCTGTTCGTTTTGTGATGAGTGCATGCCGGGTTCATCTGCCGTAATCAGTACCATGCCGCCATTGACGCCTGTATAGGCAAATGTCATCAGCGGGTCCGCAGCGACATTAACACCGACGTGTTTCATGGACGCCATCGATCGCGCACCTGCAATTGACGCACCAATCACAGCCTCGAGCGCTACTTTTTCATTTGGCGCCCATTCAGAAGTGATCGCATCATACTGAGCGATATTCTCCATAATCTCAGTGCTTGGCGTACCCGGATATGCCGCAGCAAAGTGCACACCAGCTTCATAGGCGCCACGTGCAATACTTTCATTGCCGGTTAATAGCTTTTTCATCAAGTCCTCCTAAATGATATGATCGTCTCATCCAATTTGGATTTAACACGACCTACTTTCGCATCACCAAAGTGAATGCGTTTGTCTAGAATATGAAGTGCCATATCAATGGCCGTTCCAATCGTTAAAGCCGATAGAAGCGTTCCAAAGTAAATGCCTCTAACACCGCCAAAAAACAATAGGCTCATTATGAGCGAGCAAAGCGCCAGCGTTAAATCAAAAGCTGTTTTGACAATACCAATTCGCTTTTCAATCTTTGCCGACAATTCTCTGACGAACATATCGAACGGCAGCATCGGCATTTCACTGCGAATAAAAAATGCCAGTGCAAACCCAATCAGCAGAATGGAACTGATAAAACCAATGACGCGCTGTACATGTGTCTCAAATGTCATATGCTGCAGCATCAGGACAAAGAGATCAATGCAATAACCGAACAGGACGTTTGTAATAAAGGAAAAAACGTGCTTCCACTTTAATGTTCGAAGCATTAAAATCATTAATATAAAGACCACGCCTTGTATCATGTAATTAAACGTTCCCAGCGAGATATCCGAAAAGTGCAGTGACAGTACATACGCCGGCGACGTTGCAACCGTAACGCCATAGTTCGCCTTAACCGCAACCACGACGCCTAGACTTAATAAGATTATTCCCCACAAAAATGCCACCCATTGATGTACGCTGATTTTTTGTTCTACCATAGTCACTCCTGTTCAAATTATCGTACCGTATTTCGGTTCATAAAAACCGTTTATCGGTACACTTTTACTATAACATGAAAGAATCCAATGCACAAGACGCTAATGGATTAATTTGCTTTTTGACTTTCGCTTTCCGATTTGAATTTAAAACAATCAACCAGCAACTTCCAGCTACGTCAAACACTCATGCATCTAAAAAAAAAAGGCGAACGCAATAGCGTCGCCTTTATGAGATCATTGGATTAAATAAGTAAATGAAAGCTTGTATTGTTCAAATGATCCCACCTTTCAGGGATTGAAACTTTTGTGAATAGACCGTTTAAAAAAATATCCCCGGCAGTATAAGCAGCGAAATCATTGTGACAATAAACCAGCCAAACCAGATAAATGCCATCATGCCCCACGCATCTTTCAGTTCCATTTTTACTAGGGCAAGTGCCGGTATAATGTAAAGCGGCTGCAAAAGGTTCGTCGCTTCATCACCGAGCATAAAAGAGGTAGCGATTGTCGGAATATGTGCATTAAGCGCTTGAGCTGCCTGTGTCAAAACAGGTCCCTGTACGATCCACTGCCCGCCTTGCGAAGGCACGAACAAATTAACAATGGATGCCGAAAGATATGAAAACATATAAATCGTTCTGCCGTTTGCAATGCCGATAAGGCCATCTGCAAGAACTTGCGTCAATCCGGAAGATGCCATGATACCCATGATGCCGCCGTAGAAGGGAAATTGGATCATGACCTGTGTTGCCAATGACATGTTTTCTTGAATTGCATTGACAAATGCAATCGGCGTCTTGTAAAGCAGCATTGCAAGCACGAGGAAGATGAAAATAACGAGATTGAGTGTCAAACTGCCGCCGCCGATGAAATGCATAATGATATAGACAATGCCAGCTAATACGAGGATTCCCATCAGAATTCGGCTGTTGTTCATTCGATCAGCCGCTGTTTTGTTTTCCACCACATTTGCTGCGGCATTGCTGTGAATTTCACCTGTAAATTCAATGACTTCTTCTTTTGACGGATTCATGAAAACGGCAATCAAAACAGTCGTTACAAAGAGTGCGCCGACGGTTACGAGCCCCACTGGATTCAGTGCGGTTTCCGATACTGGAATAACGCCAATCTTATCAACGAGGAAATGATCCGGCGATGCCAAAAGTGCCACAACGGAAATGGACGGACAAATTGGCTGTATTAAAAGCATACAAGCATAACCAACCGCAACCATAAACGGAAAGTGACAACCCTTCACATTCTTTGAAAGATACATTGAGAGAATTGGTGCCAGAATGGTTGCAAATGCCCAATTGATATAGGCTGCAATACAGGTGACGACAATCAGTACAAGATACGCTTGTTTTGGTGTTTTAGGCGCTTTGGCAATCTTTGATAATAGCCGTTCCATGACGGGTGCCTTGGCGACGGCACTGGTAATGACAACCATAATCGTCATCTGGAACGCAAATGTCAGCATTGACCAGAGGCCATCATACCAATACTTGACAAGATCCAAGGCGCCAATGCCCGTGAGCACCAATGCAAGAATACAAACGATGAATGTTAACATGACGCAAAATACAAATGATGTCGGAATAAAACGATCTGCTGCAAACTGAAATCTTTTTGAAAATTTCCACAACATATAAAATGCCTCCCATAATAGAATATAACCCCATAGATGCTGCCGTCAGCATCTACACACCATATGCAGATGCTTCATGTATTGCGCGGCCTTTATTAATCCAGTCCCCTTGCGGTGACTTTATTTCACATAGAACTTGCTAGCTTTCAACTGATGCATCAAACGCTTTGAATAAGCTGCCTTCACCCTATCCGCATTGTCGTCTGTGTACTCAAAGAAACCCTTTTTCGTCTTAAATCCCAGTTCATTCTTTGCGACTTTTTCACGTAAAATCGGATTAGCCGCTGTCGTATGGTCCATCTCAGGCAGTAAATTATCACCCACCGTACACCAGATATCCAAACCGCCAAAATCTGCAATTTCAAGCTGTCCAGTCGTCGCATAACGAAATCCCGGGCCAAAAATAAGTGCTTTATCAATGTCTTCAGGTGAAGCGACACCCATTTCGATCAGCGAAAACACTTCGCGTGCCACCCCTTGCTGAATACGATTCGCAACTAGCCCTGGCACTTCTTTTAGCACTTTTACCACTTGTTTGCCAATGGATTCATAAAGTGCTTTGACCTGTTCAAAATCACTTTCGCTCATATTCCCGAAAAAAGAGAGTTCGGCAATCGGCATCAGCAGCGCCGGATTATACCAATGACAAATCATCATTTTCGCCCGACGCGCTTCGGGGACCGTCGCCATCATATCCCCCAGCGTCAAACTCGACGTATTGCTGGCAAATATGGCTGACGGCGAACAGTATTGATCCAGTTCTTCAAACAATGCCTGCTTTAAGTCTACGCGTTCGGGAATTGCTTCAATCACATAATCTGCTTTTTCAGCGCACATCTTCAAATCGTTAAAAAGCTCAATGCGCCCTAAAATATTTTCAATGGTTTCGCCATTCAGCAAATCCTCTTCCGCCAGCAGTTCGAGTTCTTTGTACATCACATCTTTCAATGTTTTTAAATAATCTGCATTGGTATCATAAAGCGATACGCGATACCCATAAATGGCAAAATTTTCGGCAATGGAATGCCCCATCGTACCGGCACCAATAACGGCAATTTGCTCGATCATGCCGTCACCCCGCCTTTTAACCCCAATATTTGGCGTGCTTCATTTGGCGTCGCAGGTGTTTTATTGAATTCTCGAATAATTCTCGCAGCTCTCGCAACGAGCTGTGCATTGTTCTCAGCCAATTGATTTTTGGCATAGAAAACATTGTCTTCAAGACCAACGCGCACATGGCCGCCCATGGCGATTGCCGCAAATAAAATCGGCAAGTGTCCTTTACCGGTTCCCAGTGCCGACCACGTTGACCCTTCTGGAATAAGCCCCTTTAAATAGACGAGGTTTTCAACGGTTGCATCGGTACCGCCAGCCGCACCCAAAACAAACTGAAAATGCTGTGGCCCTTGTAAAACACCTTTTTTCAGATAATACATGGCATTGTAAATCATCCCTGCATCAAATATTTCGATTTCAGGTTTGACGCCATTTTCATTCATGGTCTTTGCCAATGCCTCTAAAAAGTTCGGATGGTTGATAAACAGCGCATTATGGCCCCAGTTCATTGAACCACAGTCATAGGACGCCATTTCAGGCTGCAGTGTTTTTAAGTGGACTTGCCGCGTCTCATCTGTAGCGTTCAGATCACCGGACGTCGTGAAATTAAGAATAATATCACAGTCCTTCTTTTCGCGAATTAGCCGCGCCGTCTCCTTAAATTTTTCAACATCCATCGTGCCCTTGCCTTCGTCATCGCGCATGTGAAGATGCGCAATTGCAGCACCTGCTTGCCAACACGCATAGACATCTTCAGCAATTTCCGCCGGTGTCAGCGGTATGCTAGGGTTATCTTTTTTGCTAGGCCACGCACCGGTCACTGCGACGGTAATAATGGTTTTGTCTTTTAATGACATCAAAATCTCCCTCCTGTTTATGAGATGTCATATGATAAGAGCAAAACTGATGCCAAATTGTATCTTTCATTAAAAAACCCCTTTTTCCAAGGGGTTCACATTTTTAAGCACGCTTTTTCATTTCAACAATTATGATTTTTTTCATACCGCTATGAATTTTTTCATCATAATCCTTGCGTTTTTTCATATTTTCCCGCTTCACTGTCAATCACACAATCATAAAGGATCAGCGTTCAGGCACTGGCAATCGACGCCATGCGTCTCTATCAAAGCCCTAAGCGCTGTTTTTTCTTGACAATGGTCGATTGATCTAGCTTTAAATGCTTTGCTGCATTGGTTGTTGTCTTAAATTCCTTAAGTGCTTTCGACAGCAGCTGGCGCTCGTAATCATTGACCATTTCTTTGTAGGACTTGTTAAACTGAAAGTTCACAGGTACAACTTCAATATGAAGCATTTTACTCAGCAGCTCGTAAACGTCTTCACTTTGTCGAGCAATAATCACAATGCGCTCAATAATATTTTTAAATTCCCGTACGTTGCCCGGCCAACTGTATTGTTTCAATAGTGCAACCGAAGCCTCGTCAAAGACTATTTGTTTTGTATATCGACGGTTGTACTCCATGACAAAATGCGTCAGAAAAACGTCAATATCGTCAACGCGTTCAGAAAGCGTCGGCAATTTGATAGGAATTACATTGAGCCGATAGTAAAGGTCTTCCCTAAATCGTCCATTTGCAACTGCGGCTTGAATATTTTTATTCGTTGCGGCAATGATGCGAACATCAATGGGAATCGCCTTATAAGAACCAATGCGCTTTACTTCTCTCTCCTGCAAAACACGCAGCATCTTGCTCTGGAGATCCAGCGGCATATCACCAATTTCGTCAAGGAGCAGCGTCCCCGTATGCGCAATTTCGAAAAGCCCCATTTTGCCTTCTTTATTGGCGCCTGTAAAGCTCCCCTTTTCATAGCCGAACAGCTCACTCTCCAATAAATTCCCCGGTATGGCACTGCAATTTATTTTAATAAAGGGTTTTTCTTTGCGCATACTGTATTTAACAATTTCATTGGCGACAACCTCTTTCCCCGTTCCCGTTGCACCGGTGATGAGCACCGTGGCATCTGTTGGCGAAATGAGTTCGATTAACTTCCGAACCCCTTCATACTGTTCACTGCTGCCAATGTATGCTTTAGAATCGCGCTGTTTGGTCCTCAAGTGACTGAGTTCATACGTCTTTTTTCGATTTTCTTCACTGTATATTTGGAGCTTGTCATTCGTATTGTCCAGTTTCGCCTTTAGTGATTCGAGATCTGTCCACTCACGGTTATTGATGACCACGCGTTTCACATTCCCCGCCTGATCAAAAATAGGGTTACCGGTTATCAGCATTTTCTGGTTGTTAATAAGACTTTCGCCGATGGAGTCAACGCGTTTCTTTTCCTTTATGACTTTTAGCGTCACGGCATTTTTATAGAGCATATACTTTTCCGTGATCTCTTTGACATTCTTGCCGAGAATCATTTCAGGCGTAATCCCCGTTATGCGCGTATAAGCGCGATTGATAAACAGCGTTCTGCCTTCGCCATCCGAGACATAAATGCCATCGTAAAGATGGTTGGCGATCTCTTTAAATTCAAGCGTCTGCCGTTCGCCTTCTTCAACCAGTACCGCTAATTGATCGACAACGCGCATTAGCGTCTCTCGATCAAGTCCCCCATTTGTCTTTAGAACACCCTTAATCTCCGCCAGTTCTCTCATCAAAGCTTCCAAGCTATACCCCCAATCGCAGCTATTCATTCAGCCAAATCAGCCAATTCCCGAAACACTATTTCCCGCTATTTGACGCATCATGTTCATGTCCATTTATTCATTGGCATCTTGCCCTTCACAGTTTATCCAATTCAGCAGAAAAAACCGCTTAAAAACCGCTTAAAAGCCTTCAACACCGTATTTTTTGAGTGCATCCATCAAACCCTCGCGGCAATGCCCTTCTGCACCAACTACGGTGTCTGCGTAAATTAATGCATGCAATACGGCTTCCTCAGTTGCTTCCGCAACTGCCCGAAAAGGCATATCCATCTTGTTTTCAGAAAGAAGCTTGATATCCCTAGTGGCTGACTGCTGCACATGCGGTATGCGATTAGCTGTCGAAAAACCGATGGCAATCTCACCACTGCCATGTCCAATATATCCCCCAACACGTGCAATGCCAACTGTCGTTCGCCGCAGCATGCGCTTTAACTGTCGATGACTTACCGGTAAATCCGTTGCGACAATGATAATAATTGAACCCTTGTCGATCGACGGATCAAAAGCATTATCTGATTTTATGTCATGCTGCGCATCAATGGCATGTCGCAGCTTGCTTCCTATGGGAACCCCTGCGACCATCAAGTCTTCAAGCCTGCCATAATTTGCCTGCACCAGCACGCCAACAGTGTAGCGTATACCATCGAGCTCAAACTGTCTTGATGCCGAGCCAATGCCGCCTTTAAGCTGGTGACAGCTCATGCCGCGGCCACCGCCCACAGCACCTTGTTCGAAAACTGCAGCTGCTGACCGAATCGCCTCAATCACCATTTTTTCATCGACTACGCGTTTCTCTATTGCATTGAGATAGCTGTCATTGCATTCACACACAACCGGATTAAAACTCTGAATCTTAACAGCTTCTCGTTCGCAGGATGCGAGCATGTACGCGACAAGTGCATCCGAAACTTTTCCAACGTTAAGTGTATTGGTTAGTGCAATGGGACTTTCCAATTGCCCAAGTTCTTCAATTTGAATCGTACCCGACGTTTTGCCAAAGCCGTTGATGACTTCTGCAGCCGCTACACATTTGTTGACGAATACATTGTCTGGCGTTGGCATGACCACGGTCACACCTGTTTGCAAATCACCGGATGCCACATCAGCATGCCCAACGGTTACGCCGGCGACATCAGTAATCAAATTATGTGCTCCCTTTTGTAAATTGCCTATTTGAAGCCGTCCTGCAGCTATTGTGTAATCATTCATATTTGTGTACCTCATCGTTTCAGTTTGCGCTTCACCACAAGCCCTAAGACTAGCCCTATCGCAAATACTGCGCGTCATCATTTACCTACTAGCATTGTATGCTTTTTTTGATGCAGTTTAAAGGCATTTTTCATCTTCTGCTACCTTTAAAACAACAGTCACCGCGCTAAAATCAACACCTGATAACCATTGGCATATTTTGATGTACGGATGCATCTGCTTGTTAAGTAAATAACTTATGCCGCTCAGTGAAAAAAATACGTCCAAAACCTTGACCTCCCGCACCGTTATGATTAATATATGATATAAAGTGATCAACAAAGTCGATGCATGATAGCACTTCAAATAACACGATTTCAGCATGTTTATGCATCTGTGTCCGAACATGCAAACACCCTATTCGTTAAACCATTAAGGAGGCAAACGTTGTATAAAATTGTTCGTAAAGAAAACCTAGGCAGCAGTGTCGTTCAGTTTGATGTCGAAGCGCCAAAAATTGCCGCAAAGGCAAAATCAGGCCAATTCATTATCGTCAGACTTGATGAACAGTCAGAACGCATTCCGTTAACCATAGCCGATTACGATCGCGAAGCTGGTACGATAACAATGATCTTTCAAGCTGTCGGATTCTCTACAAATGCTTTAAAAACACTCGAAGTCGGCGATTCCATTCTCGATGTCGTCGGACCACTTGGCACGGCATCGGAAATTGAAAATTATGGCACAGTCGTCTGTATCGGCGGCGGCGTCGGCATCGCGCCCGTCTATCCGATTGCACGCGATTTGAAAGAAGCCGGTAATAAGGTAATTTCAGTCATCGGTGCAAGAAATGAAGACTTGCTTTTTTGGAAAGATAAAATGGCAGCAATCAGCGATGAGCTACTGATCGCAACAGATGACGGCAGTGCCGGAATCAAGGGATTTGTCACAGATGTTCTCAAATCTGTTATGGATCGCGAAAATGTAGATCGCGTCTGGGCAATCGGTCCAATGGTCATGATGAAAGCCGTTGCCAATACAACACGCCCTTCTGGTGTTAAGACGATTGTAAGCCTTAATCCAATTATGGTTGACGGCACTGGCATGTGCGGCGGCTGTCGCGTTCAAATTGGAACAGAAACCAAATTTGCATGCGTCGACGGGCCTGAATTCGATGGCCATCTCGTCGACTTTGATCTGGCTATGCGCCGCTCATCCGTTTACAAGACAGAAGAACTGCAAGCTGTTGAGCACGATCACCAATGTAGGATTGGAGGTATCGGGAAATGCCATTAAAAGCGCCTAGAACACCCATGCCGGCACAAGATCCTGCCGAAAGAAGTCATAATTTTAAGGAAGTCGCCCTCGGCTACACTGCCGAAATGGCCAAAACAGAAGCTTCAAGATGCCTTGACTGCAAAAATCCACTTTGTGTCAAAGGGTGTCCTGTAGAAGTCGATATACCTGGTTTTATTCGCGCTATTGTTTCTGACGATATGGCTGGCGCGGTCGACGTCCTTAAACAAAAAAATAACCTTCCCGCTGTATGCGGCCGTGTATGTCCTCAGGAATCGCAGTGTGAATCAAAATGCGTCTTAGGCATTAAAGGCGAATCCGTTGCCATTGGGCGTCTTGAACGATATACTGCAGACTGGGATATGGCACAGACATTCAAGGCACCTGAAAAACCCGAACCGAAATCAGAACGCGTCGCCATTGTAGGCTCAGGTCCTGCCGGCCTTACCGCCGCAGCAGATCTCGCCAAGATGGGCTATCAAGTTACTATATTTGAAGCACTCCATACCCCTGGTGGTGTCCTTATGTACGGCATTCCTGAATTCCGTCTGCCAAAGGCCATTGTACAGCAGGAAATTGATTATATCCGTGCCCTCGGTGTTCAGATTGAAGTCAACACAGTCGTCGGCAAAACTGTCTTAGTTGATGAACTGATAGAAACAGAAGGTTTCGATGCCGTTTTCATCGGCACAGGTGCCGGACTGCCGAACTTCATGAATATCCCCGGAGAAAATTTAAATGGCGTTTATTCATCAAATGAATTCCTTACCCGTACCAATCTCATGAAGGCTTATGATTTTCCAAATCATCATACGCCAATTAAGATCGGTAAAAAAGTCGCCGTCATCGGCGCCGGCAATGTTGCAATGGATGCCGCTAGAACAGCACTTCGCTTAGGTGCAGAAGAAAGTTATATCGTTTACCGTCGTTCTGCTGCTGAAATGCCAGCACGTCATGAAGAAATTGAACACGCCGAAGAAGAAGGCGTCCAATTTTTACTGCTCCACAGTCCGATTGCCTACGATGGTGATGAAAAAGGTCAGCTCGCTAAAATGACGCTTCAACGTTTTGAACTGGGCGAACCCGATGCTTCCGGCAGACGCCGTCCAATGCCAATTGAAGGCGATACCGTTGAAATGCCAATCGACACCGTTGTCGTCGCCATTGGCCAAGGCCCTAACCCATTGGTGCCACATTCTACAGAAGGATTGGAACTGACGAAAAAAGGCAATATCGTTGCCGATGAAGAAACGGGCATTACCTCACGCGAAGGTGTTTTTGCAGGCGGTGACATCGTCACCGGGGCTGCAACGGTCATCTTGGCAATGGGGGCAGGCAAGAAAAGCGCGCGCGCCATTGATGCTTACCTCACGTCAAAAAAAGGACAGTAATTTTTCCCATACTTGAATCAAAACAGCGTTAGTGCTGTTTATATTCTGATTCTGGTCTAATACAATTAAATCATCGTATCTTCAGATCAGAACATTCACGTCAATTTGGATCAATTGGCACGACCATTAAAAGGCTTTAATAGAAATACACCATTCAAAACCGCCGTACTTAACCAGTACTGCGGTTTTTTGCGTTCATAGAATATGGGTTTGCGTACGTGGGATCACTCTTTATGAAGGGAGCATAGGGGTGCATTCCTGCAGGTTACCCCCCAGAATGTGCAGGTTGCCTTACAGCACTTGAATTTATCTTAAAACATTGGATAATAAGAATATAAACAAAATTGGAGGTGTCCTTTTGAAGATTGTAATTGAATACGTCGCGCCGCCTTTCGAAACCGAACTGACGATTAAGTGCAGCAACCCGCCGGACGCCGCCACAAGACAAATTATTCATAGTGTTCAAAACATTTCTAGAGATGTCATCGGCAGCAAAGAGGGTGCGTTTCACAAATTTACACTGGCACAAATCTTTTATATCGAAAGCGTTGATGAAAAAACATTTCTCTACCTTGCAAACGACGTCTTCGAAACAGATCAGCGACTCTATATGTGGGAAACACAACTGGAACACACATCCTTTGTACGCATCAGCAAATCCACCATTCTCAACACGGACAAACTGGAATCCATCCGTTCAATGCTTGGCGGCAAGATGGAAGCAACGATGCAAAACGGCGAAAAACTCATTATCAGCCGTCATTATCTATCGGAATTTCGTCATAAATTTGGAATATGAAGGGAGTCTGTCATGAAAAAGAAATCTATCAAAACTTATATTTTAACGGATTGCATCTCCTTTACCTTCTCCGTAATCATCATTGCCGTGATCGGTTTAATGCAAGATGTTATGATGTCCATTGACAACGTCGTACTGCTTCAGCTTTTTACATGCACCACACTTATCGCCATTCTCATGTATTTTACCGAGAGCATTCCCGTCGAATCGCAGCTGGCCGCTACGTTCATTCATTTTGTGGACACTGCACTGGTTATTCTGGGGGTTGGCGGCGGTATCTTTAAATGGTTTCCCTGGAAAGCCGTTTACGTCGGCGAAGTCGTTGCCATCCTCACCGTTGTCTTTATCATGACCACACTGATCATCACATGGCAAAATTATCACCTTGCAAACTCGATTAACGAAATAATTAAGGAGCGCCAACATGAGTAATCAATCTAGCAATGACACAATTATTGAAGTCAAATCATTAAAGAAATCGTACGGCCAAGTTGAGGCTGTTAAATCAATCAGTTTTTATGTCGAACGCGGTAAGCTCTTTGCCTTTCTCGGGCCTAATGGCGCCGGCAAGAGCACGACAATCGATATGATCTGTACTTTCTTAAAACCTGACAGCGGCAGCGCAGTGGTTAATGGGTTTACCCTCGGCAAAGACGATGCCGGCATTCGCAGCAGCATCGGTGCCGTCTTCCAAGACAGTCTGCTTGACGGACTGCTCACTGTTGAAGAAAATCTGCGTAGCCGAGGTGCATTTTACGGCTTAAGCGGCAGCGAACTAACCACAGCTATCGAAAACGCGATGACGGCTGTTGACATCACCGCATTGGCCAAACGACCTTACGGCAAATTATCCGGCGGTCAGCGCAGGCGATGCGATATTGCCAGAGCGCTAATCAATACGCCCAAAATACTTTTCCTGGATGAGCCAACTACCGGACTGGACCCGCAAACCAGACAATCTGTCTGGCATACTATTCAAAAGCTGCAGCGTGAAAACGGTATGACCGTCTTTCTGACGACACACTATATGGAAGAAGCCGCCGAGGCAGATTACGTGGTGGTCATTGACGACGGGAATATCGCCGCCAAAGGAACGCCAGCTGAATTAAGGGCGGCCTATGCAAAGGATAAACTGGTGCTCCACTGTCACGAGGTTGATGCTGTTAGCCGTATTTTGTCAGCGCTATCCATAACAGGTATTTGGCAAGGCAGTCAAGTCACCATCAATCTCGAACAGACAATGGCGGCACTGCCAATTGTACATCAGTGCGAATCATACATTCACAGCTTTGAAGTCAGTATCGGCACCATGGACGATGCCTTTATCGGTATCACCGGAAAGGAGATTAGACAATGATTTCATTTATGCAGCGCAATTTAAAAGTATTTTTTAGAGACCGAAGCGCCGTCTTCTTTTCACTGCTCGCCTCACTGATCATTATCGGCATTTACGTACTCTTTCTCGGTGAAGTCTATGCATCAAATCTCAGTTCAATTGAGAACAGCCGTGAAATTATGGATAACTGGATTATGGCCGGACTATTGGCAACAACTTCCGTTACAACGACAATGGGCGCCTTTGGGATCATGGTCGATGACAAAGCTAAAAAGATTAACAAGGATTTTTACGTTTCACCAATTTCAAAATACAAACTCGCTGGCGGTTATCTCTTCAGTGCCTTGATGATTGGTTTTATCCTTTCGTTAATCACCTTTGTCTTTGCAGAGCTATACATCGTACTCAACGGCGGCAGCCTTATCGCAGCGGCTTCTCTGCCAGCATTTATTGGCACCCTAATGCTAACCGTTATCGCAAACGCAGCGATGGTCTTCTTCATTACTTCCTTTTTCAGCAGCAATAATGCCTTTTCAACTGCCAGCACCATCATCGGTACCATCATTGGCTTCTTAACGGGTATTTATTTACCGGTGGGGCAGCTGCCTCAAGCCGTTCAATGGATTGTAAAGCTCTTCCCGACATCGCATGCTGCCGTACTGCTAAGGCAAATTATGATGAACACGCCTTTGACCACTGGCTTTAACGGCATTCCTGCAAATTATCTTGCAGATTTCAAAGAGGAAATGGGCATTTTGTTTATCATTGGCGACAACACTGTCAGCAATGCCACCAGTATTGTTTTCTTACTGGCAACCGCACTCATCTTCTTTGCACTGACGGCCTTTAACCTTTCGAGAAAAACTTCTTAATCAACAAATAAGGAAGTTGCATCATTACCTTTCGTTAAATCTTTACGATAATATGTTGAATTTCCATACGATAAAAATAGCACATACCTTTATCAAACCCTGCTATTTTAATCATAAAATATCAAAAACCGCCCCTGTACATGCTGAGAAAATCACATGTCTGGGGCGGTTTTATTTCATTTCATCATATTTTATTATTTTTTTGATTTCCATATCGTCTTCATAAGCCATTTAAAACTTTCCATTTAGGCGATGACGAGTGATTCAACCACTTCTCCAGCTTCCAGTGCATCAAGTATCTCAGGGATATCATCTTCGGTGACTTCTCCATACCAAGTCCCTTCCGGATATACAATGACAATTGGCCCCTTGTCACAAAGGCCTAAGCAGCCAGTACTCGTAACCATTACATCCGCTTCCAGATCGCGATCTGATAGTTCTTCATTAATCATGGCCAGAAGATTGTGTGATTCTTTTCGCTCGCATGTACCCGTCACCTTGCCGTTAAGGCGCGTGCTCGCACATACGAATATATGGTGCTTTGGCTTCTCCATCTCATGCCTCCATTTCTTCATTATCGAATAACGCCAGCTACAAATTTTCGTCTACATTTGTTCAATTGTTACGCATGTTTCGCAACAGCGATGAAATGCACAACGATCCTTTGCTTGATAAACACTTGTCATAAACGCTAACAAAGCTTGAAGGTGCTTACTGGAGAAATGGGGTATCTCCCAATAAACACCAACAAGCTTGCTGACATTGGGGTGTTATAACAAATAACGCAATTTTACACCACTACTTTTTTAGAGCACAAGTTCGAAGTCCTCATCAGAACATGTTTTGTCTCTAAGGTCAAGGAATGCCGTACTGATTTTTTCGATCATTCGAATGGCACCCATGTATCCTACAAGTGGGAAATAGCTATGGCCAACGCGATCGAGTATCGGCCAGCCAACTCTTACCAGTGGAATATCCTCTGCACGGGCAATGTATTTGCCATAAGTGTTGCCAATAATCATATCAACCGGACTTTCTTTAATCCATTGGTGCAACTCCATGAGGTCGCCTTTTGACTTAACGTGCTCTGCTGTCTCACCGTATGTTTTCAGCGTTTCTTCAACCGTCTTATCAAACTCCTTCCCAGGCGTTCCCGTCAGTATATGCACAGGTTTCATCCCCAAGCTGAGGACGAGCTCCGTCATAGCAATTACAATGTCGGGATCGCCGAAAATGGCAACGCGCTTATTATGATAATGATTGTGCACGTCAACCATGAGGTCAACGAGCTGCCCGCGTTCCATTTCAAGTTCATATGGTACACTGCCGCCGGTAATCTCTAACACTTTCATAACAAAATCATCGGTCGCTTTAACGCCCATTGGCACTTTGATGACATGGCATGGAATATTGCATTTTGATTCGAGTTCATAACCGCCGTCTTTTGAAGCGAAAGAACCCATGGCAATCGTCGCCTTGCTGCTGCCGGACTTGCGAATTTCTTCAACTTTTGTACCGCCTTTTGGATACATTTCATACTTGCCCGTCATCGGTGCATTGACGACATCGCTAGTGTCCGGGAACATGATATACGGTGCGTTTAAGAGCTTCATCATGCGCTTAACTTCTTTCATGTCTGACGGTTCAACATAACCCGGAATAATGTTGATGGTGTTATTTTTGACTTCTGTATCTTCTGCCAGATAGGCAACCATTGCCTTGACCATATTTGAAAAACCAGTGACATGCGAACCGACATAGCTTGGCGTATTGGCATGAATCACCACTTTGCCTTCTGGAATTTTCGCACCGCGGATGATATCACTGATATCATCGCCGATGGTTTCAGAGAGACAGGTTGTATTAATGGCAACGACATCAGGGTTATAGATTTCAAATATATTGGTGAGCCCTTTCGTGAGATTCGGCTTGCCGCCGAAGACACATGCGCCTTCTGTAAACGAACTCGTAGAGGCCATAATGGGATCTCTAAAGTGTCGTGTTAAATGCATTCTGTGATAAGAGCAGCAGCCTTGCGAGCCATGACTGTGCGGCAGACAATTGTGAATGCCAAGTGCTGCGTACATTGCCCCAACGGGCTGACACGTTTTTGCAGGATTGACAACCAATGCGCTGCGTTCTGATAATTTACTCGGGGTTTGATCTAACATCTTATGCCTCTCCTTCCTCTACGTATTTGCCAACCAATCCTGGTTGCGTTTTCCACGGCGGCAATACATACTGCCATGCCGGTGTAAACATGCCTGCGACAACATCTCGGGCGAAATTAACCGCGCCGCGGTAACCTGCATAAGGTCCACCATAATCGTAGGAATGTAATTGTTTTGCATAAACGCCCATTTTCTGAACGGCATATTTGTCCTTAATACCAGAACCAAAGAATGATGGCTTTAGCGCCTTAATCAATACTTCTGTCTCAAAATGGTTCAGGTCGTCAATGAGCATACTGCCATCCGGCATATCGGTAATCATCCCTTTGTAAACACTCATTGGCACCGTTGATTTCAGCTCTTCAATACGTTCTGCCGGTATTCTGAGATGGAATTTTTCCGCATCCTGTTCTACTGAAATTTCTTCAATATTTCGCGTATCGGCATCCAGTTTAATATCCGGTATAATATCCCTGCCCTCATAGTCATCTCGATGGGCAAACTCGTAGCCGGCAGCTACTGTTGAAATACCAATTTCACTTAAAAGCCCTTGGTAGTGATGCGCTCTGGAACCGCCGACAAACAGAATAGCCGTTTTGCCATCACACATTGCCTTGTAACCTGCGATTTCATCTTCAAGCTCTGCCACTTCTTCTGCAATGACCTGTTCTGTACGTTTTTTGAGATTGTCATCACCAAAGTACTCGGCAATATCTCTCAGTGTTTTGCTCATGGCTTCAATACCGATAAAGTTAACTTTCATCCAAGGTGCACCGTATTTGATTTCGATCATATCGGCAATGTAGTTGATGGAACGATGGCACTGGACGAGGTTTAAGTCCGCCTGATGCGCCGTTGCAATTTCATCATAGGTTGAGTTGCCCGTCATCGTCGTCATAATGTTATAGCCGATCTTATGCAGAACGCGTGCAATTTCCCACTCATCGCCGCCAATGTTGTACTCACCCAGAATATTGATGGAAAACGGCTTTGTTTCAATATCATTTTTCCCGACAACTTCCAGCATGAGTTTGTTGTTGGCAATATGATGCCCCGCCGACTGGCTTACGCCCTTGTAGCCTTCACAGTTAAACGAGAGCACCGGTATACCGTATTTCTCCTGTGCCGATTTTGCAACGGCACTAATATCATCACCAATGAGGCCTACCGGACAAGTCGCACTAATGGAGATCGCTCTGGGATTAAAAATCTCAACAGCTTCTTCAATCGCTTTGGCGAGTTTCTTTTCACCGCCAAAGACAATATCACTTTCCTGCATGTCTGTGCTGAAACAATACTCGAGAAAGCTCTTGCCGCCTTCTCTTGCAACACCTTTATTTCGTCTTGTCTGCCAAGCGTAATAGGAACAGCCTATCGGCCCGTGTACGATGTGAACCATGTCGACAATCGGCCCGATGACAACCCCTTTACAGCCTGCGTATGCACATCCGCGGTTTGTGATAATACCCGGAATGGTACGCGTATTGGCTTGAATTTCTTGTATTTCACTTGAATCTTTTATAATAATGTGCTTTTTCCTGTTCTTCATAACGCTTGCAGGATAAGCATCCAGTATTTTTGATTGCAAGTCCTTTTTGCTGACTGCCATAGTTCCCTCCTGTTCACTCACTAAATTGCACTGTCTCCTGTTTCACCCGTTCTCACGCGAATGATGTCAGCAACGGGTAGAACGAATATTTTGCCGTCACCCATGTTGCCTGTTTGGTTGTGCTCAACAATGATCTTCACAACCTCATTGACGTCTTCATCTTTGACAACCAGCGACATGATGCGCTTTGCAAAGAGTCTTTGACTTTCTGAAATGCTTTCCAGCGTTCTCGGCGGTGCTTCAATGCCATCGTCGATCACCTTCTCAAGCAAATCGAAATTCAAATTCTTTTTACCGCGTCCGAAGACTTTACGCCCTGTCATAGAAGAGAATCCGGCTTCCGAAAGTGCATGTGCGGTATCATTGATGTTGTCCATCCGAATGATTGCCATAATTTCTTTCATTGGTTGCCTCCCTCTAAGCTTCTACTTCTCCCGAGCTAATGGTAATTGCCTTTTCAACGTCAGTCACAAAAATCTTACCATCTCCGAAAGTACCTTCACCTGTCTTTGCATTTTTAATAATGAGTTTTATGATCTCATCTGAATCTTCCGCCTTACAGACGATCATCAGGAGTTCTTTTTCTAGCTGTTCATAATAGACATTGCCTACTTTGACGCCTCTCTGGCGACCGCGCCCGACGACGTCCATCTTTGTAACCGAGCTGTATCCTGCTTCCTGCAGTTCATTGAGAACCTTTGAGACCTTTTCAGGTCTGATGATTGCTCTGATCATTTTCATAATGGTTATATCCCCCTTTGATTTCGATGTGATCTCTCCGCTTTCATAATTTCGTCATCGTGCCGATGTCAATTTTTACGATCTGACCAAAACACGATAGACTGCAACTTATTGAATATTGATCCATTGAATGGTGTATTAAGTGTTTTATACACCGCTATTCGCTAATTTGACGTTAACCTAAAATACCGAATTCAGATAAAATTTCTTCCAGTCTGTCTTCAGACATTGGTTTTGGCACAACGAGATTTTTATTGCCGTCAATTGCCTTTGCAAGTGTTCTGTACTCATCTGCCTGAGGATCTTTCGCATCAAAATCAATAACAGTTTTCCGATTAATCTCTGCACGCTGAACCACATTGTCTCTTGGCACAAAGTGAATCATTTGGCTTCCGAGTTCTTCTGCGAATGCTTTAATCATATTGTACTCATTGTCAACTTTACGGCTGTTGCAAATGATGCCGCCAAGTCTCGTTTTGCCGGTTGTCGCATATTTCTGGATACCTTTGCAGATGTTATTTGCTGCATACATGGCCATCATTTCGCCGCTGGCAACAATATAGACTTCTTCCGCTTTCCCTTCGCGGATCGGCATTGCAAAACCGCCGCAGACGACATCACCTAAGACGTCATAAAATACATAATCCAAATCATCCTCATAGGCACCCAGTTGTTCGAGCAAACTGATAGAAGTAATAATCCCACGGCCGGCACAGCCAACACCCGGCTCCGGTCCACCGGACTCGACACATTTGATGTCTGCAAACCCTCTTTTCAGTACCGCATCGAGTTCGATGTCATCCCCCTCTTCTCTCAGGGTATCCAAAACGGTTTGCTGTGCAAGGCCACCAAGGATAAGACGCGTAGAGTCCGCCTTTGGATCACAGCCAACAATCATAATTTTCTTGCCCATTTCGCCCAGTGCGGCAGTCAAGTTTTGTGTCGTGGTAGATTTGCCAATACCACCTTTTCCGTAAATAGCTACTTGTCTCATAATTTTCCCTCCTAATCATCGCGGCCAGCAAGTTTGATTAATTAGAAAGGCGCTCGTTTACCCAATAAACGAAAGCGCCTTTGCCTTGAAGCCTTTAATTGTGTGACCTATCACCCGGTGCGTGAAAACTCGACCTTTAAAAAACAGCACCTTCCTCCCAATTTAGCTATATAGGAAAAAGGCGCCGCTGCCGTTTCTGATCTCATTATCATTTACTTGTCTCATCTGCTTGCGGTAACTGTATGTTTTTTTGAACACACAGTCAAGTTCCCCTCGCATCTTGTTGATATGTCTTATTATTTGTGTATTCTAGCACAGTGTAAAATCCATAGCAAGTTTTTTTGAAAGTACAAAATGATAATATTTTGAAGTTTTATGTTTTTCCAATGCTTAGCGCCAAAAAACTTTTTTTGAATTTTCAGTCAACTCGCTTTTGAGCTATTCAAAAAACAAAATCGTCCGAACGATATTTCTGTATATTGAAATATCATTCGGACAAATATCAACCTGTATTTGCACTATTCCTCATTTACCGCAGAAAGACCGCTCATGGTATCTCTATTACCGCAAATACCATCGCCATTCATCAACGCTCTTCAACGGCAACTGACTGCTTTTTCGTTTTCAGCATCAAGTACTGTTCACGTGTGAAAATAACAAGGCCAATCCAAATAAAGACAAATGCCAACAGTGCATTGGCATCAAATGCCTCATGAAAAACAAAGATACCTAAGAATAACGAGATCGTCGGGGCAATATACTGCAAGAAACCCACGATACTTAACGGCAGTCGCTTCGTTCCCTCAGCATACAATAAAATCGGAACCGCTGTCAAAATACCGCTAATGGCAATCATCCCCCAATAAACAGGCGGCAAATTACCGACAATGCCGGCACCGGATGATTCGACTTTTATCAGATAGACCAAACTCGGCACACCAATGATTAGCGTTTCAATACCAAAACCCTCCACAGATGAAAACTGCGATTTCTTTTTTAAAAGGCCATAAATAGCAAAAGAAAATGCCAGCAGCAGTGCAACATAAGGAATGCGCCCATACGTTAACGTTTTATAGACAACGCCGACAGCTGCAAAACCCATACCGATTTTCTGCATTTTTGTCAAATGCTCCTTGAAAAACACCCTCCCAAAGAGTGTTAGTACCAACGGATTAATATAATAGCCCAAGCTGGTTTCCAGCACATAGCCGTTATTGACACCCCAAATAAAGCCCATCCAATTTGCAGAAATAAAAAAAGCAGGCCCTATTGTCACCAAAAGATGCTTTGGCTGTCTGGCAAGCTGAAAAAAAGCCTTTAGCTGCCTTTTATAAAGCAGTATGATCACAACAAGCAAAAATGACCACATGACACGCTGTGCGAAAATCTCATAGGGCGATATGGCACTCACCCATTTCCAATATAACGGCAACAAACCCCAAATCACAAAAGCTGCGCTCCCCATCGCAAGCCCTTCTACATACCTCTTTTGATCCATCGCCTCTCCTCATGTTTTTGCCATTAAAAATTCATGACAATATATGTAAATATCTTGATGCATTATACCATTTTTCCCGCCAGATGAAAACAGCCAATTGCACGCGCTGTCTACCGTTTCTGCTTTTCCGTGCATCATCAATTATTTCAATGACGTGAAAATGATGAATTCTTTCTATTATATAGTGTTTATAAATGATTTCTATAAAAGACGCCGGATATTACTTGATCATGGTAACATCCGGCGCTTTGATTCGCTTCATATATTTTCTTTTAATCCATCCTTGGCAATCTGTTTTATTCAGACAGCGCGCACTTGGTTTTTATTCATACAGCGATTTATGTTTCAGTTGGCTTACTTTACTGCACAAGTGCTGGTGTATTGGCTTCGGCAAAAAGCAATTCTTTTAATTCTGCATCAAGTTTGATGACAGAAATTGAGAAGCCTGCCATTTCAAGTGACGTCATATAGTTGCCGACATATGTTTTAGCAACTTTGACGCCTTTTTCTTTCATGACTTCAGAAACGCGAAGATTTGCAACGTAAAGTTCCATTGTTGGCGTTCCGCCCAAACCATTGACCATCACAGCAACTTCATCATCAGCGCCAAGTGAGATATCGTCAAATATTTTTTGGAGCAAGTGATCGACAATTTCATTAGCCGTTTTAAGGGTTTCACGATGTGTCCCCGGTTCACCATGAATCCCCATGCCGATTTCGACTTCATTTTCTGCAAGTGTAAAGCTTGGTTTGCCTGCAGCCGGTACAATACATGGCGACAGCGCCATACCCATTGAGCGTACATTCGCAATGACTTTTTCTGCAACAGCTTTGACTTCATCCAGTGAGCCGCCCGCTTCAGCTTTGGCACCTGCGATTTTATGTACAAACAGTGTTCCGGCGATACCGCGTCTTCCCGTTGTCCATGTACTGTCTTCAACGGCAACATCGTCGTTGACGACCACTTTTTCAACCTTAATACCATCTGCTTCAGCCATTTCTGCTGCAATTTCAAAGTTCATGACATCGCCCGTATAGTTCTTAATAACGAGCAAAACACCCTTTCCGCCATCAACTGCCTTTACGGCTTCATAGACTTGATCCGGTGTTGGCGATGTAAATACCGCACCCGCAACTGCACCATCGAGCATCCCCTTACCGACAAAACCGCCGTGGCTTGGTTCATGGCCACTGCCGCCGCCGCTGACGAGTGCCACTTTATCTGTTGGGCCCTGAGCGCGCACGAGGACTTCAAAACCCTCTAAACGCTTCACGTGATTAGGATGTGCCGCAACGATACCTTTTAACATTTCATCAACGACGTTCTTTGGATCATTAATAATCTTTTTCATGAATTTCCTCCTTAAGCTTTATCTTTTCAAGATAATGCGTCAGACGCGCTCGGGTATCAACAGCGCTTCGACTCGCCAACACATCATCTAAAAGTACAGAATCAACTTTCAGTGACTTCATTAAATATTTTACTTTTGGAACAGAAGGTGCACTCATACTGAGTTCATCAAATCCCATTGCCAGCAGTACGGGAAGTGCCAGCGGATCACCTGCCATTTCACCGCACATGCCGATCCAAATGCCATTTGCATGCGCTGCTGCTGCAACCGTATGAATCGCATAGAGCACAGATGGATGGAAGTAATCATAACGATCACTTATTTTCGGATTGCCGCGGTCAACGGCAAGTGTATACTGCGTTAGATCATTGGTGCCAACAGAAAAGAAATCAACGATTTTTGCCAACCTGTCCGCCTGCATCACTGCGGCAGGTGTTTCAATCATAATGCCAACTTCGATTGATTCGTCAAACGGGGTGCCCGCGGCTTTGAGCTCAGCCTTGGCTTCATCAATCAGCGCCTTTGAATCGAGCACTTCCGATTCGCTGATAATCATCGGCAGCATAATCGCTGTCTTACCATAATGCGACGCCCTTAGAATCGCACGAATTTGCGTCTTAAACAATTCGGGTTTATCCAGACATATGCGAATGGCACGCCATCCGAGAAACGGATTGGCTTCCTCACCGATTTCAAGATAATCTGCCGGTTTGTCGCCGCCAATATCAAGTGTTCGTATCACACATAAATGCGGTTTCGCCCGCTCGACAACATAGCGATACGCTTCAAATTGTTCGTCTTCATCCGGTGCTTTCGCCTTGCCCATAAAGACAAACTCAGTCCGATAGAGGCCAACGCCTTCGGCGCCATAGGTCTTCATCGAATCAATATCCGTGGGATTGCCAACGTTAATGGCAAGCGGCAAACGCGTCCCATCTTTTAAGACACTCGGCTGATCAATAATCGCCTCATACTGCTGTGCCATGGCTTTTATTGCCGCCATCCGTTCTTCATATCGAACTTTAACGGCATCATCAGGTGAAATAATAATCTCACCTGTTTCGCCATCCACGTAAACAGTCTCGCCGTTTTCAATCATATCAATATGATTTCCAAGTCCAACAACAGTCGGAATCCCTTTGGTCTTCGCAATGATAACCGCATGTGAAGTCGTGCTGCCCTGGCCAAGCATGATCGCCCCAACGTGTTTCGATGTCATATTGGCAACCATTGACGGTTCAATATCGTCGCCGCAAAGCACGTGATAGCCAACAGCAATATCCGGAGCAGAAAGCCCCAATAGGATTCTCACCATTCGCTTGCCAATGTCTATCACGTCTTTGCTGCGTTCTTTCAAATAATCATCTTCTATGGCGCCGAGCATTGCCGCCATTTCATTTGCTGCATCCATGACTGCGCGCGGCGCTGGTAAACCATCGTTAATTTTCGCTTCTATAGAATCCGTCAGCATAACATCCGTTATCATAAGCAAATGTGCATTCAGCACATCTGCCTGTGTCTGATCGGTAGCATTTTCAATCAAATCTTCAATTTGGTCAACTGCCGTACGCGATGCATGCTGGTAAGCACGTTTTTCATTATCTATTGACGATGCCGCATAACGATCAAGTTCACCTTCAATGTCTTCTGTTAATTTTAGTACCTTTGCTAAACATACGCCGTCCACGACGCCTTTTCCCTTTATCTGCTTCATCGATTACGCCTCGTTAAAATTATTGCCAATTAGTGTATCAAAGGCCTGCATGGCATCTGCTTCATCCGGCCCTTCTACGGTGAGTTCTATTATCTGTCCCATTTTTGCGCCTAATGACATCACCATCAATAAGCTCTTTGCATCGGCGCGTTTCTCGCCGGCAACAATCGTTACTTTACTTTCGTATGCACCTGCAAGTTTTACGAGTTCTGCTGCAGGGCGTGCATGTATGCCCAATTTATTTCCAAGTGTGTATGTTTTCTGAATCAAAATGTCCTCCTACAATTTTTGCATGGCCTTTGCCATTTCTGCTGCTGCTTTTACCTCTGCCAGCGTTGCACCAATAGAAGCCTGCACGGCAGCACTGATTGCACCTTCAACAATTGGTGCGTCCGCAATGACAACGCGTGCTGCAACCTCTGGTTCCAAAAACTCAAAAGCAGTCTCCGTGCTGATAATGGCACTTCCTAAATCAACCAATACCAGTACGCCATCTCCTGAATCAGCTGTTGCAACAGCTTCGCTAATACGTATCGCATCTGTTCCAATGCTGCCGTCTGTCATACCACCTGCTGCAACAATCTTCTGATTAGCACCTGCCATTTGGGCCGCCAGTGTTTTTATGCCTTCTGCGATTTGTTCGCTATGAGAGACGATGACAATTCCTACCATAACAACCTCCCGCTTACGCTTTTAAATATTTGGTCGCGGTCTCCAGCATTAATGTAAATGAAGTTGCACCCGGATCCTGATGTCCAATGCTTCGATCGCCTAAATAGCTGGCACGACCTTTCGTCGCACGTATTGTCTTTGTAAATTCAATGCCTTCATTCGCTGCTGCACACGCCTTCTCAAGTCCTTCCACAACGGATAATCCGTCTGCAATCGCTTGTTTCAGTGCGTCATGTGCCGGCATCATGGCATCAAGCATGGTTTTTTCACCTTTTACCGCTTTACCGCGGTCTTGAATGCCCTTAATGGCAGCTGCCAGCATCACTTCAGCTTCTTCGAGTGTCAGTGTTTCTTTTCCCTGTGCTTCGGCACCTGCTCTCATAAATGCCGTCCCATATAATGGCCCGCTTGCACCGCCAACGGTGGAAAGCAATGTCATCCCTAATTTTTTCAGTGTTGCGCCGATATCGGTGTCCTCTTCTGTAAATTTCGTGATAACCGCTTCAAAGCCTCGGTTCATGTTGATCCCGTGGTCAGCATCACCAATAGCGCCATCGAGCTCTGTTAAAAAAGCCTCTTGACTCGATATGGTTTCTTGGAGTGCTTGGATCATCCCAAACAATGTTTTGCTCATAATTCGACCTCCATGCGATAGTGTTTGTTAATAAAAAAAGCAAAATACATGCCAACTCTTCAAAGCGTGTATTTTGCTGCATTTAAACGTGAACGTTTATCGATATTTGGTGTTTTTCGGTTCTTTACTACAAAGTGTTGGTAATATCTCCCCAAATGGTGAGATGTATCGCGCCTTCTAAAAGCGTGAACAAAATAAATTTATTGAAAATTTCATTACCTGTGCTTATCATTAATCCCCTGTAAGTTTAATCAATCAAGTGATATTTCTTTGCCTTCGCGGATACGGTTTTGTGATTAATGCCCAGTGCTTTCCCGGCAGCATTACAGCTGCCGTATTGAATCAACGCATGCTCAATAATCCGCTTTTCATAGGTTTCCCACGACTCTACTTTTCCTGAATTAACTTCGACGATCTCTGCCGTTTGAAGTTCGGATGACGGCAGGTGTTCAATGACATATGACGGCAAGTCCTTCAAGGTCACCACATCGCCCTCCAGTAAAAGCAATGTCCGTTCCAGCAGATTTTCAAGTTCTCGTATATTTCCCGGCCACGGATAACGCGTCAATGCATCCATAACGCTTCGCGCATAGGTGATTTTTGGCTTTGAAAGTTCTTCACAGATTCGCTTGGTAAACGTCTCCACCAACACGGGAATATCTTCCTTGCGTTCTCGAAGCGGCGGCAGCAAAATGGGAATGACATTTAAGCGATAATAGAGATCTTCCCGAAAGCTTCCCTCTTTCACCAAATCCTCCAGTCTGCGATTTGTCGCTGCAATAATGCGTATATCCAGTTTAATGGTCTCTTCGCCGCCCACACGCTGGAATTCCCTGTTTTGAACGACTCTTAACAGTTTTACCTGCATATTTTTATCCATTTCACCTATTTCATCAAGAAAAATGGTGCCGTTGTTTGCCAGTTCGAATTTCCCGTATTTTGTTTTATAGGCACCTGTAAAAGCGCCTTTTTCATGACCAAACAATTCGCTTTCCATTAACGTCGGCGGTATTGCCGCACAGTTGACGCGTATAAACGGTTCGCCTGCGCGGTCACTGGAATAGTGTATCGCTTCAGCCATTAATTCTTTGCCCGTCCCGCTTTCACCGTTAATCATAACAGTATAGCGGCTTCCGGCCGCTTTGGAGGCAATCGCCATTGCATCCATAATCTTGCCGCCAGTTCCAATAATGCGATCAAATGCAGGGCCTATCTTTTTTGTACGTATGAGTTCTTCTTCAAGATAAGCTGCCTTTGCAGACACCTTGTGAAGTTTGTCTACCAGTTCTTTCACCGCCGTAATGTCTTTCACGACAGATAATACACCTTTGCCATGTCCATCTACGATAATTGGTGTCACATTGGCGATGATCTGCGTACCGTTTTCCTTTGTCGTGATTCCGCCGATAATTTTTCGCCCTGAATTCAGTACTTTCGCACGATTGCCATTTGGGGCAATCTCCATTACATTTTTGCCAATAAGATTTTCATAGCTTTCACCGCAGATTTTTTGATACGCTGCGTTGATATACGTAATGACACCCGTCTGGTTAATCACACATATGCCATCCTGTACCGTTTCCAAAATCAACTGGTATTTTTCTTTTAGTTCTTTGATTTCGTTGAGTTCCCAAGAAATATGCACGAGTTTCGTAATATCTTCAAAGATACTAATCGCACCTTTGCATGACTGTTCAATGATAATTGGCGTTACATTTGAAACGACGGTAAACTGTCCAATGCGATTGGTATAGGCTATTTCGGGTTTGCGCGTCTTAACCACCTGCGGCAGTCTTGAATTGGGCAGTACATCAAGAATTTTTTTGCCGATTACAGAGCTTGCCGACATGCCAAAGATGCGCTCCGCCTCGCTGTTAAACATGATAATGTCTTCTTTTTCATTAATGACAACGAGACCATTTGCAATATGTTTAAAGATATTGTCTGCCGTTAGCAGGTTGTTCTGTAAAATATCATCAATTTTATAGATGGCATTGGGATCGCCAAAAGAAAAACCGCCCTCTAAAAAACGTTTCATTTCTTCAGATGCTTCTTCCGCCTGCTCGCCGTAAGTCACCAATTCCAAAATATCATTTGCTTTGATGCGCAATTCGATCAGGAGTAAAATACTGTCTAGCGGCACCTCAGAATAACCGTTTTTTTGCACTTTAAAAATGACGTTATAACGGTTTTGAAGTTCGCCGGCCTTATGTACGACCATCGCGGCAACACGGGCATGCATGCCCTTTTCATGTCGAAATATTACTTCTGTTCGGATATTATCTTGCGTGATGGTGTTGAGCATAAAACCCCCTCGTATGATTATGACATTATTGTATCACATCTTGCTTTAAGTCGCATTTTGCCGTCTGGTAATATTTCATCCAATTTGGAAAATTTATTCTCAGTCTAAGTTTCACCACATTGTCACCTGCGAACGGCATTCATTCAAAGCAGTGACGTATCGATAAAAAAAATCGGTCTTCAAAATCCGACCGATTTTATGGCATATTTAATTGCCGTCGTGGATGGTGGTCAGTGCACCCGTATCCGGTGACATAATCAGACCGTGAACGCGAACGTCCTTGGGAACCAGCGGATGCGCTTTAATAACGCTGACGCTTTCCATGATTGCAGATTCGACGGATTCAAAACCATGAAGCCATTTGCGAATGTCTATCCCCGCATTTGTCAACGTATTGACAACCTCTTTATCAATGCCGCGGTCAACCATTTTATCAACGATGACGTCACTATTGAGATTGCTCATGCCGCAGCCATAATGCCCAACGACAAAAATATCTTCAATGCCAAATTCATAGATCGCGACAACGATACTGCGTATGATACTGCCAAAGGGATGCATCACCGTTGCACCGGCATTTTTTACAATCTTGGCATCGCCGTTTTTAATGTTCATGGCTTGCGGGAGCAATTCCGTCAACCGCGTATCCATACAGGACAGGATGAGCATTTTTTTTGCCGGTTCCTTATTGTTTGGAAATTGCGCATAGCCTTCCGCCGCGATAAACGCCTGATTATAAGTCAATATTTCTTCGAGTCTATTCAAGCGACACCTCCTGTTTTTTGATGCTGTTCCGCCTTTGCATTCAATTGAGAAAATTGTATCATTCAAATTTCCTTCATCAAAATTTTCTTATAACGATACAGCGTACACATCAATTATCAATATTATACAGGATGATCCGCGTTTGTCAAAACGGCTGACACTTTGTGTCAGCCGTTTACATCTTTACCGATCGTTTTTATTGAAATGAGAAACTGGCATCATTACCTCAAAGAGGGATGCTGTCCATTTCCAGCTGTTCGCACTCACACTGGCTATACTCTCACACACCAACAGGCGCTTCATCGACAACCTTGTCGATAATTTCGACCAGTGCCGTTTCGACTTCCTCTGCATATGAACGCAGCAAATCATCCGGCGTCATGAGCGCAATGAGCTCAACCGGTCTTGGGAGGCCAATAAAAACATTGCCTTCCTGTTCATACGCAGCCATTTTGCATGGAAGAAAATAGCCAGTTTTAATCCATTCATTAAGTACCTTATCCGCTTTAGACGGATTGCAGACTTCAAAAACCCAAAAGTTATCTGCGAGTTCAAATCCCTTTTCTGATAGTTTATCCTTAAAGTTCAACTCCCACAGAACGCCGAAGCCTTGCGACGGCAACAGCGCTTTAAAACGTTCAATTGTGGTTTTAAGATCATAGGGTGATTGCTTCTCAACAATAAAATTCATAGCGGCCTCCTTTATTTTTCAATTTAAATTTTCATCTCATTTCTTCAGTATATGCTTTCATAATATTTTAATGACACTTTTAAAGCATCATTTTCGCTGCTGCCAAATGCCGCATCGTTCAGACACCTTAAAGCTCAAGTGTGCATCAGATCATATAATCTGGCGTATCACGCCGAATCACCTGCAAATTACGCTTTATAACCGCTTTTTCCCGGTACATGCGCTCATCTGCCAAATGAATGAGTGCCTCGAGATTCACTTGGCTTAGCTCACTAATCCCTGAAACGCCATGACTAAGACTGATAATAAATGCGGTTTCTTCTGTCTGGTTAAATCGCTGAACCCCTTCCAATATTCGCTTCCAAATTACTTCTGCTTCTTGCGGCGTCGTCCCTACAAAGCCAATGACGAATTCATCGCCGCCAAAGCGACAGAGTACATCTTCATTGCGTATCTTTTGCTTCAGCAGTTCGGCAGATGTTTGAAGCAGTTTGTCTCCTGCTTCATGTCCCAATGTGTCGTTGACAACTTTTAAGCCATTGACATCAATAAAACAAATCGAGAGTTGTTCATCATAATCCGATAAAATCGCTTCCAACATATCAAATCCCTTCCGCCGATTGTAGACGCCTGTCAGTGAATCGATTTCAGAGAAGCGCTTTATTTTGGCCCGTGTAAATCGGCGACTTAAAAGGAACGGAAAAAAGCCCATCATTACAACAACTGCCATGATTAAAAACCATTTATAACGTTGAATCACACGTATGAGCAGCGCCATGCTGTCATCCGAAAATAAATAACCCGTTTCGCTGGTCTTCGAAATGAAGGAAACCATCATCAGACGTCCCGGATCATATGCAATTAGGGGCACCGTATGAAGTACCGTCGATTCCGATGCCACTGCTTCTTGCAACAGTGCTTGAAAAATATACCCGCCCGCTTCTGTATGCACTTGTCCCGCATCATGTTCCAGCATCGCCACCCATGCCAGCGGATCCACCCTGCCAAAAGTTATAGCCGAATGGTCTGCAATAGAATTTCCCCACGTCTGAGAAGGATCAGGCGAGACAAGATAATAACCGTCACTGTCGAGCAAGTAGAGCTCGCTGTCTGTGCCTTCTGAGAATTGTTTGTATAACATCAACAGATCATTCAACTTATAATTGATGACGAGAATGCCTTCCGCTTCTTCACCATTATAAATGGGGGTGGAAAATCGGACGACTGGATTATACGGTATTTCAATATCGTCATTCTCAACATTGAGATCAAGTGCCGAAATGTGCACTGCACCGTCAATAAGCTCGCGTGTTTTGATAAAATACTCCCGCGCTCGTTTGTCTTGAAGTCCTGTTTCCGATACGATCTCTACGCCAGACATCGTATTGACAACGCGCACGCGCTCCATACCGTCTGATCCAATAAAACGTACCTGATCGTAATGCGAATGCGTCGATAAAAAGTCCGCGAAGTTTTGCGACATTATGTCATCTGACAGCATCTGTCCCGTCATTTGCGCGTTTGAATCTTTCAAGATTAACGTTTTTAAATACAGCAAATCTGAGACCGCTTCATCAAAAGACGTGCTGAAAAGTTTCGCTTCCGCACTTAGTATATGCATTTCCTTGTCGACAATAGAAGCTTCAAGCGCCGCATTGCTCTTCTCATCAACATAGGCAATCAGCCAGATAAGCGTTGCCAAAATCACAAACATCAGCGCAGTATAAAAAGCGATATCTTTCACTCTTATCGCTTCCTTGCGGGCATGTGAACGTTCCGAACGACCCACATCTCTGTTTTGTCTGTCTCGCTGATCAATCATGACGAACTGCCTCCGTGATACTGTTTATGTTATCATTATTACCCCACCCGTGCTGTTTCACGCATCGCTTTTAACAAAACAAAAATCCTCGCCCCTCAGGTTTAACCAAACTTCGTTAGCCATAACCGAATACGGGCGAGGATGATATACAGACGATTGTCGTTTTTGCTTATTGCATGCTTTACTCAGCATGCTTTATTCAACATGCTCTATTTAATACGTTTTATTCAACACACTTTATTCAGCATGCTCTATTTAACACGTTCTATTCGGCATGCTTTATTCGGCACGCTTTTACTTGCTTCTGAACGCTAAAAACCCTTGAACTACCATTAGGCTTCCGCCTCTGATTCCATGATCTTCGCTTCTCTCGACTTGACGATCGCAGCAAATAGCGCACCGGATATATTATGCCATGCGCTAAAGAGCGCTGCAGGCACGGCAGCCATCGGCATTGCAGCAAATTGACTCGCTGCAAGTGACGCCGCGAGACCTGAATTCTGCATGCCCACTTCAACAGCAAGCGTGATGCGTTTTTTCCGCGACATCCCCGTCATTTTTCCAACAAAATACCCCAGCGCATAGCCACATAAATTGTGAAGTATAATAACAATGACAATAATGCCAAGGGCGCCGATAATGCGCTCTGCATTGGCACCAATAACACCGCCGACGATGCACGCAATGGATAATGATGAGATGGCCGGCATAATATCATTGACAACATTCGCCTTGTCTTTGAGAACTGCTTTGACAATTAATCCAAGTGCAATTGGCAGTAAAACGACCTGCACAATGCTGATAAACATGCTCATCGGATCAAAGGATACCGTCTGGCGAATGAGAAAATAAGTAATCGCCGGCGTCAAGAGCGGTGCCAGCAATGTTGAAACAGTGGTCATTGCCACAGATAGCGCTACGTCACCACCCGCCATGTAGGAAATAACATTTGATGATGTACCACCCGGACATGTCCCGACGAGTACAACACCAACCATCAGTGCCTCTTCAAGGCCAAAAAGCTTCGATAAAATCACCGCCAATACCGGCATGATAATAAATTGAGCCGCCGTTCCTTTTAAAATATCAAGCGGGCGCTGCAATACGACTTTAAAATCATCAAGACTAAGCGTCATGCCCATGCCAAACATAATGACGCCAAGCAAAATGGTAATCATCGATTGGCCGAATACTTTTTTCAGTACCCATCCAAAGAGTGCCGGCTGAATAAAGCCCAGAATCATGCAGATGATAATAATGACTCCAAAATATTTCGATATCCCCTTTGCAATTTTAGTTACCACAAATACCTCCTATAAGTTCGATAAAAAATCGTTAAATTTCATCAATTCTACCAAACAAACCGCTCATTTAAAAGCATTTTATTCAAATTTCTACAGAATTTGTAATCCTTCAATTTTAACCTAGCGCATGTTTTGCATTCGATACTTTCCAGGCGTTATGCCTTCCCGAAGCTTAAAGCACTTGGTAAAGTAGCTGACATTTTGAAAACCCGATCGATGTGCAATATCAACAATTTTCATATGGCTATTCAGCAGCATTCCCTTCGCCGCCTCTACACGCAAATCTGATATATAATCTGTAAAGGAGCACTGATTGACGTCATTGAATTTGGCGCTTAAATAATTTGGCGATATATAAAAATGCGCAGCCACAAACTGTAAGTTAAGCGGTTCCCGGTAGTGTTGCTTCAAATATTGGTTGACGCGCTCAATGAGCGTCCCATCACTTTGCTCATATGAATCTCTGATATCGCTTAAGCATTCCATGCAAAATGTCCTGAGCAAATGCTTTCTGTCTCCAATATCGCGTTTCGTCAGCGCTTCTTCATATTTGCGCATCAATCGCGCTGTCTTTTCAAAATCCTTCGTCTTCCGTGCAGGCACTCTCGAGAGCACCACGATCATTTCCATAATCGTTTTTAAGTCATAATTGGTCAGGTACGTTGCCTCGTCCAGCAATTGCGTTATTCTTGATGTATCTTCAGTATCAAGTGCTTCTTCAAGTGCCATTTCCAATGCATACGGATACATCATTTTCGGTGTTCGCTGCATGCTGTCCATGAAAAAGCTGTCATTTGCATTTCGCGCACCTGTTTTAAGCAGGCGGTCTTTAAGCTTAAGCTGTTCCTGAGTCTTTCTGAGCAGTTCATTTTCTTTATCGAGCAGAACACTTTCCAGAACGCGTCGCTCATGAACCATATTGAGAAATTGAACAGCAATGGTCAAATGGTCAAAGACGACATATATTCTGCTCTTGATAAATGTTTTAAATCGGCTGTATTCTCTAGCCGCCTGTTCTGCGCCATCGCCAAAGTCGCCAAAACTGTTGCGCGTGTAGTCACTGCCGCCAAGCACAAAGCGTTCCGTCCACAAAGTACCGTACTGACATTCATTGAGAACCAAAGGGGCGGCAATCTGCGAAACGCCGTTAGGACAGTAATATTGACGGATACCATCACGAGACGGTTGTTCTGCCTCAATTGCACAATCCCGTTGTTGAGAACACGTTATGCAAAATGCCGGAAGCGGCAAGGCGCTATCGCTATCTCTTAGGTAGTGCATGTCGAGTTTTAAGAGTTGGCTTAATTCTTCTGTGACACTTTGAATAAGTTCTAAATTAACCTGTGCTGTTACATCACCATGCCATTCAGATATCTTGGGCATGCCAAGCGGCGACAGAGAAATTGGTGCATAGATTACCATGAGTACTAAGTCCTCTGTCTTCGATTCATTGATGACGATGTGTTCGGCAAACGGCGCAACATATTGAAAGGCTGTGGATTCAATACGGCGTTCAATGCCGTTATTGATAAAGATTCCCTTTCCGGACAAAACGAAAATCATCTGTTCTTCACCAACATGAAAGTGCTTGTTTTGGTGCGCTTTTGGTGAAATGACAACGCGGGCTAGGCTCAGGTGATGATGAGGGGAAGCAGAGGGCTCATGAAGCCACTCGATGGTTCCCCAATTAAACTGCTGTACATCTACGTGATGGTCTGTATGATTCATCGGCATAACCTCCCCAAATGATTGCACAAACGTTATACGCTTTTATCATACACCAGTTAGCATCTATTCAAAACCTGTGTTTTGTAAAATCATCGTCAATCGCCACTAAGAACGGCACCACGATTGCCGGAAGTTACCAGTTTCGCATAACGTTTCAGATATCCGGTCTTAATTTTTGGTGGCCGTGGTGTCCAAGTTGCTCGTCTTATTGCCAAAACTTCCTCAGTCACTTCAATGTTAATCCGGCAAGCATCAATATCAATGGAGATGATATCCCCCTCCTCAATTAACGCGATATTGCCGCCAACCGCCGCTTCCGGTGAAACGTGTCCTATCGCGGCGCCTCTTGTCGCGCCACTGAAACGTCCATCGGTAATGAGCGTCACTGATTCTCCGAGCCCCCGCCCCATAATCGCAGCAGTCGGATTTAACATTTCGCGCATTCCTGGACCGCCTTTTGGGCCCTCATATCGGATTATCACCACATCGCCCGCAACAATTTTGCCTTCGTTAATCGCATTAATTGCCGCTTCTTCACCGTCAAAAACGCGAGCAGGGCCCTTGTGTTTCATCATCGCTTCGGCAACTGCCGAGCGTTTGACCACACAGGTGTCCGGCGCTAAATTGCCGCTTAATACAGCAATACCGCCTTTTTCGCTAAATGGTGTATCAATTGGGCGAATCACTTGAGTGTCAATAATTTCACACCCTTTAATATTTTCAGCAACCGTTTTCCCCGTACATGTGAGCACATCACCGTTCAAAAGCGTTTTTTTGCCCAATTCGTGCATAACGGCATAAACGCCTCCGGCTCGGTGAAGATCTTCAATATAATCATCACCAGCAGGTGATAGGTGACAAAGATTAGGCGTGCGTTCACTGATGACATTTACTTTTGTTAAATCAATCGTCACACCTGCCTCATAGGCAATTGCCGGTAAATGCAGCAGACTATTCGTACTGCAGCCAAGCGCCATATCGACGATGATGGCATTTTCAAACGCCGCCTCTGTCATAATGTCCTTTGGCTTTATGTCTTTGCCAATAAGTGTCATAATCTGCATGCCCGTTTGCTTGGCAAGCATTAATCGCTCTGAGTAAATCGCCGGCAATGTGCCATTCCCCTTAAGTGCCATCCCCAATACCTCAGTCAGACAATTCATGCTGTTTGCCGTAAACATCCCCGAACACGACCCACAAGTCGGACATGTTTTTTCTGCCATGGTCTCAAGCGTTTCTCGCGATAGATTACCGACTTTATAAGCACTTACCGCCTCGGTAATCGTTGTAAACCCAATTTTTTTAGATTCAAATACACCAGCCAGCATCGGCCCACCACTGACAAAAATCGACGGTATATTGAGACGTGCTGCCGCCATCAGTAGTCCCGGTACATTTTTATCGCAGTTTGGTACCATGACCAGCCCATCCAGCATATGTGCCATGGCCATTGCCTCCGTGGAGTCGGCAATGAGTTCTCGCGTTACCAGTGAATAGTGCATGCCTTCATGTCCCATGGCAATGCCGTCGCAAACGGCAATCGCCGGGAAAACTACAGGCGTTCCACCAGCAGCAATAACCCCAGCGCGAACAGCCTCTGTAATTTTGTCCAGATTCATATGACCCGGAACAATTTCATTGTAGGAATTGACAATGCCGATAATCGGTTTAGCAAGCTCAACATCCGTTAACCCCAGCGCCCGAAGCAAGGCACGTTTCGGTGCATTGGCAGCACCAAGCTTAATAGCATCACTTCTCATCATAACCTCCTTGTAAGATAAATATAGGGTTAGGGTTTCAAAACCCACCCGAATGTTCTTTGATAACTTAAACTTTATTGTTCAGATGAATCTTAGACATGC
>JASUSA010000099.1 GCA_030446305.1 Clostridiales bacterium | reverse complement strand
GTAGGTGATGAAACCAATCCACAACACTATGTTAATTATATCGTATAAGAAAGGATAATGACCGTAACTTGACTACGAGTTCATTATACAAGGTGATAGCATGACGTTTAAAGGAAAAGTTTATAAATATGGCAAGAATATTGACACAGATGTCATCATCCCTGCGCGGCGGCTGGTGACCAAGGATGCTGCCGTACTCGCTTCGTTTTGTATGGAAGATCTCGATTCTGATTTTGTAGAGACCGTGGCAGCGGGTGATATCATTTTAGGCGATACCAACTTTGGCTGCGGCAGTTCACGGGAGCAGGCCGTAATTGCCATTAAGGGTTGTGCCGTTAAACTCGTCGCCGCTAAATCCTTTGCACGAATTTTTTATCGGAATTGTGTCAACAACGGCATCTGTCCGCTTGAAATTGATGATACATTCTATAATGGCATTCACCATAAAGATGTCGTATCTCTGGATCTTGAAAAAGGAATCGCGATTAATCATACGACAGGGGAAACAATAGCCTTTAGCCCCGTACAGGAAAGAATTCTTGCATTACTGGCGTTATCAGAAAAGAATGGGTAACAAAAATCGAAACACACTATATAATAGAAATAGGTGTTGAAACAAGTATTGAACCAGTGTCTAACAAGTATTAAAACAAGTATCAAGAAAAGGTCTCAAAGAGACGTTAAACCAATATTAAAACCAATCGTAAAGTATAAATAGAGAGATTTAGATAATAAAGGCATGAAAAAACGTACCAAGCAAGAAGCTCAAAGCGCTAAAATGCTGATTTTAAAAGCATTCAAGGCAATCGACAATTGATTCTGGCGAGGCTGTATTTTCAATAATGCCAATAGATGTTATGGATTATTAGGGATGTTAAGCGAAGATTAGGAAAGTTAAGGGGTGAATCAATGGCAACCGGTATCGTGTTTATTTCGCCATATGAAGATTTGAGCGAAAGGATAAGGTGTATCGTCAATGAGACAAACGAAGCAATTGAAGTCTATACTGCTTATTTGGAAGAGGCTTTTGAACTGTGCAAGAAGCTTGAAAAAGAAGGTACCGAAGTATTAATCAGCCGTGGGGGCAATACGAAATACCTTCGTGAAGTGACAGCGATGCCCGTCGTCGATATGGCACACAATCTGGCAGACTACATGGATGCGCTAGAACGTGCAAAAGAGACGAAAGGCGTCATTGGCCTCTTTAGTTATCAAAGACGAATTACCTATATGGATACGGTAGCAAAGCTTATTGAAGCCGACATTAGACAATATATATTTGAGAGCCGAACCGACCTTTCAGCTGTTATGGATGGTGCCATTGCAGACGGCATGGTGTTGGGGATTGGCGGCGTCGTCTCTCAATACGAATGCGAGGCACGCGGCATTGAGTACATTCGCGTGGTATCATCGCGTGATGCCATTGTCAATGCCATTAAAAGTGCAAAAGAAGTTTATCGGATTCAAAGAGAAGAAAAAGAGAAGTCAGCCAAGTATCGGATTCAAATGGAAAATCACAAAGCGGTTGTAGATTTTTCCTACAATGGCATTATCGGTCTGGATAAGAACTTGACCGTCAACGTCTACAATACTTGGGCTGAGAAGATCTTAGAGATTAAGCGAGAACATATAATCGGCAAGCACATCTTTGATGTACTGCCTGAAACCCAGCTCATTAAGGTTATGGAAACAGGAACTGCCGAATTTGATGTCTTTAAAAAAGTGAATGGCAAACAAATTATCATTAACCGGATTCCCATTTTTATCAACGATGAAGTACAGGGCGTAGTCGCCACTTTTCAGGATGTTAAGACAATTCAGGAAAGTGAGCGAAAAATACGCCGAAACTTAGCCGGCAAAGGGCTCGTTGCCAAGTATGTCTTTTCGGATATTCAAACGGACAGCCCGGCAATGCAGCAGTGTATTGACATTGCAAAAGGCTATGCTAAATCCGCTTCGACGGTTTTGATTTATGGAGAATCCGGTACGGGAAAAGAATTATTTGCCCAGAGCATTCACCACGCCAGTCCGAGGCGAAATCAGCCTTTTGTGGCCATTAACTGTGCCGCACTGCCGGCGACCATTCTTGAATCAGAGCTCTTTGGCTATGAAGAAGGGACATTTACCGGTGCAAAGAAGGGCGGCAAAGTGGGTCTTTTTGAATTGGCACATGAAGGCACGATTTTTTTGGATGAGATAGCAGAAATTCCACTAACGCTTCAAGCTCAACTGCTGCGCGTCCTTCAAGAAAAACAAATCCGAAGGTTAGGCAGTGATAAAATAATTCCAATTGACGTCAGAGTGATCACAGCAACCAATAAGGATCTGGCAGTGGCAGTGAATGAAGGCTGTTTCCGAGAAGATCTCTTTTACCGCATTAATATCTTGAGACTATCCATTCCGCCATTAAGAGATCGAAGAGAAGACATTGTAAAAATCGGCAATTACCTTATCAAAACCAATGACTACAAATTATACATCGATAATCAAGAAAAATGGGATGCTATCTTTGAATTACTTGAGGGCTATCATTTCCACGGCAATGTTCGTGAACTGCAAAACATTATTGAACGCACCATGGTCGTCCTAAAAGAAAATATTTATGATTTTGAAAATTACAAACAGCTTTTGGGCGATATTCTCAATATTGAAAACGTCAATTTAAAGAGAAAATTAAGCGAGCACTCTATTCAGGAGAAACAGCGCATTTTAGAGGCGCTGAATGAAGCGAATTGGTCGAAGACAAAAGCGTCAGAACGATTAGGTCTAAGCAGGTCGACACTATGGCGCAAAATGAAATCATATGATATTGATTCCTGATCGATGCAAGCAGAGGTTTTCCTCAAGAATTTCATAAGGAATCTTTTGCGGGATTTTGTAAAGGATACTGCAAAGGCGTATACAACGGATGCTGTAAAAGAATATGTAAAAGATTCTGTAAAAGATTCTGTAAAAGATTCTGATAGAGAGGAACCCTATTAAGATTAAGCGCACGTAATGTTGAGAAAGTGCAGGAATAATCATGACAGTCCTCCGATTCTGATTAACCCGAATGTTGCTGGGCAAATGAATGGAGGTTTTGAAACAATGAATGAAATTGAAAGCATTATTGCAAAACATGCAGCTGTTGAGCGAGTGGTTCCCGGTGAGATCGTCGAAGTGACGGTTGATTTCGTTATGACCAATGATGCGACGACAGCACTTAATATCAGCATTTTTGAAGATACACTTGAAGGTGACACGATATGGGATAATGAGAAACTCATTATGGTCATGGATCACTATACGCCGAGCAATACCGTGGCGGCGGCGAATACACATAAAATCATGCGTGATTTTGCGAAAAAGCAGGCGGTTAAATATGTTTACGACGGTGTGGGCATTTGCCATCAAGTGATGCTTGAAGAGCATATTATGCCAGGGCAGCTCATCATTGGCGCTGATTCACACACGTGCAGTTATGGCGCCATTGGCGCCCTTTCAACGGGAATGGGCTCAACGGATATCGCCGTATCGTGGCTTGACGGCAAGACGTGGCTAAAAGTGCCTGAGACCATTAAGATTATCCTTGACGGCAGAGCGCCGGACGGTGTCTATTCAAAGGATATTACACTGAAAATCATCTCAGACTTGACAGCTAAAGGTGCGACTTACAAAGCCATTGTCTTTGAGGGTGAAGCCGTTTCGGCGATGTCCATTGCCGAGCGAATGACACTGTGCAATATGGTAATAGAAGCAGGCGGGAAGTTTGCGTACATTAAACCGGACGAGAAAGTAAAACAGTATCTAAACTCACGTGGTCGCAATGACGCTTTTGAATTGGATGTATGCGAAGGCGGACAATATGAACGCATTATTCGCTATGATATCTCAAATCTTGAACCGCAGATCGCATGTCCGCATTTTGTAGACAATATCTGTGGCATCAGCGAAGTCTTAGGCTTTGAAATGGATGAATTTTTTATTGGCGCATGCACCAATGGCCGCTATGAGGATTTAAAAGTTGCCGCCGATATTTTAAAAGGCAAAAAAATTGCACCGCAGACGCGATTGATCGTCACACCTGCATCGAGGGAAATCTATAAGCAGGCAGCACGTGATGGCCTTCTGGAAATTTTTATGGACAGTGGGGCAATGATCTGCAATCCGGGATGCAGTACCTGCTTTGGTGCGACAGAAGGCTTGCTGGGCGATGGTGAAAGACTATTAACGACGGCAAACCGAAATTTTATCGGCAGGGTTGGCAGTAAGGATTCTTCTATTTATCTTGCAAGTCCTGCCGTGGTTGCAGCCTCTGCCGTTACAGGGAAGATTACCGATCCCAGGGAGGTGATCTAATGCAGCACAAGGCGATTAAATTTGGAGACAATATTGATACAGATCAGATTATTGGCAGTCAGCATTTGAGTCTGCCGAGCATTGAAGTGATGTCTGTCTATACATTCGAACATCACCCGCGCTTTGCTGCTGATTTTGTGAAGGGCGATGCTGTTGTCGGTGAAGAAAACTTTGGCTGTGGGTCATCGCGTGAACAGGCGCCTGCGGTGCTAAAAGCATTAGGCGTCAGCGCGGTCATTGCCAAGAGTTTTGCGAGGATCTTTTTTAGAAATGCCATTAATTTGGGACTCTTGCTCATTGAATGCCCTGAAGCAGATCGCATTGCACATCTCGACGTACTTGCGATTGACCAAGCGCAAGGCAGCATTATCAACTATACAACAGGCGAGACATATGCCATTGTACCGATGACGGGTTTTTTAAAAGAGGTACTCGAAGCAGGTGGCATTGCACCCTATAAAAAAATGAAACGTGATGAAGCAAAACATTCACATCCGTCATTTTAAGCATTCAGAGGAGGGACACCATGAGTAGCAATCAAAAATGGGATGCAAACCTATACGATGGCAAACACCGTTTTGTAGCCAATTACGGCAATGATTTGGTTGAATTGTTGAATCCCAAAATCGGCGAAAAGATTCTCGATTTAGACTGTGGCACGGGCGATTTGACTCAAAAAATTGCTGAATTCGGTGCTGATGTCGTTGGCGTTGATGCTTCAGAAGCAATGGTGTTAAAAGCACATCAGAAATATCCTGATATAAATTTCAATGTGATGGATGCCACTGCTTTAGATTTTGAGACAGCATTTGACGCGGTATTCAGCAATGCGGTACTGCACTGGATATTGGAGGCAGAGCGCGTTGCTCAGGCTATTTATCGGGTACTGAAACCCGAGGGCAGAATGGTCGTTGAATTTGGTGGCAAAGACAATTGCCGTCAAATTAATCAGCGGATTATCGAAAACATTGAAGCGAGGGGATATACTTATCAGTTCCCCTGGTATTTCCCCAGTATTGGCGAATACGCACAGCTTTTGGAACGCGTTGGCTTTGAAGTTTCATATGCGGTACACTATGATCGTTTTACGAAGCTTGAAGGCGAAGATGGCATGAAAAACTGGCTTGCCATGTTCAGCGGCAATTTTTTTAAAACCGTTTCAGCAGAGGATCAACAGCTTATTATCAATAAAACAATTGAACAGCTGCGAGATTCATTGTATCGGGATCAAAGCTGGTATGTTGACTATAAGCGCATTAGAGTTGTGGCAATCAAGCGTTAGCTTGTTTAGGTGATTGAGTGATGTTTGCATTAAACTTAACATCAAGTTTGATCATCAAGTTTAATACCAAGCTTAGAATAAAGCGAAGGTTTACATTGTTAATTGTGTTTAAGCATATCGTTTAAACGCTTTTCGCCAGCATCGATGACAGAAATGATAAAATGAGACAGCAATAGTAAGAAATAATTAAGACCATCGTTTGACGATGGTCTTAATTTATGAGGCTATTAAGGCATTACACCATTGGAAAGGCCCGCAGTGTAACGAGGTAGAGTACAATTGGAAAAATGACTAAACAAATGACTTTTACCCAGAATCCCGTTTTAATTAAGTCTTTCATTTCAATGTACCCTGTGCCATAAGCAATGGCATTTGGTGGTGTTGCAGGCGGCAGCATAAATGCGAAACTTGATGCGATGGTCGCGGTAAGCATGAGTAGGAATGGTGAAACACCTACGCTTTGAGCAATGCCGACGAGCATTGGCAGGAAAGCGGCAACGACGACCATGTTTGTCGTGACTTCAGTTAAGAATGCAACGATGATGGCGACGAACATCACAATCCCAAACATTGGAACACCTTCAAGGAAGCCCAAACCGCCAGCTATCCACGCGGCACAGCCGGCACTGGCAAAAGCGCCGCCGATGGTCAAAGCACCGCCGATGAGCAGAAGCGTTCCCCAAGAAATTTTTTCAATGGCGGTTTTGATATCCATGACAAAAATACCTTTTTTGAAGTCAACTGGGATGACAAAGGGTGCAATGGCTGCAAGCATTGCGATTGTTTCATCGCCAATCATTGGAAAGAAAGGTTTGTATAGTGTTTTTGTAAGCCAAAGGACAACGGCTACGAGGAAAATGGCAACCGTGAGCTTTTCGCCTTTGCTCATTTTGCCAAGTTTTTTGAGTTCGTCATTGACAACACTCGTATCCAGTTGAATGGACTGATTGACTTTGTAGTACTTTGTCATAAAAAACCACATTGCTGGAATAATAATGATGACAAAAGGCAGGCCGATTTTCATCATCCATTCATAAAAGGAGATTTCAAGACCGATGGTATCTTTAATTAAGGCAACACCTGTTAGGTTTGTGCCGGTGCCGATAATGGTGCCAATGCCGCCGATGGTTGCAGAAAACGGAATGGCCAGCATAAGGCATTTGCCAAAAGGTTCTTCATGTGAAGCGTCGATTTGTACGAGGATTGAAATGGCCACTGGCAGCATCATTGCCGTTGCTGTCGTATTGGACATCCACATAGAGATAAATGCCGTTGCCACCATAAAACCTAGAACGACTCGACTTGGCTTGTTGCCGCTTAATTTTATAATGTGCAGAGCAATTCGCTTGTGAAGATTCCATTTGACAATCGCCGCGGAGAGCACAAAAACGCCAAGGACGAGATAAACAACCCAATGTGCATAGGACGGCAGCATACTGATATTAGTGGTTGGCTTTGCACCGCTTATATTCAACAGCGGGAAGAGTGCGATAGGCAACAGTGAAGTAATGGGAATTGGGATGGCTTCTGTTCCCCACCACGTTGCCATTAACACGGCAACAGCCAGAACCTTTTGACCAATGGGCTCAAGTCCTGATGGTGTTGGCATGATTAGGATGGCGATAAATAATCCAAGTCCTAGAAAAAAGCCAACACGTCTGGACAAAGGGTTGCTTGGTGCAGTATTCGGTGCACTTGACTTTGATTTTTCCATAATAAATCCCCCAATAAATGATATTTATAATACAACCGTATAGATTATAACTGTGCTTTACGAGATGCCTCCTTTCATTGTTTCAAAATAATGTGTCGCACAGTCTTATATTATTAATAAGCAAATTCTATACCAGTATGTAATCAATGTGTGAGGGAGAGATGATGGAAAGCGATTGCAAGGATTGATGCTTCTTTTCAGCTGTTGTCAATATAATTGGCGATACATTTTGTTTCATTCTTGTTTCGCGGCGTTTAATATGTTGCATTTGCATAAAAGTGATTTCAAATACGATCAATTAAGCGCATTACATCATTGCCTTTTGTTGCGCCTTCACTGCAAGCTGTTGCATGTTCGTAAGATGAAAATAGTACTGAGTATTATGATAAGATTAAAATTAGAATGATGCAATTGCCTCAATCAAGCGTTTTGCCAACACAAGCCTATGAGATTTTGATACAATAAAGGATATGATGACAGATTGAAAGGGGATCAGTGCAAATGTTATATGGTCATATAAGCAGTAATAAAATGAAGATGTGTTTAATGCTAATCATCAGTATGGTACTTTTTACGGCCTGTGGTGCAAATGACTCACCTAGGGATAATTCAGACACCGCATCACAGCAGTCTCAGGCACAAACAGTTCAAGAAACGGCATCAGAGACGGATGCCAATACGAATGAAACGGATGCGGCAAATGTGGAGGCGACAACTGACAACGCTGAACAAGCTGACGATGATCAAGTAGCGACAACTGTTTCTGCGGAACCTGCATCTTCAGATGCATCTGGATCAGGGGAAAGCGGCAATTTTTCAGAAACGTATTTGTTCCCTGAGAGCGATCAAGTTTTGCTAACGGCTGATGCTATAAAAGGGTATGACCAAGTATTGCTTCAGGCGGGTGTTAATGAAATCTATGCGCGTC
>JASUSA010000098.1 GCA_030446305.1 Clostridiales bacterium | reverse complement strand
TATTATAAGGAATTTTTTCATCAAAATAAACCCTTATATATACAGAAATGTTAATATCAAACTTTAGATGTCGTTCGCTTTTTTTATGCAACGCTAGTGAATTTTCTTACATAAAAGAATATAAAAAGGGAAGTGAGATCAATGGGCATCAGATTGTCAGAAATAACTTACAAAGAAGCAAAAGCGCTATTGAATGGGGAGACCATTATTGTCCTGCCAATTTCAGGCGGCACAAAAGAACATGGTTATCATCTGCCGCTGGGAACCGATATGTACGTCATCGACTGGATTGTCGACAGGCTGGTTGAACGCTGCAATATTGTGGCACTGCCAATTGTTTCCTATGCCTACTATCCTGCATTTGTGGATTTCATCGGAAGTGTTTCCATTAGCTCAGAGGTGTTTATGCATCATACCCGCGATATCATCGTGAGCTTTGCAAAATTTGGCATTAAGAAATTTCTGATTGTCGACGGTGGCGTCTCAACGCATAACCCGTTAAAAGTACTGGCCAGTGATCTTCACAATGCCTATGGAATCACCGTTGGCGTGACGGATATTATCGGCCTCGGCAGTGAAGCCGAGGCGGCCCTTCTCGAACAGGAGAAGGGCGGTCACGCCGATGAGAGTGAAACATCCTGCATGCTACACATCAAACCCGAACTGGTTCACATGGACGAGGCGGTTGAGGAATACCGAACAGGCATTAAAGGTGCCTTTTACAACGGCGTCAAGAAAGTGCACGTCGCCGGCAAGATGACGACGCCGCACGGCATTCACGGCAATGCAACGCTGGCGACTGCTGAGAAGGGACGACAGATCATGGAAGCGAAGGTAGACGATATTGTCCGCTTTATTGATAATTTTGAAAGGACTGAGGTATAGGGATGCACAATGACTTCTTACGTGAACACGACATCGCTTTCACAGGCAATTTTGACGGAGACGTTGTGTCGGCTGAGGGAATTAGCATCACGACGTCTGAAGGAAAGCTGTACCGCAATTACAATGAAATTACCAGCATGCTTGGCCAAAATCACAAAGTTTTTATCGAGCGAATGACAGCAGCAATGCAGCGTGGAATCTATACGCCCGTCAGGGGTTATGAAGCCGGTAAAGTTGCACTATTTCAAAAACTGCTGCGACTTACGCAGGGTGACTTTCAAAAAATATTTCTCAGCGCCAGCGGCAGCGAAGCCATCGAATGGGCCGTACGCATTGCGCGCAATTACACAGGTCGAAATGAGGTCGTCGCTTTTTCCGGCAGCCTTCACGGGCGTACCTATATGGCGGCATGTCTGTCCGGTATCAGCCGAAGAAAGTTCGGACTCGGCGTTCAGGCACCGGGCATTTTGCATGTGGAATATCCCAGCTGCCACCACTGTTACCTGAATCTCGAATCAGCCACGTGCCAGATGGCCTGTCTAAAGGACATGACGCGTAAGCTTAGCTATCAGGCTTCTGAAGTGCCTGCGGCCATTGTCATCGAGCCGTTCACCGGGTCAACGGGAATGGCAGTGCTACCCAATGGGTATCTGAAAGCACTGCGTGCGTGGGCAGATGAACGCGGCGTACTGTTGATCTTTGATGAGATTCAGACGGCGTTTGGCAAAACAGGTGATATGTTCATGTATCAGCGCGAGGGGGCGATTCCCGACCTGCTCGTACTGGGCAAGGCACTCGGAAATGGCTTTCACATTGCGGCACTGATGGCGCAGGCAAAGACGCTTGCCAATCTTGACGGCACAATACTCGCAGGTGGCACTGGATCGAATCCGATTGCCGTTGAGGCGGCCAACGCCGTTATCGATATTCTAGAAACCGAGCAATGGCTGGCGCATGTGAAACGCATCGAAGCGATAATGAAGCCAGCCCTTGAGCGGTGGTGCCGGGATTACTTGATCGTGGACAATTACCGCGGATTTGGCGTCGTCTACGGCATTGCGTTCGCAGATCGCAGAAGCGACAGTGGTGGGGTGTTCGGAAAGCCTTTGGCAGCAGCGGAGGTAGTATCAAGGGCGAAGACACAGGGACTACTGCTGGGACGCAGCGGCAATGTTCTCTTCTTCAGGCCGGCGATTTGCGTTACAAAAGAAGAGGCGCAGCTGTTCATCGATGTGGTGGCACATATCATAGAAGAGATGTCCAATTGCTTTTAGTCATTTATACTTTCAGAAGAAATTTTCATTCATCGCTGCATAGAAGCGGAAAGTAAACAGCATACGCAAGCGCGAATGCATCAATCCATAAGAAAAACACCATGTTGACAGGTACGTACGCGTCATGAACGTCACCGCTCAAGGAGCGGGGATCATACATGCCGATATGCAGGCCGAACAAGGTGTTTTTCTTTTGTTGACTGAAGCTTTGTGAATCGAAACAGATGTTTCATCGACGAACAGTGAAGTGAAAGTCGATGAAGTGAAAATAGATGGCTTATCGAATCGATAACACAAAGTTTATTTGAAACGGGTATCCTTTGGGGTGGATACCTCTGGGGTGGATAACTTAAAAAGGGTGATGAATTTGTATTTAGGGTGTTCCCTTAATACAATAGAGCATGAGGGTTGACAGAATCTAAGCTTTTACTGTTTGGACTCAGGCATTTCCAAGGGCATCGGCCAGCATGATGGCACTGTAGACCATATCTGGCGTCACGCAGAACGGCATATTATAAATCGTCTCACCTTCAGCGCAGGCTGCTTCGGCGACCGCTCTGATTTCGCTTTCAACAATTGTTTTGACACCCATGGCATTTAAGGTGACAGGCAAACCAACTTTTTTGCAAAAGGCAATAACCGTGTTGATTTCATCGGCATCGGCATGTTCCAAGACGAGCTGAACGAGGGTGCCGAAAGCGACTTTCTCGCCATGGTAGAGATGATGGCACGATTCCATCACGGTGAAACCATTATGAATGGCGTGTGCGGCTGCAAGACCGCCGCTTTCAAAGCCGATACCACTCAGAAGCGTATTCGCTTCTATAATGTTTTCAAGCGCTTTGGTACAGACCTTTTTATCAACAGAGCATTTAGCCATAAAGCCATCTTTGAGCAATGTTTCATAACAAAGCTTCGCGAGGGCATTGGCAGAGAGTGTCGATTGCGTCCCCGTCATGTTCGGTGCGCAGGAGCGCTCACAGGCACGTGCCTCAAAGTAGGTTGCCAGCGCATCGCCCATGCCTGCAACCAGTAATCGTGACGGTGCATTTGCAATAATGGTGGTATCGACGAGGACGAGCTCAGGGTTGGTTGGCAGGACTAAATATCTGTCAAAAACGCCCTTTTCTGTATAGATGACTGAAAGTGCACTGCATGGCGCATCTGTAGAGGCAATGGTAGGGATGATGCCAACGGGAATAGATGCTTCATAAGCAACTGCTTTGACGGTATCAAAAATTTTTCCGCCGCCAATGCCAAGGATTGCGGTGTAGTTTTCATTTTCAATGATGGTTTTAATGCGATTGATTTCCGTATCGCAGCACTCGCCGTTAAAGGCTTCAAAACCTAGCGTGCTGTTTAAACCCTTATAACTTTCCTCTATGGTTTTTTCCGTACGCTTAATGCCATTTGCGCTGGCGACAAACAACAGTTTAGTGCCAAATTCTTTGGTATAGTCGCTGATATGCGCTAGCAACTGTTCGCCCTGTACGTATTTGCCCGGTGCAATAATGGTTTTTATCATGCCAATCACTCCAATCTTTTGAAATTGTTATTTTCTTAACTTTTCATGCTCAGTATACCACGAAGTATCAGGTGAATTATTCTCGGGATAAGGTCATTATTTATGCATTCTAGATAATTTTTTAACAGTAAGTACAAAATTTGACAAAGTGTGTGTTCATTCATAATTCGTTCATATTACAGGGGTAAAATAGAAAAGAGCATTGGCCATAAACTTTGCGCAGCGGTGAGCATGTGACATGTATAAATAATGAGCGATCGGATTATTTCGAGCATTGTAGAGAGCGTTTTATGAGGTTTTTAAAAAGAGAAGAGAAGGCAGCTCAAATTTGACTTATTTGGAGGTAGGAAAGCGGGTATGGAACAGGTTTTATATAAGAAAGTGTACACGGTCTCAGCATTTTATCCCATTCTCTTTAATGGCCTGAGAACGTTTCGGTATATGCGGCAGGCTAAAAAAGAAGGCCTGCTGGACGATCCGTTTATTGAGCGGATTATGCTTGCAGTAACAGAAGTCAACGGCTGCGAAATATGTTCTTACGGACATACGAAAATGGCCTTAGAGATCGGCATGGATGAGGCAGAGATTAAAAAGCTTTTGACAGGTGACACAAGCGAACTGTCACTTGAAGAAGTGCCTGCCATTGTATTTGCGCAGCATTATGCAGATACGCGCGGCGTTCCCTCGGAAGAAGCGTGGGAAAAGATTGTTGATTATTATGGCAAACCGAAGGCGCTTGGTATTTTGGGTGCCATCCGGGCGATTATGGTAGGCAATGCTTATGGCATTGCGTTAAGCGCACTGCGAAGCCGGCTTCGAGGTAAACCAATCACAAAGGGAAATTTGTTTGGTGAAGAGAAGATGCGCCTTTCGTATGAACTCACCATGATTTTGAGTTTGATCGTATATTTGCCAATTGCTTTGATCCAGATTATTGTTGCGAATATAATGAAGGCGCCGATTATTCAGTTCAAATAACATGTAATGTAAAAAGTAAAGTGGAAAAGTAAAGTAAAAAAAGTAACGTGGAAGAGTAAAGTGGAAAAGTAATGTGAAAGAGTTATGTGGGAAAATAACGTAAAAAAATAATTATGTTAGGTAATATAAAAAGCAATATAAAAAGGAATATGAAAAGATAACAGGGACCTCAATAACAGCCTGTCTGCGGGTGAGAAGCAGATCGCGGCGATTGAGATCCCTGTTTTAGTATTAGGGGTATTGATATCGTCAGTCCTATATTATTTTTTTAATACGCCAAAGGGTTTTCCCATTGGCAAAAGTGTGTAACCCAAATGATTGTTGATAAGATAGCCGCCTACGCCATAGAAACCAATAATGGAAACCATGAGTTCCGACCACGCTGCCATCTCATGCGCAAATTCCGGTACGATTCCAAGGGCGTTTAATGTCAGACCCAACATGAGCAGGTCGATGAAGATAAAGGCGAAAAACAGCTGTTTCGTCGCTTCAAGGGTTGCAACGGTTGCAAAGAGGGAGAAGATAAAATAGCCGAGAAAGAAAAATCCTAGCTGTCTGCCATCATATTGCTGCGCAAGAACCTCTCCAAAAACACCGGCTTTGATCATCCAAGCGCCGCCTACGGTCAGCCAAAAGACGCCAAAGGCAAAGAAAACAGTTGCGCCGAAGCTCTTATTGTGTTTTGCATCCATCATGCCCGCATAGAGCTGTGCAATTCCCCCCAAACAAATCGCGATTGAAGTCAGTGCGCCGATGCCTTCAGTCCAGCCTAATTTTTGACTGGCAGCAACCAGTGTGATCATGGCGAGGCCTAATTGGCCAATCGCCGTTGGGTCAGATGTAACTGGCATGATCTTTTGTGGCTCTGTTGTATTCATTTCATTATCCTCCAAACAAATTAATGGGTATGTTTATGATGATTTATAGCGGCCAAGGATTTGTGCGCCGATGACCATTTCAAGTACTTCAGTGGTGCCAACCCCAATATGGATCAGTCTGCCGTCACGTTGGTAGCGCTCGACAGCGTGATTTTTAAGATAGCCATGCCCTCCAAGGCATTGAACGGCTTCATGACATATTTTATCAACGGCCTTGGCAGTAAAAACCTTTGCGGTAGATGCTGCGAGGCTGTAATCGTCGCCGTGATCTCGCAGCGTGCAGGTTTTTTCAAATAAAGCGTGTGCAGCTTCCAAAAGCTGATGCATTTCGGCTGCTTTTTGCTGAATGCTGTAAAGCCCTGCAATTGGCTTGCCATATGCGATGCGCTTGTTTGCATAGAGAAGTGCATTTTCCATTGCGGCCTCGCCAATGGCGATTCCAAGTGCCGCCATGCCCATTCTGCCGCCGACGAGGCCATCGAGTGCAATTTTATAGCCGCGGTTGATATCGCCAATGCAGTTTGAACGGGGAATAATGCAGTCCTTAAGAATAAGGTTGGTAGTGGAAGAGCTGCGAAAACCCATTTTATTGGCGAGGTAACTAATTTTTACCCCTTCATATTCCCGTTCAACAACCGCAAGGCTAATGCCCTTGGTGCCCATTTCAGGCGATGTCTTAAAGGCGACGACAAACAGATCGGCAAAACCGCCGTTTGTAACGAAGAATTTGTTGCCATTCAAGCACAGAGAATCGTCTGTAAGGATGGCTTGACATGTCATCGATGCAGCGTCTGAGCCTGCTTTAATTTCACTGATGGCATAGGAGGCGAGCTTTATGCCCCGGATCATATCACTGAGATATTTTGATTTTAATGCTTCTGAACCGTATTTGATCAGAACATCCACAGCCATCCAATGCACGACGTACATCAAGCCTATTCCGGCGCTTTCTTTGGAAAGCGCTCTGACAATTGCCCAGCTCTCGGCTTGACTAAACCCGAGTCCGCCTTCGGCTACGGGATAAGGGGCGCTGAAAAAGCCTTCTTTTTGCATGAGGACGATGAGCTCTGTAGGGCAGCGGTTCACTTCATCCAGCGATTCGGCAATGGGTGCAATGTGTTCTTTAGAGAATTGACATGCAGTTTCGATCATTTTTTGTGCGTTCATTGAGATGATTTCACATCCTTTCACATTGTTTCAGGTTATAAAACCATTTCTTTAAAAGCATCGGAAACGACGAATGCAGCTTCGGTCATTTCTCGGATTTGGTCAATTGTAATGCCGGGATAGACTTCTCTTAAAATGAGAATGCCATCGCCAACATCAAAGACCGCTTTGTCGGTGATGATGGTGGAAACACAGTTTGCACCCGTCAGTGGCAGTTCACAATGTTTTTTTATTTTGGAAGCGCCGCTCTTGTCTGTATGCTGAAGGGTAGCAATTATTTTTTTGGTACCATAGGTCAAATCCATGGCACCGCCAATACCCGGCCACCATTTGCCATTGCGCTTAACGGCCCAATTGGCAATATTGCCTTGCTGATCTACTTCCAGTGCGCCTAAGACAGTGACGTCAATATAGCCTTTTCGCATTGCGCCAAGCGAGATGGCCAGTGGCATACATGCTGCGCCGGTGAGCAGTGTTACAGGTTCAGATCCTGCATTGGATACATCTGAGTTAGCCGTTTGATAGGATGGTTTCGGACCAAATCCAAAGGCGCCGTTTTCTGTATGCATAATGAGTTCAACACCTTCCGGCAAATAGTTGACGGCTTGTGTCGGAATGCCGAATCCCAGATTGGCAACTTGGCCGTCGTTGAGCTCCTGTGCGGCGCGTCTTGCAATAATTTCTCTGCTGTCCATGATTGTTTCACCTCACTATTCTTTAGTTAGTTTGCCTTTAGATAACCAGAGTGCGCGATAGAGATCGTCCTGCGCGTCAGTATCGTGGCTTTTAACGACGGCATTGATGAAAACGCCTGGGATGCCCACCTGCTCTGGTGGAATTTCGCCCACTTCGACAATTTCATTGACTTCTGCAATGGTAAATTTGCCAGCCATAGCGATTTCGAGGTTGTCATTCATACTGGTGCCTCTAAACTGAATATTGCCAAAAGGATCTGCCCGCCAGCCTTTAATGATAGAGACATCTGCTGTCAGTGCAGGCTCCACAAAGCATTTGACGCCATTGACGTCGATGACTTCTTTGGGCTTATCAAGTTCGGGGAACAGCCCCTCCTGATCGAGAATGCCGACGCCAACTGGAACGAGGACGCCTCCTAAGCCTACGGCACCCGCTCTGACTTTTTCAATCCAAGTGCCCATTGGGAAGAATTCCTTGACGATGAGCTCATCGGCCAGATAGGCTTCTGTAGACTGGACAGATGTACCTACATGTGTTGAAATGAGTTCTTTCACTTGGCGATTTTTGTAAAGCATTGACTTGCCGAAATCACTCATACCGGGGGTGACGGCGATTAGCGTCAGATCCTTCACGCCCATTTCAACGAGTTTTTCAATGCAGACGATGGGAGAACCGACGTCAATGAATCCGCCGAGCATTAGGCGCGTGCCATCTTTTACGATGTTTAAGGCGTCATTCAGATTGACAATTTTTGATTCCATAAGTACCTCCTTGTAAGATAAATATAGGGTTAAGGTTAAAACCCAACCCCGAATGTTCTTTGATAATTTCAAATCTATAGTTCAGATGAATCACAGACACCT
>JASUSA010000097.1 GCA_030446305.1 Clostridiales bacterium | reverse complement strand
GATCGATCAATCGCTTCAATCGGCAAAGACTTTGGAAATCCTGAGATTGTTCCCCATATGAACTGAATACGATGGTTTTCGATGATTTCAGTCAACGCTTCACCACTTAACAAGACGGCGTTCGCTTTTAGCGCCTCGACTGGATAGTGATTACATTCAAAATGGGTTATGAGCCAATTATAATCTGTCTGTCGATTGCCTAAGCCGACAAAGACATTATTTAGATCGGTGAAGTGTTCAACTTGATTCGTATTTTCCAAGATTAAATTCATTATGTGCTCCTTAAGTCGTTAAATCACCATTAAAGATTTTTACCAGATGATATACATAAAGGGCATAAATACTAGTCCTGACAAAACGATTAGAACAAACAAACCTGCTAGGATGTGTAAAAGATATGCCAGTGCGCTTCCCAGATCTCGCTTTAATCCCCAAAAAGATAACAAGATTGCACAAATGATTAGAATGAAGGAGATGATCGAAACAATCCAAATTGCTATTCCAAATAATTTGATATCATAACCTGCGCCAATTGCACGGAGCAGATGGTTAAGCGCAAAGACTACTGGAAGCAATATTACTGCTGTTGTGAGCAACTTTGTAACGAGTCCATTGAGCTTTGAGTATTTTGGGGTTTTGCTTGCTTCAGAAATTTGTTTCAAGTATTTCATTGTGATTGACTCCTTATAGGATTATTTTTCACTGTTTCGTATTAAAAATAACTTTATAATCGTCAGGATCAAGATAATAGCAATTGTGACGGCACCGTAGATGATTGAACTCGTATACCATGGTGCTGATTGCATCTGATAAAACCCCGGGTATGTCTTATAATGAAAATAATGAAAGGCTACATGCCCAATGAAAACGCCAATGGCAGAGCCAATCATAGTGTTGAGTAAACGGATATATTTTTTCAAAATGATCTTATCTCCTTTTTATCGTTGCCGAGTCTGACATTTATGTGGCCAATCGGAGCAGTTTTATTGTTTGAATATTATATAAGTATTACTCAACAGCTAATTGATTAATACCGTCAATTAATAATCTCGTTTTTTCAGGCAGTGCCATCTTTTCAAATAGGCTGGTATCATCTTCATATAAAGCAGGTATAGCCGCATTGCTATAGGTTCTACGCAGTTCAATTAATGTTTTTAGCGCGTCAATATCTGATTCGGTGAAAGGTTCGCCATCGCTGAGCTTGTCTTCCAGATTAGACAAGAAATCTAAATAGTCCCATATTTCCAAATCAAAATTCTGATTTAAATATTTTGCTTTTTCCAGTGAGCTTGCAATTTTGAGCGTATATTGATAGGCTTCATCAATGTTTTCAGCCAGTTCATCTGTGCTCATTATCTTGTATTGATCGTCAGAAATTAAATGTTCATCCAAGTGGTCAATGGTTAAAAATAGAATCGATAGATCACTGGAGACGTTATATTTGATGTATGTATCAATGGATCGGTGGCGCTCAAACGGATCTGTCAGGCGGATGAAATTAATCAAATTGATGACAAGCAACAGCGCCAATGCAATTTTATATATTCTTTTTTTTTTGAATGTGACTCACCTCTTTCTGTGATAAATTTTAGGTTCAAATTTTAGTATAATGTGGAACAGTATAAAATACATTACATAACAATGCCACCATTTGGAGACAATACTTGTCCGGTTAGATAGTCACTGCCGTCGGACGCCAGGTAAAATACGCACGCTGCGATTTCTTCAGGCGTACCGAGTCTTCCCATCGGTACCATCTCTGTCATCTCTTCAATTTCTTCATCGGTAAACGACGCGATCATATCTGTCTTAATGATTCCCGGTGCAACGCAGTTGACCTGAATATTGGATGGGCCCAATTCTTTTGCCAAGGCTTTTGTAAAACCGATGATGCCGGCTTTCACCATAGAATAATGGACTTCACAAGAGGCGCCGACAATACCCCAGATAGATGATATATTGATGATCTTACCACTTTTTTCAGAAATCATGTTTTCTAGAACGCCTTGCGTACAATAGAACATGCCGTTGAGGCTGACATTGATCATATTTTGCCAATCCACTTCGGTAAGATCCGTAAATAGCTTGGATTGTGCTATACCGGCATTGTTGATGAGAACATCGATTGCGCCATATTCCTTTAGGCAAAATGCAATCATTTTATCCACTTCCGCTTTATTGGTAATATCCGCCTGATATAATTGATGACGATAACCTCTTTGGTCAAATAATGAGCTCAGCGCCTTTGCCTCTTCATAAGAGGTATGATAATTGATGACCACGTTATAGTCATGGGATGCAAACTGTGTTGCAATTGCGCTGCCGATGCCTTTTGAAGCACCTGTAATTAATACGGTTTTTTTGTTCATTTCATCTATCCTTTTTTGATTTTGAAAGTGTCTGTTGAGTCTAAATTGGTTTAAGCGCGCTCTTATTTTATTATGTAAATTCCTTGAAGAAAGTTAATTCAAATGATGCAACCGATTATTTAATGCATTCATGTCTCTTGATTTTACATTTAACTTGATCTTTACCGTTCTAAATTTGAAATGCTTATACAATGGATTTGATTGGTTGAATGCCAATACTAAGTTTACATGATTAGCTTCGCCGTCTATTGTCTTCCAAGTATAATTGTTCAGCGCATTAAATGGAAACCATTGGGCATCGGCATAAATGCCGGTATTCGTAATACTATAACTATGCAGTTCTCTAAAGACGATAGGTATTGCTGTTGTGATTATAATAAGTGTAAACTGCGTCCAAGACAGATCAATATCAGTTATGGCATAGACTGATTCGTATACACTGATTAATATTGCTGCAAAAAAACAATCAGTATTGAAAGACAAAGATGCATTATGAAATGATTGTGAAGGATGATTTTAGTCTTTTTTCTATAGAATTTAAGCCATAAAAATATATGATAGTATTCACGAACTAACAATAATACAAATACCAGAGAAAGAATATAATTCATAATACCTCTTCTCACATAGCCACTTTAAAGCTTTCGCGCTGTTATGACATAAGACATCGGAAAATGTGCATATTTTAACGCCGTCAACTTCTTTGACACAATGCATCAGCGGATGATCCCAGCTAAAAATAAAGAGGTCATCTCTTTTGAGATAACTTGAAATATGCTTCAAAGTTGCGTCTAAATCCAGTGTCCATCCAAGGGCGAAAATTGAAAGCACCATGTCAAAATGGTTATGCGGTGTGCTCGGATCACTTTCCATTGATGATTTTTAATTATTAATGATGGCTATTTTCGCAATCTTAATTAACGTAAAAGCAATCCGGTTTCACGCACTGTATTTAAATCATTAGCAGACATACAGCCGCTTTCGAATAAATTGATATAATCCTGCGTTACGCTCTGGTCAAAGATCAGCATATCATCGCTATTAATGGTTACCTTGATGCCATGATGAAAGAGTTCCTTAATCGGATGTGCTTCATAAGATGGGACTCGATTGAGCATCACATTGCTGGAAGGGCAAATATTGAGTTGAATGTCATTCGTTCTAAGCCAATTTTTTACCTCTATTGATGTTGCAGCCGCTATACCATGCTGAACTTCATCGAGTTCTAAAACATCCACGCCCTTACGAACACTTTCTGCATCACCGAATTCGCCTAAGTGCGCTTTTAATATGATTCCTTTTGATTTTGCTTTCCTGTAAATCAATTTATAATTGGCAACAGAATCGCGATCGTCGCCAACGAGGTCTATGGACTTAAAAAAATCGTATTCAATGACTTCATCGAACATATCTTGAACAGGTTCGATATTTGATGTTCTGCCCAGACATAATTCTGGAATAAAGTCGATTTCTGGTGCGATTGTTTGATGAAGTTGACGAATTGCCATAAAATAGGCATCAAGTGACGCAAAATGAATAGAATCGCCAATGCCGAAGCTCAATGCCAATCGACGAATACCGTCGTGTTGGGCTTGTTTAAAAGCAGATTCAACGCGCGCAATAAAACCTTCCTGTCCGGAAAATTTATATTTGATATTTACGTCATACCATTGCTGCATTTCATCTAAATTTGTGAAATCTCTTTTGGGCAAATCTACATCATCAAAAAAATCTCTTATGTTGCCGTCACGTGTTGCATGATTGTGTAGATCAGATTTTGGCATTGTTCTCAATGTTTCGTAATCTTTATCTGCTAATGCTTTTGAAAACGTCATATAATCACCTTTCTGAGAATTGACATTTTACAATCTGTATAGATACGATCATGTCTATCCTTATTGTGCATTCCTTACAAACAGCTGGTATGGCTTAATGATCGCTTTAAAATGAACCATACAGTCGTTATTTTTAAAGAATACAGGAAAACTAATATCATAACCGCCGCAAATACAAACACCTAAGCCAACAAAATGGATGACTGGAAAATATAATTCTCTAGTCATAAGCTTTGTAAACAGGTTAACTTCTTCAACTTGTTCCAGTAGATAGTAGCCATCATGATGTGTGTCTCCAAATTTTTTAACCATTTCAAGCCATAAAAGCTTATCTTCATAATCCAGATCGCCTAGGATCACCAATAGTTTTCTACTATCAAGAGCCTGAATATTGATCCCTTCGAGAATGATGGGATGGCTATTTAATACAAACAGATGCTGTAATAACGCTAGGTATCGATTTTCATAGCGAAGATTGTACTTAACAAAATCATCAATGTTAGAATCCACTACCTCGCTCAGGCTCAAACGGTGATCATGGATATCGAGAATCCCCTTATGCTCAAAATTGAAATCTTCAATTGCTTGTGTAGAGATAAACAGTTTATCTTCGATCTCTAATTTACTAACTGGTTTCATATGCTCCCCTGCAAGTACGCTAAAATTGTTTTATGGTTAATGCTTGGCAATCGTGAGATGGTTGACTTCTTTGTCAATAATAAGATATCACCAGGTTATTTGGATTTTCCCTTTGGCGTTGTTGCCAATAAGAACAATTTTGATTTTTTCGTCGGCACTTTCTACCGTCACATTGCTGCCAAATTCAATAATATTAACTTCTCCTTCATTTTCTTCTTGTAGACTGTCAATTGCTGTCTGATACGTTTCTTCCGAAAATGCTAGTTCAGATAAGACATTAAAATGCTTCACGCTGTTAACTGTATACGGCTAACATGATCGCGGACCAAGTGAGCCATAAAATAATGATAGCATATTTTTAAAGCTTTAAATGAGGAAATTGCAGCATTAGAGTTTTAATCCTTTCACGATAATTGGGATATTAATCAATCTAGTCTTATGCCTCCACTGTTAAATTAATTCATCTCACTTGAGTTGGATTCCGATATGATTTCACCAGAAGCTTCATTAATGAATTTCACATTAATGTTATCGACTTCTTCACCATCAAAGATGCTGTATATGCCGCCCATGATATAAAAACTCATCGATGAAAATGATTCTGCTAAGCTTAGCGTTTCATTTTTTGTTACAACAACAAATTCAGTAAAATTATCATTTGCTTCAATTGATACAATACTCGGAAAATCTTCTGAGCCAACCATTTCATCTAATGCTGTTTCAAAAGATAACTTCGTTTCTGCTATAAATGCATCATACTTTTTCTTCGTCATGACATAGGTTGCACTGCCATCTTCGTTTAGCGTAATTGATTTAAAGCCATTTTCTTTTGCCGTTTCGTTTAATGTCTCTTGCGTCGCTTCACCAACAAATTGAGACGGAAAGGTTAATTCGACTTCAAACAAACCTTCTTCCGTTTTTATCTCACCGATTGCTTCCAGTGCGTCCAGTTCATTTTCTGATTCTAATTGCTCATCAGCACTTTCATGCTCGCTCTCACTTGATTCTACAGTTGCCTCTGTCTGATTATTGGGTTCTTCTTGAATGCCATCATTTGGTGCTGACGTACTGCACCCAGCTAAAACCAATGTCAGGGTCATCATCATTGCTAATAATTTAATTTTCATTGTTATGCTCCTTGTTAATCGTACGTTTCATCCTAAATGTTTTTGCTTAATAGCTTCCTTCCAGCTCAATATATTCCTGATTCTTAAATAGCAATTTCTATGACAAAACATAAGTCGTGTCAAGAAACGCTATTTTTGTATGATTAAATCACCCCTATTTAAGATCGCTTACAGTGTGCCATTAACTTCTTCTTTCAGTCTCAAAAAGAAGCTGTCCATAAATGTTAAACGTTCTTTTCCCATCTGTTTGCCCTTCTGTGTGTAGAGTTTGTCGGGTATATTTTTGAATTTATACTCGTATTCCATATATGGAGAATGCTTCGACAAATTTTTTATTCTGCCATTGTCTACAATGTTTTCTTTTTCATATAGCGCCGATGAACTCGCCATAATGCGCTGATCGAATTGCCCCGCTAACATATAGGTTCTGGCGATGCCTACTGAGCCGATTACATCAAGTTTGTCTGCATCAAAGAGTATTTTTGCTTCGATGGTCTTAGGTTCGTTATTCGTTCTGTATCTGTGTGTGAGGATGCAGTGCTTGATCTTTTCTATCAAATCAGGGGGATACGCTAGTTCGTTTAATATTTCGCCTGCCATTTCAGCGCCTAGCACGGCATGATCAGTTTCACCACTATTGTCATTGCTTTCTTTGACACGTGCGATGTCGTGCAATAAAGCTGCCGGTTCCAAAACATCCATCTCTACATTGCCTTCAGTATCTGCGATAAGCTTGCATAAGTTATAAACCCTCATGACATGATCTATATTATGTGCTGAACACGAGAGCTCTGACGTCATTCTTTGCTTTATCATTTCTATTTTTGAGCGCATGTTTTCCCTCTTTCCGTGACGATTATTAATCTTATACATCTGCATAGGGTGATGTCATGTCATTGAACTTATGAAATCCCCAGAGTGTTATTTCAATATCATCAGCGATGCTGCTTTCATCAACATAACTGCTTTCAAATGTACCGTTGATTTTTTCAGTTTGTTTCTTTTGTGAATAATTGTATTTGCAAAGGATTGCCATACAGATACTGAATGCCGTCTTCATCCCAGCTGCCATATGGCATACTGTCAAATGAAACGATTGCCCACGGCCGAATGTCGCTGTCATGATAAAAAAAGAAGTTGCTTATACTACCATGTGTTGTATAAAAATGATTAAGCACCATTCGTTCTTCATCATCATAAAGCATTTCGCCTTCGCTATCCGATGTACCATATAAAACACTGGGACGATGATAATTTGATTTTTTTAACTTCCCTTCATTGCTGTATTCAAACGACATTTCAAAAGGCTTCAGATCACCCTCGTTTTCATCACCTTTCATGGAACCATCAATCGCCATCAATTGATCATCGCTGTTATAGTGGAACAGCAGTGTGTCTTGGCATGCATTCCCATAAAATAGATCACCTTGATAGCTTTCGACCTTTCCTTTGGCGTCAATGTCGGCTGAATCGCTGAATAGCCACATTTTTTGATTCCGATTTAAAAACGCATGTCCGATTAAATCTTCTGCACCATCGTGGTCAAACGTGCTGATAAGAGTGAACGGCCAATCTATTAAGTGACGATAACGAATATGTGCTTCCAATGTATCATCATTGCGATACAAATACTCATTTGAAGCCATTTCTTCGCTGTGATCATCGTAAATAATGTAACCGTCTCTATCAAAATCATTCGGATCGACCGTGATGCAGCTTATAGCGTATTGCTGCGGTTCATTTTCATCAAAATGCCACATAGACAAAATAAACGATATTCGGTCGTCGGAATTGTCAAAATAGACTTCAGCTATTTTATGCCCGTCGTAATACAAGACGTCATCGGCTTTTTCCTTATACATATTTTTCGCCGTTAAATACTTATCGACAAGTGCTTGATTAATATGATCGTCCGATACGGTGCTGAATGTGATGGCGTCATACTTTGATTTATCCTCATAAGCGATTGTTTCCAAATAATCATGCGTTCGAATAGACTCTTTAATAGATGCGGCATTATTGTTTGAAATATCATCTAATATTGCTTGACCTTTATCATTTGAAAATGTTGATTCATTGTCAGAATGATTAGGATCACTGTCATCAAGCGTACAACTTGTCAAAATTAATACACAAATAAACAAAGCCATTATCAATGGTCTATTTTTCATTTCTGCTACCTCAAAAGATGTGTTGGATTAATTATATGTATGGCTATTTGAAGTCCAATAACCTTCATTTAAATATTACCGCTTTACCTGTATGGTCTACGAAACTGGCTGTGAAATCAAATTGTTTAAAATCGAATGTTGAAATTTATCTAA
>JASUSA010000096.1 GCA_030446305.1 Clostridiales bacterium | reverse complement strand
AAGCGTATGATAGATTGTGCGGGCATGTTGGTCAACCGCGTGTGTGACAGGTGGATAGACTGTATGTGAACGTGAAGCACATGGCTTCATACTGGTAATGCCATAAATATGGCAATATCGAAAACATAAACATTGACATAGAAGAGATGAATGATAAAAAAGGGGTTGTCGGGAAATAGACGGCCCCTTTTCGATTATTCAATACTTTATGAATAATGATAGGCGATTACAAAATAACGTATTTTCTTTTTTCACGGCTGATAAAGCCGTCTGTTTCAAGTTTTTTCAGAATTTGAGAGGTCATGACCCTTGACAGGCCAACCATGGAAGATAATTCTGACTGGGTGATGACGACATTGATTAAAGTGCCGGCTTCGGTCTGTATGCCATTTTGCTCGGCGAGTTGTCGAAGCACAAATAGAACGCGGTCAGTGGAGGATTGTGTTGCACTCTCTGCAATTTGCATTCTAAGATTGTTGAGTGATGCCCCCAAGCTCTTAATAACCTCGCGGGAAAGTGCTGGATTGCCCAAGAGTACGCGCTCATAATTTGAACGATTCAAACTGCAAAGCTGTGTTTCTTCAAGCGCAATAGCGGAGACATCGTGTACGGGATTCTCTGAAAAAAGATTGTTTTCACCAATCGCATGGCGTGCATAGACCAGTTTAATAATAATTTCTTCGCCGGATTCCATTAAACGCGTAAGTTTCAGTGTTCCGCTTTTTACCACATACAAAGCATTGGCATCATCACCTTGGTGAAAAAGATATTCACCTTTAGAAAGTGTTATTTTTTGAGATGCATCACAAAAGGCAACAAACGATTCTCTTGGAATGCCTTTAAAGATAGGAATGTCGTGTATACAAAGGCAATTCATAGGCATGCTAAATCCTTTCTGATGATTGATCTGGCTTTTTCGCTGTTAAGATAAATGTCTTTGGAATACCTCGGTCATATTGCTCTGATGATAAATTAGGTTCTTCAATTAATGCTTGAATACATAAGCCTGTTCCAGCGACAGCGGTAATAATTTCACCAAGTGTCCAGTGCCTGAGCCAGACGGTTTGATTATCAACCGATTCTGTATTCTCTGCAGAGGAAACGTTGGTTTGATATTTTGAAAGCGCACTTTGCTGCGCGGTGAGTTCGGTACTAAAATAGTCGCCCTCAACCTTGTGCTTTCTAATTTTCGCAGTACTGCCTCTAGAGACAATTAGCTTGGTGCTCACAGGATGAAAATCTCGAATAATGAAATGCCCGCCGGGCTTTAAATATCGCATTGGTATTTGCAAAAAGTCTGATAAATCTGTAAAATAATGTAGGATGCCCATTTCGGCAAAGACCGTATCATATGTCTGATTTGCACTTGCATCATTGTATGCGCAAACGTCAGAGACGATGTAGTCGACAGAAACATTTTGTGATTGAAACATGGCTTCGGCATAGCGACGATTTGCTTCGGAAAAATCGACAATGGTGACATTTGCACCTAACAATGCCAGACAAAGCGCCTTTGCGCCATTTGATCCCATTAAATTTAAAATTTTTTTGCCGTGTACATCGCCAAAATGGGGTATAAGTGTTCCGAGTGCTTTTATAGGTTTCTGCGCTAGTTTGGATGCGTAAACTTCAGGTTCACCGTATTTATTGAGCCAAGCATCATAAGCTGCTTGATTCCATACGCGATGATGTTGACTTGTCGACATGATGACTCCTTGGAAAAGTATAGACATATTATACCATAAACTCATTTGGAAACCTATATAGCAATCAAGGATACAAGTTGCTGTAAGCTGATGATGAGGTGTTTAATGAAAATAAGAATTGCACATCATACAATGGATTTGGAAGGCATGATAACGTTCTATGTCGATTCGCTTGGACTGAGATTGAAAAAAACATTTAAATCGGAAACAGGCTATGAAGGTGTTATTTTTTGTGATGATACGGATGCATGGGAGCTCGAATTTACTTCGTCTCATGATCTGCCGAAATGCTGTTCGGATGAAGATGATTTAATCATTCTGTACTTTGACAGTATGGCAGTTTATAATAGTACTATCGAAAGACTGAGTCACTTAAAGCATATGGAATTTGCGCCGAGAAACCCGTATTGGGAAGAACACGGCAGACTTTATAAAGACCCTGACGGCAACCGAGTCGTTATTGTCAAACCCGCTTCTGGTGAAGGTGACGGATAATAAAATCAAGGATGATGGCGATGAATGCATTGATTGTCGTGGATATGCAAAAAGGTATTTTTAATAAAAAGCATATAAAAGTATATGAGGACGAAATATTGATCAGTCGTATTAACCATATGATTGACAAGTGTCATCTGTTGAAAATTCCCGTTATTTTTTTGCGGTATACCGGGGATTACGTTTTGATGCCCGGCACTGAAAACTGGGATCTTATCAATGAACTTCACCTTGGTGAGACAGATGTGATTATTGATAAATATTGCAGTGATGCATTTGAGGCAGAAGCATTTATTAAAACACTGAATGCGCTTGACATTAGACATGTGTACGTGTCAGGTGTTTTTTCGCATGGCTGTGTTCAGGCTACGGTAATGGGAGCGGTTCACAAGCAGTATGATGTCAGTCTGATTGAAGATGCACACAGTAACCTTGCGCCTCAGGCAAACAGAATCATTGCATCCGTCAACAGCAGGATGAAGCAATTAGGCGTATCACTTCTTTCAACCAGTGATTTTATTGAACATGTAAAAAGTGTATAAAAAATCATTCGGTTCATTCGCCTCATATTCAAGATGGACTGCTATGTGTTATAATAAGCTTTGAGAAAGAGTAGGAGGCATCAAATTTGAAAGTCACAGTTATTGCAGCCGGAAGCTGGGGAACTGCTCTCGCATTGGTACTTGATCAGAATGGTCACGATGTAACCGTTTGGGCGAGACGCGAATCCCAAGTAAAAGATATTTTAAAAACACGCCAAAATGATAAATACTTGCGCAATATTGCGATACCAGAAAATATACAGTTTACCTCTTCGCTTGTAGAAGCAACGCAACATGCAGAGGTAATTGTTTTGTCAGTACCAACACAACAACTCAATAATGTATTAGAACAAATGGCTGAGCAAATAACCTTGTCACCGAGTGTGATCATGGTGAATGTATCAAAGGGCATTGATATGGGGAGTCTGGAACTGCCCTCTCAAATGATTATGCGATACTATCCAACGCAGCCTTTTGTCGTTTTATCGGGACCGTCACATGCTGAGGAAGTCGCATTAAAACTGCCAACAGCACTGGTTGCCGCTTCAAAAAAACGCATGGCAGCTGAAACCATACAGGAGCTGTTTTCTAATGACTATATGCGTGTTTACACAAATCCAGATGTGGTTGGTGTTGAAATAAGCGGCGCGCTTAAAAATATTATTGCACTAGGTGCCGGGATCAGTGATGGACTCGGTTATGGCGACAACGCCAAAGCTGCTTTAATCACAAGAGGCATTAATGAAATGGTGGTTTTGGGGCAGATGATTGGCGCTGAGACATCAACGTTTAGAGGGCTAGCAGGGGTTGGCGATCTCATTGTCACCTGCACGAGCCAGCATAGCCGCAACCGCCGCTGCGGTATACTCATCGGCGAGGGAATGGCATTTAAAGAGGCGATTGAAACAGTCGGGATGGTTGTTGAAGGCGCTTATACCGTTAAGGCAGCATATCGGTTAATGACAAAGCTGCGTATTGAAATGCCGATTACGAAAGTACTATATCGAGTTCTATATGAAGGAAAAAATGCGAGGGAAGCTGTCAATTATTTGATGACGCGTCAGAAAAAGCACGAAATAGATGAGTACGCAGAAAAATTGGAGCTTTGGCAGTAAAGGTGATATAAAATGACCGCGAGAACAGCAAAACGTAAGCGACGGCCAAAATACGGACGGATTTTTTTCAGTATTGTCTTCTTTCTGGGACTATTGTTTTTGTTGGCAAAATTGGGGTTTGACCTTTTTTTCAAAGATCATGAAACCTATCTGGTGGATTACGGCAATTTGGACATTAAAGCGGATTACAACGCGCTGGTCATTCAAAATGAAATTGTCGTCAATACGAATTACAGCGGCAATATAACCTATTATGCCGATGAAGGCGCTTCTGTTGTCAAGGGTGAACCCATTGCTGAAGTGTTTAACGATGGTGTAGAATCGGAATCCGCAGAGGATACCGCTCTAGAAGTGAATCAAAAACAGATTGAATTCGATTATACAGTTCTTGAATACGATATTATGACGTTAAAGAATAATATTCTATTTGCCATATCGCAAAAGGAATACGATAAAGTGCCTGCACTAAAAAGCGAATTGATTCTCAAACTGGAAACACGAGAAAAACTGGAAGGTGAAAATAAATTTTTGTCTAACCGTACAGCGTCTTATACAGAGAAAACCATTGGTGAGGGCAGATTGGCCGTTGGCGAGAAAGCCAATTTGTATGCGCCTGCAGAAGGCATTCTGACTTTTAATATTGATGGCTACGAAGATTATTTGACCATTGATAATATTTATAATATCAACTATGATGATTTATCATCGACGCCAATTGCGTCGCAATCGGTTAAAACAAATCGTGTCGATGCCAATACACCGATCTTCAAGCTCATTGATCAGTCGACTTATTATTTTGTCATTGAGCTGAAAGCAGATGTTGCTGCAACTTATCAGGTTGGAAGGCACGTCGTCGTCAACACCGGCGATGCGACGATGGATGGCGAAATTTTCGATATCTTTTCAAATGGGTCTGGGACGGTTGCCGTTATCAGACTCCATGAAGCAAATGAAGCTTTTTATAGCCGGCGCCATGTTGCCTGTACCGTTATCAATGAGAATTACAAGGGTTTAAAGATATATGTGGATACCATCGTCAATTTGGATGGCACGATTGGCGTTTATCGCGTTATGTCGGATCGGAGACTTCAATTTGTACCAATTGAAGTCATTGGTTATGATGCGGATTACGCCATTGTTCAGAGTGACCAATTTTACCAAAGTGATGAGGGGATTGTCCGAACGCTTTCTGCCAATCAGGAAATTATTCGAAATGCAGCAGCGTATAAAGAAGGCGACTTAATTGAATGATAAAGGAGGATGTGTTTTGGCATACGAGTATTTAGAGACGAATATACAGCAGATAAGAGAAGCGATTGATCATGTAAAGCGTCCGTGGACACACCCTGTTACGCTGATCGGAGTAACGAAGACCTATGAAGCAGATATAATCAATGCATCTATCACTTATGGCATTCAGGCTATTGGTGAAAACAAAGTGCAGGAAATCATGCGGAAATATGAAGACGTTGAAAAAGGTGTTGAATGGCATTTGATTGGACATTTACAAACGAATAAAGTAAAATATATCATTGATAAGGTTGATTTAATACAATCGGTGGACAGTGAAAAACTGGCACTGGAAATCGAAAAAAGGGCTGCAGCGATACAAAAGATTCAAAATATTCTCATCCAGATAAATATCGCAGGTGAAGATCAGAAAGCGGGTATTGCGCCGGAAGATTTGCCGGCACTTTTGGCACAGATAGCACAGATGCCACATATTAGAGTGCTGGGGCTTATGAACATCGGCCTTTTCACTGAGGATGAAATGCTTTTGAGATCACATTTTAAACAGATGCGAACGCTCTTTGAAACATTGCCCGGTTATGGCTATTCAAATGTAACGGCATCGCATTTGTCCATGGGCATGTCTGGCGATTTTGAACTGGCAGTCGCAGAAGGCGCAACAATGGTGCGCGTTGGTACTTCGATTTATGGTCAGCGTAATTATTCTTAAGCGCGAAGGCTTTAAATATGGTAAAATAATAGGTATAATCTAAGTATGTGACATCGTTTTTGAAGACAGCATTCGGTCGTAACGACTGTTGCGGCAGCGAAGTGATTGATAAAGTGAAAAGATGCAGGAGGCGTTCTCATGGGGGAAAAGTTTATTGATAAGCTCAAGTTTTTCTGGGGAGTTGATTCTCGAGAAGACGAGCAATTATTAAATGATGATTTTTATAATGAAATGAAACGATCAGATTTGGAAGCGGAAGAAACGGTCAATGCCATTGCCGAGACGACGCAGAAATCAATTAACACCATAAAAACTTCAAATAAGGTATTGAATATCCATACCAATGCTCAGATGAATGTCGTACTTTATCAGCCTAAGTCTTTTGAGGAAACGACTGCAATTGTGGATACCCTTAAAAGCAAACGTCCTGTCATTATGAACATTTTAGATCTCGATAACGATTTAGCAAGAAAAATTTTTGATTTTTGTTCCGGTGCACTGTATGCATTGGATGGCCACATTAACCTCGTATCAAAGGGCATTTATGTATTGGCACCGCCAAATGTAGACGTTACTGGTGATACGGCAATTACCCGCCTTGAGAGCCAGATGAATGACTGGCTGAAATCTGACGATTAAGATTTGAGGCTGTTTTGCATGTCATTATCATTTTAAGAAAAACACAATGAAAGGATTGCCTACATGATTTACGTAAAAGTTGCACTATTTTATTTTTTCCAATTAATTATGTACCTTATTTTTGGTAGAGCGGTACTCTCGTGGTTTATCAGAGATTACAACAACCCGATCATGAAAATTCTGGTTAGTCTGACAGAACCTATTCTAAAACCTATTCGGGAAATGCTGTCACGCTTTAACATAGGCGGCAATATGATTGATTTCAGTCCACTAGTAGCACTGCTTATCGTACAGCTTTTGATGGCACTGGTTATCAACGTCTTATAGTCATGGATAAACAGCATATTTTAACGGTTTACAAAAACATCGTCGATAAAGAGGGTGTTTTTTTAAAGAGCATTGAACAACTTGAGAAGAGTATAAAATATTATGAACGCACGGTAACACCATTTATTACACCAGAAATGCGCGTGGTGCTTGAAGATATTGCCAAGTATGAACGTGATGTAGAAACAGTGATCCACAGCGGCTTTAAGCACTACGAGCGATGTCGTGTTGAGTGGTTTCCAGACTATCTAACGCCATCTGATTCTTCGGCATATGTTCAAGCGCTAAGATTGACGTATCAGCAAAAGTTTAACAAACTGGGACATCGCGATGTTCTTGGTGCATTGATGGGGCTTGGCATATCGCGTCAGAAAGTGGGTGATATCGTCGTGCTGGAGGATTTTATTGACATCGTTGTCGATGAATCGATGTCGGCATATATTGCTGCCAACCTTGATAAAGTAGGAAGGGCGGGTGTTCGCGTTATGCCAATTGATTTGGATGCGCTGGCAGAGCAAGCACCTGTTTTGCGTCGTGTTGAGGATTCTGTGAAATCACTTAGGCTTGATGCACTCATCGCCGCTGCCTATCATCTTTCCAGACAGGAAGCGCAGCAATTAATCAAAAGCGGGATCGTCAGGGTTAATTACCGTGAAGTGCAGCAAACGAGTGATACCCTGACAGAAGGTGATCTTGTATCTGTCCGCGGGAAAGGGCGCTTTATTTTGGAAGCGGTTGAAGGCGAAACGAAAAAAGCGCGTATACGCATTGTCTTATCGCATTTTGACACATAGGAGGCCGTTATGATTAAACCGATAGAAATACAACACAAAGAGTTTACGAAAACTGTGCGCGGATATAATCCGGCAGAAGTTGACGAGTATCTGGGGTTGATCGTCAAAAGTATGGAAGAACTGATTCAGACGAATATTGAGATTACAGCTCAGGTGAAAATGCTTGAACACGACATGGCGCGATATGTTCAGATGGAGAAAACCATAAACGATGCCATGATTCTCGCGCAAAAAACTTCTGATGAAACGATTAAAGCGACTGAAGAAAAAGCAAAATATATTTTGGAACGCGCTGAGAACGAAGCTGAAAAAATTATGAATACAGCGAATATTGAAGTGCTTGAAGCAATGAAGCGAAAGGAAGAAGCTGTTCGCAATTACATGACCTTTGTGACAAAGTTCAAAGTGCTGTTGGAAGGTGAACTCAAAGCGATTGATGCATACGACATAAAGGGTGAAAAAGCTTGACGGACACAGCATTCATCAGTTATAATGTATGCACATGTTATAAAAAATATAGCTATAATTATAGGTTGCAATGACTGGGACGAGTAGGGCTTGCGTAGATGCAGAGAGTCGGTGGCTGGTGAAAACCGATGAGACAATTGCTTGAATATCACCCACAGCAGTTCAGATGAAATGGTGAGTAGTTTGAACCGGTTTAATACCGTTATCATTTTTAAGTGGCATGTTTCTCATGTAATTTGGGTGGTACCGCGGATTATTCGTCCCATGGCTTTTAGCCGTGGGATTTTCTATTTTTGCAGAGAATCGGTTCATCATTTATAAAATAG
>JASUSA010000037.1 GCA_030446305.1 Clostridiales bacterium | reverse complement strand
AGATACGACGAGGATTGAACCGTCCATTTGTGCTGCACCAGTGATCATGTTCTTAACGTAGTCGGCATGGCCCGGACAGTCAACGTGTGCATAGTGACGCTTAGGGGTTTCATACTCGACGTGGGCAGTAGAGATGGTGATCCCTCTTTCTCTTTCTTCAGGCGCCTTGTCGATGTTATCGAAATCCACTTTTGCACCCAATTGATATTTGTCAAACAATACTTTTGTGATTGCTGCTGTCAACGTCGTTTTACCATGGTCAACGTGACCAATTGTTCCGATGTTAACATGTGGCTTATTTCTTTCGAACTTTTGCTTTGCCATCTCTTACTTTCCTCCCTTAAATTAAGATTATCTCATGTTCATTATATTTCAACAAATGAAGGTCATTTGTCTTTAACGTAATCAGGCTTTCGTTTTCACGATTACTTGCACGGTTGTTTTCTATATTATTGTTATTAATGCTGCACATCAGCTATTTAGCGTCATCACTTTCTCAAGTTTGCGTTTAACGCGCTGTAGTGCATTGTCAATTGATTTAATGTGGCGATTCATATCCTCAGCAATCTCTTGATAGGATTTGCCGTCCAAGTAGGCGCTGAGCACCTGCCACTCCAAATCACTCAGGACTTCACCCATCTGGATTTCCATCGTGTTCATCTCTTCACGTTTTATCAGCAGATGCTCAGGATTTAATTCCCGACTGTTTGTCATCATATCATAAAGTGTTCGCTCTGATTCATCTTCAAACATCGGCTTATTTAAAGATACATATGAATTAAGCGGAATATGTTTTTGCCGTGTTGCCGTTTTTATCGCCGTAATAATCTGTCGTTTCACGCATAGCTCGGCAAATGATCTAAAGCTGCTCATTTTCCCCGGCTGGTAATCTCTCATCGCTTTGAAAAGACCAATCATACCCTCTTGTACAATGTCTTCGCGATCTGCGCCGATGAGAAAGTAAGAACGCGCCTTGGACCGTACAAAATTCTTGTACTTTTTGATGATGATCTCCTGCGCTTTTATTTCACCCTGTTGAGCAAGGGCTACCAAGGCTTCTTCGTCGATCGTATCTGTCTCCTGTTGTATCAGTCTTTCCATCCGCGAAGTCCTCCATTTGCATCCGTTACTCACAAATTATTATATATTATTCGACTTCTTTGCGTCAAGCCTGCATCAATCTTTGAAACGCTTTAGTTTTTCAACGATTTCATGGCTTAAAGCCTCTTCCAGCGTATGGCGATCGTTTTGTTTTTCAATGGACATTTCAATCCGTTTTTTAACGCTTTGAAGCTCTGCTTTAAACTCTCTGGCCGTCATTCTATATGCACCACTGCCCAAAATCATTTGCTGCTGCGCCCAGTCACCCGTTACGACGCGAATGTAATGTCTCGGATCAGCAGCAAGGCGTTCGACTTCAATTTCAATGTAGGAATCCGCCGTTTGATTTTCTTTTGTATAGACAATTTCAAGGTTAAATGCCTTTTCAATTTTAGGCCGTGCACTCTTGACTTGATAAGCGTCAAAGACGACGATAACGCGCTCATTACGATAGGCACGGTATTCGGAAAGCAATGCGATCAGTTTTTGCCGTCCTTCTTCAAGCGATTCTGTTTCAGCATTGAGCCGCCATTGATTAATCAAATTATAGCCATCTATAAAGAGAAAGCGTTTTTCATAAAGTTTTCCTTTATACGTCATGGCGCTGTTTCAAAACCTCGTAAAGTATGACGCCAGTAGCGACTGATGCATTTAATGAAGAAACTTCACCCATCATTGGAATCCGTATGACAAAGTCACATTTTTCTTTTACCAGTCGACTAATGCCGACCCCCTCATTCCCAATGACAATGGCTAGACTCCCCTTCAAATTCGCCTTGTAATAAAGATCACCTGTCATATCCGTTCCTGCGATCCAAACGCCTTCCGCTTTGAGCCAGTCAATAGTCTGCGCAATATTCGAAACGCGGCAAACGGGAACGTATTCAATGGCGCCACAGGATGTTTTCGCAACGGTCTGGCTAAGCGCAACCGATCGTCTCTTTGGAATAATGACGCCATGTGCGCCAACCGCATTTGCCGTTCTTAAAATTGAACCCAAATTATGCGGATCATTGATTTCATCACAAATGATAATGAGGGGCGGTTCGCCCTTTGCAGCCGCGGCCTCAAGAATCGCCTCTTTTTCCACATATGCATATGCGGCAATATAAGCGATCACCCCTTGGTGAACACCACCATCGGCCACTTTGTCAAGTTTCTTTCGATCGACAAACTGAATCGGCAGTTTTTTCGCTTTGGCCATATCAATAATTTTCTGAAGATGCCGATCTTTTGAATCCTGCAAAATCAGAAGTTTATTCATTTCCCGTCCCGCTTCCAAGGCTTCTTTGATCGGGTTTCTTCCTATAATCATATCTTCAGACACGACTTTACACATCCTTCTCTTTTTCAGTCTCTACGACTGAAAGCTGTTCGTAAAACGCCCTAACTGCCTTAATTTTGCCGCAGGTCATCTTTCCCTCCGGACACGGTCCATGGAGACATTTTGGCCCGGCATATTTAAACAATGTCGGTGCCAGTTTTCGCACTTCTGTCAACATTGCCACAGCCAGCGCTCTGATCTCCCATTGCGCCCGATTGCAGCACCGATGTTCAAAAAAGTTATGAAGTGCTCGTGCATTCATTGTCACGACAATCTTTGTTTCACAGGCATTCGGAAAAACAAAACGCGCATCCTCAATCGCTGTTTTTTCTGCCGTTTGCCATGCTACTTTCTCGTTTTTGCCTTCGCTAATCAGCTTTTCTGCAATGGGGGCCTCTATAGCATCGACAATGGCATTGTATGCTTCCTGATCCCGTTTCATCGTTTCTTCAAAAATCGCAGCAGCTTTTGGATTCGCCGCAATATTGGGCGGTACAATATATTCGAATTGTTCTAATTTGACATAGCGCTGAGACTGCTGCGAATAAGAGGCGATGCGATGGCGTACGAGCTGATGCGTCAGCACTCTGCTGACACCTTCAATTGCAAATGTAAAACTTGCATGTTCAAATGGCGAACCATGTCCCAACTCAATCAGACGTCCTAAAAATTTTTGAACATCCTCATCGCTCATTGTCTCAAATATTTGATCGACGCCAACAGCTGCATAACAAAGTTTTGCAGCTGACGCAACCGCTCTTTCAGGATCGGGCGTATGGGTTAATAACCTTACTTTCACAGTTTACCTCCTCATCGGTATCTATTTATTCTATACCGGCATCATAATACTCATCACCCATTGGAAAAATCCACAAGACGTATTTTCGATAATGCCCCTTTAATACACCATCTTCTTGCTTGACTGCAAGTATGCGCGTCTTCATGAGTCCCGAATCATATAAGAATCCGTCGTGTTTTGCTTCTATAACCGCTTGCATTTCAGCGACCATCTGTGCTTCTGCCGCGTTTGCCGGCTTCATGCCATCGAAGGCGATTGACTTGATTCCCATCACGCCCAGCAATAAAATAACGGCGACAACCAGTACGCGTTCTCTGCGATTCATAAGGTTTCCTTTCTGTCAATAGCATCAATGGCCATGCCGACGATTTCATAGATTCTGTCTTTTTCATCCAAAACGTAAAGATACCCTAAAAGCGATTCAAAGCCCGTTGCATAACGGTAGTCTGATACCGAAGCATGCTTTGGCCTAGAACCGGTTTTCTGATTTCGTCCACGCTTTAGCATGTTCCACTCATCTTCTGTAAATTCATCCTTTAAGACAGTGACAATATAGGCCTGTGCCTCTGCATTTACATATTTAACAGCCATTTTTGACATTTCACTAGTGGTCAAAACGTGTTTTGAAATAATGTAGTAACGTATATAAGCTTCATAAATCGCATCGCCAAGAAAAGCGAGCTTTAATGGATTCATCATCCTCGCATCCGTTTTGCTCATACTTACCATATTTAGTTTATTGAGAAAATCCGACATAGATTCTATCCCTTTCGATGCCATTTTACACCTTGCGGTGTATCTTCAAGCACAATGCCGTCCGCTTTGAGCTGATCTCTAATTTCATCTGCGCGCTTAAAGTTTTTGTCTTTGCGCGCCTGTTGCCGTTCTGCAATTAGCGCTTCAATCTCAGCATCTAAGGACTTATTTTCACGCTTTAAAATACCCAGCACTTCTGTTAACTCAAGGAATGCATCCAGAGCCGCTTCGAGAAACGCTTTACTGCGATCTGTCGTTACATCAATGTTTATTTCACGCGCCATTTCAAAGATGACGGCAATGCCGTCTGCTGTATTAAAATCGTCATCCATCACTTCAATAAAGCGTTCTTTATATCCGCTAAGCGTTTTCAGCATTTCATTTTCTTCAGCCGTCTGATTAGTTGCCTGAGCATGCTCAATTGAAAACAGCAAATTTTGCTTGACGTTGTATAGGCGTTCCAAACCATTGTGCGCCGCTTCCATCAGTTCTCTGTTAAAGTTAATGGGACTTCTGTAATGTGCTTGAAGCATAAAGAAGCGTACCACTTCCGGCTCAAACTCATCCAGAATTTCTCTTGTTGTAAAGAAATTGTTGAGCGATTTTGACATTTTCTGATTATCAATATTAATAAAGCCATTGTGCATCCAATAATTCACATAGGTTTTACCTGTTTTTGCTTCACTTTGTGCAATTTCATTTTCATGATGTGGAAATATGAGATCTTGACCGCCTGCATGTATGTCAATCGTCTCGCCCAAAATGGTCGTACTCATAACAGAACATTCAATGTGCCATCCCGGACGCCCAAGTCCCCATGGACTGTCCCATGACGGTTCACCTGGTTTTGCTTTTTTCCAGAGTGCAAAGTCCAGCGGATTACGCTTTTCATCGCTGATGTCAATACGCGAACCTGCTTCGAGATCATCAATAGACTGCTTGGACAGCTTGCCGTATTGGCTGAAAGAATCAACTGCAAAATAGACATTGCCATCAACTGCATATGCATTTCCCTTTTTGACAAGCGCATCGACAAAGTCAATAATCGCAGGAATCGTTTCTGTAACTCTCGGATGATAATCTGCACGCGTTATCCCCAGACGATCAGCGTCCTCAAAATAGGCGCCGATGTATTTTTCACTGATTTCCTTGCTGTGTACGTGTTCTTCATTTGCTTTCTTGATGATTTTATCATCCACATCAGTGAAGTTCTGAACAAATGTCACCTCATAGCCTCTAAATATCAAGTAATGCCTAAAAGCATCAAAAACCAAAAATGGTCTTGCATTGCCTATGTGAAAATAATTATAAACGGTGGGACCGCAGACATACATCTTGACTTTTCCCGGTTCAACGGTTTTGAAGGTTTCTTTTTGTCTTGTCAGACTGTTATAAATTTTCATGGCTCATTCCCTTCCATCGCAAATGCGATTCATTTACTGTCGCGTATTTATCTTTATATTTTATGTCTTTATGCATAAAAAAATCCCCCTACACAAAGGCAGGAGAATCCTACAATTCCACTTTGCTAAAAAGCTTGACAATAACGCTGTCGACGTTCCCCCTACTGCATTGTTCAGGTTCATACTCTTGGGTGCACTTCAAAGATCGCTAACCAGCTCGTTTCACCACGCCGAGCCTCTCTACAGACCACCGATTTTCTACTCTCCCAATCATCGTAGTATTGTTCAGTTGATCACACTTTTAAGCAGCTAACCGCACGGCATTACCGCTTCATGATTATGTTCTATTATATCAAATTTCGCTTTGATTACAATGTAAAACATCACTTTTTAATCACTGACTTTTCATGACGTATAATGACCTTTTCATGACAAACGCATTGTTTGTAATAGTATTTTCAACTAACATGAGTTGTGTAGAGACATTGATGATAGGCTGACATTTCCATCACTACCACCTAAGTTAGTGCAAAGCCTATCATCAATCTATCTTTTTTGAAAGTGAGAAATGTATGTTTTATAAAGTATCACTCCAGCTAACCGATTTGTTGCTGCTTAAAACAACGGAAGATTTCAGCAACAAGCGAGATCATATTCGATATGCCATAGAAACACTCATAGGCGAACTGACAAAACTGATAATTTTAAGTCTCTTCTTTATATTGATTAAAAAGGGATCTTCGTTTGCTTTTGCTTTTATCAGCTTTAGCACCATACGTCTTTGGAGCGGCGGAATACATTTTAAAACTTATTTCGGCTGCCTCGTAGGCACATTGGCACTTTACAGCGCAATTATCTGGTTGCCGGTATCGCTCATATCAGTGAAGCTCATCGTCATGGCAATTGCTGTGATTGTATCGGCAATTTTCGTTCCGCTACCGGATGCTAAACGTCCGGTGACGAACAAACGGAAACAGCTCATTGCAAAACTAATTACAATTGTTACCATTGCTATTTGGTATTATGTTGTAAACCGTTTTATGCAAAGTTCGCTAAACCTTTTTCTGGCAGTCACGTTAATCTTTACTTTACAGTTGTTTATAGGAGGTATTCTTCATGGAAAACAAAAAAAGTATGTTTAACTTAGCTGCGAACGTATTAGTCGCATTGTCTTCAGTCATTATTACTTCAATCTCTTTTGTCTTTTTCGGAGAACCAAATCCACCGCAATAGACTATTCAAAACTGACTTTGAAAACAATGTCGTCTTGTTCGAAAAATACATAGACAGAGCCTTTGTACTTTTTAACGATGTTGTTAATATTCCAAAGCCCAAAGCCGTGAGATCCCTTTTCTTCTCGCTTTGTTGTAAAATTACGATCCGTCAATTTCGACAAATGTTCAGGATTTACATGTTTTCCTGAATTTTTTGTTTGCAAATAATGCTGCTGCAATTCATCATCATAGCCGAGTTCCAATTCAACCCTTTTATCCTGCTGATTCAGCACTGCCTCAAAAGCATTGTTAAGCAAATTATTTATGATTGTCGATAGTTCGTAGTCTAAAATAGGTACGGATTTAAAGCTGGCATAAATCGAAAATCTAAAGTCAACACCTTTTTCATGGGCTTCATTTCGCTTCATAAACAGAACCGCTTTAATAATATTGCGGTCGATATTGAGCAGCTCCGCATCAAGTGCGTCATAGGAATAAATATCGTCAAGGTACTCACGTGTCTGTTCAACGGCATTATCGGGATCATTGGTATCCAAAAATCCTTGTATTGTCGTTAGGTGATTTCGGTACTCATGTTGCTTCATGCGAATGTCATTGATCATTTGATCCAGTGTGTTTCGCATATCATCCTGAACCATTAACACCTTTGTTCGTTCACTGATCAGTGCCACTTCTTTATAGATAAAATAATTCACCACCATGAGCAGCGCCATGACAAAGCCAAAATATTCAACATTGTCAATGATGATGTGCGAATCATATTCCCATATGATCTTATAGACAAAAATATAGATGAAAATATTGAGTGCCATAAAGTTGATGTACTTTGTCTCATATTTTTCAACCAGATTTCTAAGCTGTTCTCTATAGCGAATCATCACATAAAAGTTAATAATATTTACGAGACTCACCATCAAAATCGTCTCAATCATATCATTGCTGACGAGCATGGCAAGAATCGGAATGAGAATCAGTTCAGAAAGCATGACTTCAACCATTGTAATAACAAAAACAAAGAGTACTTTAAAAAAGTTTTGCTTTGTAAATACCTTTAAAGAAAAAAGCACTGCAAAGATATAGAAAAACGATGCATAGTTCGGTATCGTATGATTTAAAATCAGCACAAAAATATTCATGCCAATAAAAATCAACAGCATGTGACCATATTGCTTTTTCTTGATATCTAATAAAAAGAGGAACGCAATGAAAAATACCGCCAATTCCATAACCGTTCCCAATATGCTCACGAAAAGTTGTCCATCCATGATATTCCCCCCACGTCGTTCATTTTCTCAGCCGTTATTTTCCAGCAATCGCCGTTCTATTGCTTCCTTATGCTTGACAGAAAGCAATGCGAAGCGGCCCCCATTAATAAAATGGACTTCGTACTGCTTGTTGGTAACTTTTCGAATACTTTCAATATAGTTGACGTTGACGATAAAGGATCGATGCGTCTTAATAAACGCCGTTTCACACGACAGTTCATTGGCGATCTTTTTAAGCGGTGTGTAACTGGCTGTGTACACCCCTCTAACCGTGGCAATTTCGACATTTCGGCCCCTTGCTTCAACAAAAATAATTTCATTGACAAAAATTTTAACCTGAAGGTGCTCAATTTCCACCATAATAAACGATTGCTTTGATTGCTCAATCTTGGTATTTGGCGGAAACAGCAAACGTTCAACCAACGTTTGAATGTATTCCTTTTTATAAGGCTTCATCACGTATTCATAGCAATGTACCTTTTTATAGGCTTTTAATTCGTACTTGGGGTTAATCGTTAAAAACACCATCCAAGTCAGTTCATATTTAGCCTCTTTCCGCAGGTGCTCTGCCAGTTCATAGCCATTTTCGTGATCTTCGAGATCAATGTCCAGAAAAAACAAATCTATGTGCTCACGTCTTGCAATTTCAAGTGCTTCACGATGGTTGACAGCCGATAAGACATTAATGCCCTTTGCTACCGACTGTACCATTTTTGAAAGACTTTCACTTTGTCTTTTATCATCTTCAACAATTAATACCCATTTTAGCGCGTCCTTATTCATGCATCCACCTAAAAAATTCTTTGCGTAATCTCCTGTCACAAAGGCGCTTACACGGCGTTAGCGTCGATTATAACCTTTTCAACTCATATACCTAGAATATTTATATCCAAATAATATCGACATGCGACAATAAACTGAAAATATTGGAAATCGGTGTTGCCTTTTTTGAGCACTCCCACAATCAGTTAAAAAAAAATAGCTGTTACCAGCTATTTTTTACAATAATGTGCCAGCGTGTAGTTGATCCGTTTCACAACACGTTTATTGCCGATGATCTCAATGACCTCCGCAATATCCGGTCCATGAACCTGTCCTGTGACAGCAACGCGAACCGGCATAAACAGACCCTTGCCCTTTACGCCCATTTCCTTCTGGATCGATTTGAGCACTTGTTTGACATCAGCTGCTGTAATATCACTTTCAAGCGCTTCTATCTTATCAATCAACACTTTAAGCATCTCAGGAACATGTTCCAAAGCAATCATCTCTGCTGCTTCTTCATCTTCTAATACAATGTCGTCATCCATGAATAGCCCATGATACTGTCCAATTTCATCAAGTCGATTTAACCGCTCTCTCAGTACACTTACGATTTTTTGAAACCACTCAACGGTTTGAACATCTGCGTCAAATCCCGCATTGATGAAATAAGGCATACAGAGCTTCGTCAATGCCTCTAAATCATAATTCCGGATATACTGGTTATTCACCCAATTGAGTTTGTCAACATCAAAGACACCACTTGATTTTGAAACGCGTTCAAAAGAAAACTTCTCAATGAGCTCGGACATCGACAGGATTTCCTGGCCGTCTTCTGGGGACCAGCCAACCAGCGCAATGTAATTGACAAGCGCTTCCGGCAAATAACCCTTTTTGCGAAAATCTTCCACGGCAACATCGCCTTCACGCTTACTGAGTTTTTTCTTTGACTGGCTTAGAATAACGGGAAGATGCACAAATTGCGGTGCTTCCCATCCAAAAGCTTCATACGTATAAACGTGTTTCGGTGTTGAGATCAGCCATTCATCACCACGTACGACATGTGATATTTTCATATAGTGGTCGTCGATAACCACTGCGAGATGATAGGTTGGAAACCCATCTGTCTTCATCAGAACTTGATCATCCAAATCATTGGTATTCACCGTAACCTCGCCTTTTATGGCATCGACGAATTTAATCTCTCGATTTTCAGGCAACTTCAGCCGTACCACATGCGGTTCACCAGCTTCCAGTTTTGCCGAAATTTCTTCCTGTGTCAAATGTCGGCAATGACCATCATACTTTGGCGTTTTACCTTCTGAACGCTGCTGCTCTCTGACAGCATCCAATCGCTCTTTACTGCAAAAACAATAATATGCATTGCCGTTCTCAATGAGCTCATCAGCATGTTTTTTATAGATTGGCAATCGATCTGACTGAACATATGGTCCGTAAGCACCTTTTTCGACAATCTCTTCCTCTGCCGTCATATAAGGGCCTTCATCATTTTCAACGCCCGCCCAGGCCATTGACTTTAGCATGCCAGAAATAGCATCTTCTACCAGTCGCGTTTGATCTGTATCTTCTATTCTAATAATATAGGATCCATTGTTTTGTTTTGCATATAAATAATTATAGAGCGCCGTCCTAAGGCTGCCGATGTGCACATATCCCGTTGGACTTGGCGCGAATCTAACTCTTACGTCCATATTTTCCTCCTCGTGTTTTCCCGCCTATTATACTAAAAATCAGAGCCTCTTTCAATGACGAGCCCTATTTTGTCCATGACGAATTCGTAACCGCCTGGGCGATGCGGCTTTGTACAGCCACTGCAATCTTTGATGCCGTTATTCATGACAAAATTGCCGCCGCACTCATCTTTGAGCATATAAAGCGGGCAGTAACAGAAAAGACAATTAAATTCCGATTTATCCACACCTTTATGACATGGAAAATATTCACATTTCGTGTGTTGTGCAAATTTGTAGTTTTGGCTCATTTTGCCGCCTCCTTCTCATTGTGACACTTTTGTCCCCATCTATTGTTTTCAACAATTGAATGCGTTATACATGCGGTTCTGTACTTTTCTGCAAAAGGACGACGGCCTGAGCGGCAATGCCCTCACCCCGCCCTTCAAAGCCAAGGTGCTCAGTTGTCGTCGCCTTCAGATTAACACACGATACCTCGCAGTGAAGCGTTAATGCAATACAGTCCTTCATTTGTGCAATATACGCTGCCATTTTGGGCGCCTGCGCTATAATAACGGCATCGAGATTGCCAATAATGTAATCTTCCTTATTCATCATTTCGTAAACAGCTTCTAAAAGTCTGAGACTGGAAGCGCCTTTATATTGCATGTCGTGATCGGGAAAATGTTTGCCGAGATCGCCTTCACCCAATGCACCTAAAATCGAATCCATAATCGCATGCAGCAGTACATCCGCATCTGAATGCCCTAAAAGTCCTTTTTCATAAGGAATTGTAACACCACCGACAATCAGTGCCCTGTTCTCAACCAGTTGATGAACATCATAGCCAATGCCTATCCTCAATCGAATCGCCCATCCTTTCTAATGCTGTCCGTATCGACACATGACTTATTTTAAAAATGCCTCCGCTAAAGCCAATTCAGCATGTGTTGTTATTTTATCATTTCGACCACCATGGGACATCAGTTTAATCTTTTTCCCCCGAGCGGTCATAAGTTGTGTATCATCCGTTATTTTTATGCCATCTGTTTCCGATTGTTGATACGCGCTGATAATATCTGGTGTCCGAAAGAGCTGCGGCGTCTCGATCATCCAAAGATCTGAGCGGTCGACATGCTCGACAATAATGCCATCCTGATTCGCACGCTTGACTGTATTGATCATCGGCTGCCCGACGGCAACACCATCAAGCAGTTCAAAGTCCAGCATTTGAAGCATCTCTTTCAGCCATACGCCCTGTACAAAAGGTCTAACGCCATCATGAATAAAAACATATGCCGACATCGCAGCACAAGCGCTTAGCCCTGCTTTGACAGATTCATACCGCGTTTCACCGCCGGCAATAACTTTAACTTTTTCAGATGGTATCCACGTTTTGATCTTTCGTTCAGCTTCTCTGCATTCCGCTTCGCCAACGACGACAATAAATTCATCAATTACCTTTTCTTCTGCTAAATGCCGCAGCGTCCATTCTAGAATTTCTTTGCCGTTTACGACAATATACTGTTTTTTTGCTTTTGTTTTCATCCGCGTTCCAACACCTGCTGCCGGAATAACCGCTGATACGTAATCCCCATTATACATAGAATACAATAACCCCTACCCAATTGATGGTCACATTGACCTCTCATTTTATTGTAAACTAAAAAAACTGCTTATGAAAGCAGTTATTTTCCCTCGTTTTGAGGCCTTCGCCACGATTTAAATCATTTATGCTTTGCAAATATCATACGCCCCGCAGCAGTCTGTAAAACGCTTGTAACGATAACATGAATGGTTTCGTTGATAAAACGCTTGCCTTCCTCGACGACAATCATTGTGCCATCATCCAGATAAGCAATGCCCTGATTGGATTCTTTACCTTCCTTGATGATCTGAACCACCATCTCCTCACCTGGCAACACAACTGGTTTCACAGCATTTGCCAATTCGTTGATGTTGAGAATTTGAATATCCTGAAGCGTTGCAACTTTATTAAGATTGTAGTCATTGGTTACAATGCTGCCCTTAATTTTTTGAGCCAGTTTAATGAGCTTTAAATCCACTTCATCGACATCTTCAAAGTCGGTTCCAACGATTTGAACTTCAATTGGCAAGTCTTTTTGTATAATTTTTAAAATATCCAATCCCCTTCTGCCTCGATTACGCTTCAAGGCATCGGATGAATCGGCGATGTGCCGAAGCTCTTTCAAAACAAACTCCGGAATAATAATCGGTCCTTCAATAAAACCCGTTTTGCAAATATCTGAAATACGACCGTCAATGATAACACTCGTGTCAAGTATTTTGGGATTTGTCGCTTCTGTTGCCGGTGCATGTTTTGATGTCGCCTGTGTCGGCGACTTAACAATTGAAAGCTTACGCGCCCAATCTTGAAGCTTGCTCTGATCTTTGATATTTTTTTGGGCCATCATGATGCCAAGATAACCAAAAAAAATAAACGTGAGAATTTTTAATGCATTTGCAACCATTGGAATTGGAATAATTTCATAAAGGCCACTGATTAAAAAGGCAATGACCAATCCGAAGACCAATCCAATCATGCCAAAAGCAAGTTCGTGCGGTGGAATCTTTTCAAGTTCATTTTGCGCGATCAGCGCTGATTTCTTACCAATAGAAATCAAAAATTGGGAAGTAAAATAAGTAATAAATGCAAGTATGAGTCCGAGAATGGTCGGGATAGCGATTACGTAAACCGTCCGACTGAGATTGAAGAGTCCTTCATTCGGCAGAAAATCTGCTAAATAGATGCCTAAGCCGATACCTATACAAAGACCAACAAAGGTCAATATGTACTTGATGATTCTTTCAACCATGAAATCCCCCTTTCTTTTATATGAATCATATAGATTGTAACACAGTGTCAAAAAAAGTCAAACACATGGATTTAATATAAATTTAACGTAAAAAAAAAAGAGACTCTTGTCTCTCAGCAGGACGACAAACGCCGCTTTAATTGCTTCCGATGGTCGTATTGACCAAATTCACCGCTTCTTCTTCTTTCAGGTCTCGAGAGAGTATCAACTCACTCACCAGAATTTGCTTAGAATTATTCAGCATCTTGCGCTCACCTGTGGATAATCCCTTTTCACGATCAAGAATTTCCAAATTTCTAACGACAGATGCCACTTCAAAAATATCGCCGGTTTTAACACGCTCAAGATTTGCACGGTAACGTCTATTCCAGTTGTCCGGCATTTTTCCCTTATCTTGAGCGAGGACGGATATCACCTCGTTAAAGGCTATTCTGTCAACAACCCTTCTTACACCCAATTTTTCAGCACTGTCAATCGGCAGCATCACTTTCATATTCTTAATCGGAAGTTTAAGAATATAAAAGCTTTTGAGTTCGCCCAATAATTCCTTCTCTTCAATGGCCTCAATGATTCCAGCACCGTGCATAGGGTATACAACTCTTTCTCCAATTTTAAACATTTTCTACCTCCATGCATTCTTCTGAATCCATTATACTATAGTCTTTAGAGAATTTCAACAAACCTACATTTTACTATTTGCTACAACCGTTGTCAATACATTTGTTCAGCCCTCATTATTTTTTTTCGTACATTATGCCCTTTTGCTTTAATTTTTTTTATGCTAGAATATAGATAATTGATAAATCATTGTGTATTCGTTGATATTTCAACTGTTTCGCGTTCCTATATAATCCTTGGAGGTTTGTAATGAAAGATGTAATCTACGACGAGTTTCAAAACAAAGTTGATGAAGTACTTATTCGACACAACAGCTTGTTAGACATACTCAGCAAAATGGGTGATGCCTCCTCTAAAACGAACCGTGCTGTTGTCAAGGCAATAACAAATTGCGGTTGCATCACGCTGGATACACTCAATGTGACACCGCCCGAAGATGCCTCCTATGAGGATTTAAAACACTTTAGAAATGATCACATCAAAGGTGAACTTTGTCCGACGTGCCGGGAAAAGATCGAAGCTGAGCTCGGCAATTTGGAATACTACATAGCGGCACTTTGCAATTCACTTGACCTAAGCCTTTATGATGTCGTGCTAAAAGAGTATAAGAAAATCAATACCCTTGGCAAATACAGTCTTTATTAGCCATCAAATGACACTAATACGCCCATAACCGGAAACACAGATTGACCGTGTTTTTCGATTATGGGCGTATTTTTATTGCCCTGTAGAGCATTTTATCATTTGTCCGCGATGTGTATTTGTAAAAATAGCGATCACACCCCTGACCTGTACGCTTTAAAAGAAATATTTGAAAACTTCATCAATGTGTTTCATGCCAATGACTGTAAAGTCCTTTGGCCGCTCCAAGCCTTCCAAATTGCCGTGTGGTATAATCGCTTTTCGAAAGCCCATTTTAGCCCCTTCGTTCAATCGCTGCTGAACCTGATTTACATTTCTGATTTCACCAGTCAGCCCCACTTCGCCAAAGACGATCATATCATCTGGAATAACGGTTTCTCTGAAACTTGATGCGATTGCCATGACAACGGCCAAGTCTGCTGCGGGTTCATCAATTGACATCCCCCCGACAACATTGAGATAAATGTCCTGATTGTACAGCACCATTCCAGCTTTTTTTTCAAGAACCGCTGTCAGCAGCACGAGTTTATTATAGTCAATGCCAATTGCCATCCGCCTGGGCATATTAAAGTTCGTCTGTGATACCAGACACTGCATTTCGACAAGTACAGTTCGTGTGCCTTCGAGCGTTGGCACGATGACAGAACCCGTTGCACCTTTGGCAGCTGAAGATAAGAACAGTTTCGATGGATTTAAAACTTCTTCAAGCCCTTTATGCGTCATTTCAAAAATACCGATTTCATTGGTGGAACCAAATCGATTTTTAACCGCACGGAGGATGCGAAAGAGGTGGTGCCGTTCCCCTTCGAAATAAAGCACTGTATCCACCATGTGCTCCAGAATTTTCGGCCCGGCAATGGCACCAGATTTTGTCACATGACCAACAATAAACGTCGAAACGCCATTTTTCTTTGCAATATTCATAAATTGATTTGTCGCTTCTCTTACTTGGCTGACACTGCCTGGCGCAGATGTTATATCCGATGTATAAACGGTTTGAATCGAATCGACAATTAAAACAGCCGGCTTTAAATCATCCACGTGTTTTCGAATAGTCTCAATATTGTTTTCTGCGACAATATAAAGCGAATCCGCTTTCACATCCAATCGATCTGCCCGGAGCTTCGTTTGCTTGATGGATTCTTCTCCGGAGATATAAAGCACCTTGCGTTCTTTCGACAAGTGATTGGCAACTTGCAGCATCAACGTTGACTTTCCAATACCCGGATCACCCCCGACGAGTACCAGCGACCCTTTTACCAGTCCGCCGCCGAGTACAATATCCAGTTCCTTAATGGATGTACTGTAACGCTCCTCATGATCATAGACGATCTCTGAGATAAGCTTCGGCTTTGATTGTGTGCTGATATTAAGTCCTTTTGGTATTACCGGCTGTTCAATGGTTTCAACCAGTGTATTCCACTCGCCGCACTCAGGACACTTCCCCAGCCATTTAGGCGATTGATAAGCACATGCCTGACAGATATATACCGTCTTTGTCTTTGCCATGTTTGTCTACCTCTTTTCTAATGTCAGCACTCTCATTCATATGACTTCTATTAATTTCTTGATTTTATTATTCTATTCCACTGATCGCCTTTATTGCTTTTGTCATTCACATTCGCCAATGACAATCGTATCCGCTTCTAATGCTAAATGCAGTCTTTTCGGCGTTTCACCTTCCAACAGTAATCGGTCTGCAACAACGTCCTTAATATGACGGTCCAAATAGCGTCTGATCGGCCTCGCACCGTATTCAGAAGACATACAGGCCAATGCTGTGTGTTTTACAATCGCTTTGCTGTACGTTAACATACAGCCATTTTCCTGCATTTGCTGGGCAAAAGCATCAAGCTGCATTGTCACAATACGCTCCATAGCCTCTAACGCCAATGGCGTAAATACAATAATTTCATCCAGACGGTTAATGAACTCAGGCTTAAAAAACTTTTTTGCCGCTTCTCGGAGCCGTTCTTCATAAAAGGCAAACGGCGTCGCGTCATTTTCTGCAAACCCCAGCACCCTTTGTTTTAACGACTCAACACCCAGATTCGATGTCATGATAATCAGCGCATTTCTAACATCGGCCTGAATGCCTCTGCTGTCAGTCACTTTTCCTTCGTCCATCATTTGCAGCAATAGATTGAGCACATCTAAATGCGCCTTCTCCACCTCGTCAAACACAATCACTGAATATGGCTGCTGCTGCAATGCCGTCGTCAGCAAACCGCCTTCTCGATGCCCTTCGTAACCTGGAGGCGCACCAATAAGTTTGGAAACACTGTGCCTTTCCATGTATTCGGACATGTCAAATCGGATCGTGTGCTGCGCGCCTCCATAAACAATTTCCGCTATAATCCGCGTCATCTCCGTCTTGCCGACACCTGTTGGCCCAATGAAAAGAAAACTGCCAACAGGGCGCTTATGATCTTTTAGACCGACGCGCGAACGCTTTAGCGCTCTTGATACAATGTCCACTGCCTGCGGCTGTCCAATCAACTTTTCAGAAATCAATTGTTCTAAATGACGCATTTGCTCCCGCTCTCGCGTTGACAATCGCTGAACGGGAATATTGGCCCAATCCGATATGACGTGTTCTACATCAATGACATCAACGGTTAATTTGCGCTGCGCCATCAGCTGCCTCGCCTGATCATTTCTTTCAATATGATCCAATATACGCTTTTCCTCCCGTTGCAGCTGTGAGGCCATATCAAAATCCATCGTTAAGATTGCTTGCTCTTTTTGCGCTTTAAACTGCTGCAGACGATACCGAAGTTCATCAACAATTTTTACCGTCTTAAGGCTTTCAAGCCGCCTTCTTGAACACGCTTCATCTATGATGTCAATCGCTTTATCCGGCAATTTACGCTGCAGAAGGTAGCGCATGCTCAACTTCACAGCAGCTTTTAGTGCCTCTTCTGTAATGACAACTTCGTGGTGCGTCTCATAGTGGTGCTTAACGTGTTCCAGAATATACATGGTTTGTTCTTCATCGGGTTCATCAATGGTTACTTTCACTAGGCGCCTTGAAAGTGCTGAATCAACAGCAATATATTTTTCATAATCCATTACTGTCGTCGCACCGATAATTTGGATCTCCCCAGATGTCAAATATGGTTTTAACAGGCTGATGGCATCCATTGATTTTTCACCAGTGGCACCCAGCCCGATTAGTGTGTGAATTTCATCAAAAAAAAGAATATATTTTGAATCGCGTTTAACAAAATCAATTAATTGCTGCAGGCGTTCTTCAAATTGCCCTCTGTACATGGTCCCGGCAACCAATGCCCCTGCATTTACGGAAAGTATCTGCTTACTGGCAAGAGACGCGGGAACGGCGCCCGTTACAATTGCCTTTGCGAGTCCGTGTACAACAGCGGTTTTGCCAATACCGGGTTCCCCAACCAAACAGGGGTTATTCTTGGTCTTGCGCGTCAGAATTTGAATCAGCCGGTTGATTTCTGTCTCTCTGCCGAATACCGGCCCTAGGACATCCTCTTTCGCAAATTCAGTAAGATTGGTTGTCATCTTTTCTATTTTGACATCTATTGCCGGCTGATCGTAATCCATTTCGAGATCGAACAGTTTAATATCGTGCTGTGTTGCCTCACGCTGTTTAATAACATTGGTCTGAGGTTTCGAAATTGTCTGTTCAAAAACACGATCGAGAATATTCATTACATTGAGACTGATTTTGGACAATATTTTGTAGCCATTGGATTCTTTGTCCTGCATAATGCTGATAAACAAATGCTCGGCCATAATTTCCTGACTTTCGGTCAAAGCCGCATAGTGCCGGCTCTGCTCCAAACAAAGCCTCGCGCGAGGTGTATAATCTTCTATCCCCTGATCAATTTCGCCGCGGCCAATACACTTGACAATTTCTGTACGAAGCTGCGCCGTGGTAATTTTATAGTATTCAAAAGTCTGATAAATACCAGACTGTTTCAACATTGACAAGCCCAGCATGAGATGTTCTGTTCCGACAAAGCGGTGTCCCATATGCCGAGCTTCAGAAAACGCATAGTTTATCACATCATTGGCGTGCTCGTCGAAATTATACCGAAACATCTTTTGCTCCCTTCATCTGTTCGTACTTGAGGAAATTGCATCATCGCCTTTTGTTGATACTTTATTATAACGAACTTTTATCAACATGAAAACACCCTAACGCTTTCGAACTGTTTATAATGACGCCGCTTCAACAACAGCAAAAAACCGGCTGTCTCCAATGGGACAACCGGTTAAAAGGTTCTAATTTCTATTCAGCCTTTGCCTGTTCGATTACTTTCACGGCAATCTGCATTGGCACTTCTTCATAGCGAACGACACGCATACTAAACCAGCCCCTCGCCTGTGTCATTGATCTTAAGTCTGTCGCATAGGCAAACATTTCTGATTGCGGCGCTTCGGCTATAACCTTTTGATAGCCAACTTCATCCGGTTCCATTCCCAGAATACGGCCGCGTCTTCGATTCATATCTCCCATTATATCGCCCATGTACTCGTCGGGAATATAAATTTCCACGTGGACAACCGGCTCTAGGAGAACAGACTGCGCTTGTTCCATGCCGCGTTTAAAAGCAATGTGTGCGGCAAGTTTAAATGCCATTTCAGATGAGTCAACTGCATGGTAAGAACCGTCTAAAAGCGTCGCTTTGACATTAACCACAGGGAAACCGGCCAATATTCCCTTTTCGCATGCTTCTGTCAGCCCTTTTTCAACTGCCGGTATATATTGGCGCGGCACTGATCCACCAAATATTTTTTCTTCAAAGATAAATGGCTCATTCGCCGGTTCAAACTTCACGTGAATATCACCATACTGGCCGGCACCGCCGGATTGTTTTTTATGTTTGCCCTGTACCGTTGCAATGCCTTTTATCGTTTCGCGATAAGGGATTTTCGGGTCTGCCAATACAACTTCGACGCCGAATATATTTTTCAGTTTGCTGGTGATGACTTGAATCTGCATGGTACCCTGTCCGCCGATTAGCGTTTGCTTGGTTTCCGCATTGCGTTCAATATTAAATGACGGGTCTTCTTCTGTCAAACGGTGCAATGACGAGAAAATCTTTTCTTCATCACCTTTTGACTTCGGTTCAATCGCGAGAAACAACGCCGGTTTCGGCAAATTAATGCTCACATATTTAACAGGATGATCCTTTTCGCAAAGCGTATCGCCGGTCTCAGTGTACTGCAGTTTAGCGGTCGCACCAATATCACCGGCGACAACGCGTTCAACTTCAAGTTGCTCTTTACCTCTGAGCAGGAACAGCGAACCAATGCGCTCTTTTTCATCACGATTGGCATTGATAACTTCCATATCCTTTTTAAGTGCGCCAGAGTACACTTTAAATAGTGATATTTTGCCGACAAATGGGTCAACAATCGTCTTAAAAACAAGTGCTGAAAACGGCCCATTTTCATCAAGGGTTACATTTTTTTCCTCTTCGGTATACGGGTCCATCCCTGCATACTCGCCGTCATGAAGCTCTTTTGGTGTTGGAAAATAGTCATAAATCATATCCATGAGTGTGTGTATCCCAATTCGCTTTTCAGCTGAACCAACCAATACGGGCACAATTTCGCCGGAAATAACACCTTTTCTAAGGCCTTCATGAATTTCTTCCGTTGTAAATTCTTCACCATCAAAGTATTTCATCATCAAGTCTTCATCGCTTTCTGCTACAGCTTCGATGAGCAAATCGCGAATAGGTTTAACGCGTTGTACCATATCCTCTGGAATAGCAGTATCAACACATTCATTGCCATTAAACTCGCGTCCGATTTGATCGACGACATTGACAAAGCCCTTAAAAGAATCGCCTTCGCCAATCGGCAATGCAAACGGTGCAATTTTTTTACCAAAAGTATCTTTTAAATCTTTAATGAGTTTTACATAATTAACATTGTCTTTGTCCATTTTATTGATAAAAATGATTTTTGACATTTTACGTTTTTCCGTATTGTTCCAGGCTTTTTCGGTCCCGACTTCAATACCTGAAGATGCATCTAACAGAATAACTGCACCACCCGCGACCCTAAGCGCACTGAAAACATCGCCAACAAAGTCAAAATAACCGGGTGTATCAAGGAAATTATATTTATGATCTTCCCATTCGATCGGAATTACAGAGGTTCCTATGCTGAATTTTCGGTTGACTTCCTCTTTGTCAAAATCGGAAACGGTGTTGCCATCGTCAACTTTTCCCATTCTTTTCGTTACTTTCGCGGTATACAGCAAGGCCTCCGTTAAAGTGGTCTTGCCGCTACCGCCGTGCCCCAAGAATGCTACATTCCTTATCTTGTCTACTGTGTAATTCTTCATATAATAGTTCTCCTCTCTGTGCAGATTTATTATAATATTCACATTATTTGTAATATTCGATATAAATGTGAAAAATCCTTCTGATTTTCACAAATATTTCAAATACGCAAACAATAATGTACAAAAAAAGACACATCGCTGCGTCTTTTATAATACCCCAGAGAAAGGTGTAATATTCAATCCTTTTTCTTCAAGTGCCTTAATTATTATTTGAATGCCAATACTATCACTGGCCATATGGCCTGCAACAATGATATTGCCTATATTCTGAGCTCTAACTGCATCAATAACACTTTCCGGCGCGTGCATGGCGACAATCGTGCCGACACCCGCTTCGAAATATGCTTTGTACACATCTTCGCCGCCGTTGGTACCACCTGCATAAAGCACTGCAATTCTACCCGCATAATCGTCGGGCGCACCACACCTTATTACCGGTTTAGTCACTGCTTTTTTATAGCTGTCAAGTGCCGAGAGCGCTTCAATGACATCACTGAGTCTCGCAAAGGGCTCCGCCTCAAAACGATCATCTAAATGGCGCTGCACAAATCTTTCGCCTATCAGATCTGCAGGCATGTGAATATTCATAAACGGCATCCCCATCAAACGCGCTGCAGAGGATACACGATCGTAATTCATCACATGATGACCAATGTCGACTGTATTCTTTTTTGCCCGCAGCATTTTTTGCGCTTTATTAATTGGAACCCCGAAAGAAACCATTCGCCTAATTTGAATATCCATCACTTCATGGAAATTAATAATGGCTTCATCTGCTTTGGGATGATGGCTGATGACGAGATCATAGCCTAAAGATTTTGCAAGCATGAGTTCTGCGGTTTCCATATCGACACCAAACAGTACTTTCTTGATATTGTCACCTTCAACACTAATCGTCGAATCGGCCGGCGTTTCTTCAAGTCCAGCCAATTTTAGTGCAACAGCCATGATTTCATGCGTATTCATTTCGCCCTCCTAAATATTAATTAACTTTATTATACGCCTTTTCACGGTTATATTTTTTATCATTTTTGTAACACCTCAATGCTATCCGCGATTGACTTTTTAAGGCTAAACCATTCATCATATCCTTAAAGCCGTCTTTTTTCATACGATTAGGATCGGCTTTCTCATGATCGAACTTATTTTACTCATAAGAAAAAGCTGCTTCGAAATGGCTTTATAGGCCATTTCGAAACAGCTTCTTCCCTGTCGCGGATTACCCGCATAAACTATCTCACTGGGCAGGCACCAGTTTCGCACCCATCAACACCCACGTCAAACTCAACTTCTTCTTTTTCATACTTTGTAATCAGCGACGGCCTAAATGGTTTCATTGCCGCTGCGCGTTCTTCGTATTCTGCTTCGGAAATTTGTTCATATGGCAACATCTGATAGAAGGAATCATCAAGCGGCAGGAATGAAAGTGCCACAATGTCATCCCAGTACTGGTCAACCCATTCTTCAACGGCTTCCCACTCGTCAGGTCTTACATGTACGGTGATTGAACAGTTATGATCAACATAATTTTCCATAAACAGCTTGTAATTCTCAAGCTGTTCAATCGCCGTCACATCGTACTTCGTCTTGCCTTCCGGCGCTTTTACAGGAAACTCAACAACTTTTGTGGTACATGTTTCCATTTCTTGACCAACTTCCGGGAAGACTGGGTAGCCAAGTTCTTCACATACCTGTACCAGCGGATCGTGTGCATTGATGCGAACACGTCGAATATAGTATGGCGCATGTGAGTAGTGTACACCACTTGAAACGATTGGCAATTGCGATAATGTGCCCTCCGGTTTAACCGTTGTCACGAGAATAGGTGTTCTGCCGCCTAATTCAGCAGCATACATCTCCGCTTCTTTTCTGGCAACATCGCGCATTGTTCGCAGCAGCGCAGCTTGTTCATCATAGGTCATTGCTGTGGCATTGACCATATCCTGCCATCCTGTAACGGAGCAGCCCAAAAGTTTATCCCGCTGCTGTACATTGTTCCAAAGCGGCAATTCCAGTTCCACACAAGTCATACGGTAACTGCATCTCGCTGACAGTCTTTGGGCTTTCAGCAGAGCTGCCGTATCAATCTTGCCGTTTTCAACAAAAGCAAAAACGTTTAAGGTCGTTAAATTGCAAAGTCCCTTGTTGTCCAGCAGTATCTCGCCACATGGGTTGACACCATTAAAGTTTGGTCTGCGCTTTGAGCCCGCTACTTCATTAACCCATCCCGGTTCACCGGAATAACGCATTCTTTCAAGCTGCCATTTAATTTTCTCGCGGCTTGGTTTTTCAGTGTAATAGATCGAGTTGTTGCTCATTTGGCGATGAAGTACTTCTTCATTGACGACCCACTTGCCATCTTCCATATAGTAGAGATTCGATTTTGCTTCGATGCATTCTGTATCATCCGAATCGACGAGTACAATCTCTGCAGTTCTCCTAACGCCGCCTACAACAACATTTTCACCAATGACATTTGCTATATCTAGGCAGTCGATTGCTCTTAATTTCACGAGTTTTGTTTCCATCAGCATCCCGAGTTTCTTAACCACGCGGTCAATCTTATGGAACATGTTTTTGAGGCTTGTGTGACCACTCGCCGTCCCGCCAAATGTTTTTAATTTCTCGCCTTTTGGCCTTACATGATCGTAATCGATGATGATGGTTTTGATATTGCGGTATTCATTGGTATGAATCAGCTTCAGGAAGAAATCCAGCGATTGCACCCAGCCTTCTTTCGAGTCGCCAATGGTAATTTTTACGGTGTTGTTATAGAAAAATTCAAGACTCGTGTTATCTTCACGTTCTGCTCTTGGCAGTGGCGCGTAGTCTTTATGCACCACTTCAAAGTCCGTCCGAACTTTCGGCAAGCCCGCAACATCTTCTCTTAGGATGCGGACGCCAACACCTGATCCGATCATCAAGAGATAAAAGATGTCTTTAAAGGCATCAAAGCTGTTGATAATCTGAAAACTGCAATTATAGTTTGCCATTGGGTAGTGTTTTGCCACCGGTGTACCACCGACCCAAAAAGTTCTGCCGGATAAAAACTGTCTGAGATGAAAAATATTATCAAACAGTTCTTCGGCTTCTGCTCGCGTTGTCTTTACAATCGTACAGTTATATTCGACGGCACGTCTTACCGTTTCCCACCAGTATTCTCTGCGTTTTTCTTCCGGCAGCCATCTTGAGTAAGTTCTGTAATAAACGAAATTACCAAGCTGTCGCATTGGCGAATCCAAATGCTTGTACTTGCTTATAAACTCATCTGTCAATAGCTGATGATCTTCTTTTTTACGCGTTAATCGCGTTTTATCTTTCTCGCTACGGTAGATAATATATTTTTTCGCAACGTCTTTGCGTGGACTTCCCATTAGTAAATCTTCAACAAGGTCTTGAATTTCATCGACGGAGATCATATTTTCACTGTCTAATGCTGCCTGCTCAATTTTTGCACCAATTGTCTGACTTAACGTACTGTCGACACCCTTGGTGGTTTCTTTCATTGCTTTTTCAATCGCTCGAACAATTTTACCGATTTCAAAATCTACAACTGTCCCATCTCTCTTTGTGACTTTCATGCTCTACACCCCGTTTTAGACACAATATTTAGTAATAAATATATTTCAGCTACGCTATATATTGTATCACGAAGGGTATTTTTCTGTCTACATCCAAATTTTAAAAAACCAAGAATAATCCAAAAGCACTATATTCAAATAGCACAGGTATCAACACCAGATAATCTATCTGTTTTTTGGCCAATCCTCACAGCACAAAAACTGCTTTGCTCAGGGGCATATTCCCTGAATCAAAGCAGTTTTTAAGGTCATACGTTCTTAGCAAAGCACACATTGACAGCATAAGTGTCCTTTTCAAAAGACGCCATAACGATTTGTATTTTTCTCAATTGATAAACGTAAACCGTGATGTTCAAATCTCAAATCACATTGGTTTCCCAAGCAATCTGAACATATTCTTTTTATAAGCTTCAACACCCGGCTGATCGAATGGATTAACACCCATAAGATAGCCGCTGATTCCACATGCTTTCATAAAGAAATACATGAGATGTCCCAAGTGATAAGCATCAAGCTTCGGCATGCTAACGTGCAAATTTGGCACATTGCCGTCGACATGGGCCTCGACAGTACCTTGAAAAGCACTTTGATTAACTTCGCTCATTTTTTTGCCCGCCAGATAGTTCAAGCCATCGAGATTATCGGCATCGGCCTCTAATACGATATCCCTTTCAACAGTATCCAATGTTATAACCGTTTCAAACATAATGCGAGGGCCATCTTGAATCATTTGACCCATTGAGTGCAGATCCGTTGAGTTATTCATCTTTGTTGGGAATACCCCCATGTTGTCTTTGCCTTCACTTTCACCAAAGAGCTGCATCCACCATTCTGCCAAGAATGCCATTGACGGTTCATAATTGACGAGCACTTCAATCGCCTTGCCCTTGCGATAGAGCACATTTCGCAATACAGCATACTGGTACGCAGGGTTTTCTGCTACCAAAGGGTTGGCAAATGCATCAACACCATCATTGACGCCATTTAAAAACGCTTTTAAATCAATACCGCCAACGGCAATCGGTAAAAGTCCAACAGGTGTTATGACGGAATAGCGGCCGCCAACATCATCAGGAATGACAAATGTCTTATAGCCCTCTCTGTCAGCAAGTGTTCGCAAGGCACCTCGCTCGCGATCTGTTGTCGCAACGATGCGTTTTTGTGCACCCTCCTTGCCGTATTTTGATTCTAACGCAGCTTTTAATAATCTGAAGGCAATTGCCGGTTCAGTTGTCGTTCCCGATTTAGAAATAACATTGATATAGACACTCTCGCCTTCTATGCGCTCTAAAAGATAAGCCATATATGTACTGCTGATCTGATTGCCGGCGAAATAGATTTTAGGTGCTTGACGTTCCGATTTCGTCAACTCGTTATGGAACGGATGCATCAGTGCATCCAACACTGTTTTAGCACCAAGATAAGAACCGCCAATACCGATTATGATAAAAGCATCTGCCGCTTCGCGTATCTTATCTGCCGTTTGCTGAATATCTTCAATTTCAGCCTGTGTAAGCCGCTTTGTATAATCAACCCATCCGACATAATCGTTGCCGGCACCTGTCTTCTCGTGTAACATCTGGTGTGCCAACTGCACATGTCCCTTAAGATGATCAAATTCATTTGCATTCAACAGCGCTTGACTGTAATCAAATTTAATATGGTTCATTGCTGCCTCCTCATGACGAAAAATAGGATCATTACCCACAATGATTCTATCGCTTTCACTGTTTTGATTATCCTTTTTCTTAATCTTAGTTTTTATTCTTAATCCGTAGTCTAATCCGTAGTCGTAGTCGTCATATTCTTCTAATTCTAATTCTTATTCTTATTTTTTTATTCGTATTACTATTCGTATTTTTTAATCATATTCTTTTTATACCGATTATTTATCCAAGTTTTATGCCATATGCAGTTTTGCATACATGGCAGCGCCCACGATTCCAGCATCATTTCTGAGTTTAGCAATTTCTACACCTGCAATCGGTAGTGCCTTGTAGTATTTCAACTCGTGTAATGCTGCAACCACTTTATCGAGCAGGAAATCTCCTGCCATTGACAGCCCGCCTCCCAAAAGAATAATCTCAGGGTCTAAAGTCGCTACGAGATTAATTAAACCGATTGCGAGGTATTTTACCAAACGATCAATGGTTTCGACAGCAAGTGCATCGCCATTCATTGCCGCCTTAAAAATCATTTCACCATTAATATTTGCTATGTTGCCATCCGCCATTGACAGCACCATACTTTGGGCACCTTCGTCTTTTATGCGATGACGCATGTACTTGATAATGGCCGTTGAAGATGAAAAAGTTTCCAGACAACCATTATGGCCGCAGTTGCAAATGTAAAAGTTTTCACCTACAATCGTATGACCAAATTCCGATCCGATGCCGTGATGACCGGAAACCATTTTGCCGTCAATCATAATGCCACTGCCAATACCAGTTCCAAGCGTTAACAGCACGGCATTTTTATATCTGCCTTTCTGAGCGACTTCAAATTCGGCAACGCCGGCAACTGTCGCATCATTATCGATAAATATTGGTAGATCAATGGTTTCCTGTAGTCGTCGCCTGAGTGGTACATTATACCAATTTAAGTTTACACACACGGGCACATCTCCCGTTACAGGGTCAGAAACACCTGGAATGCCAATGCCAACCGCCGTCGGCTTCTGGTCTGACGTATTCTCATCAAGCAACATTTTTATGACGCGTGCAATATCTGCCATTACCGCTTCACTGCCGCGCTCTGTTAGTGTCGGTACTGATTTTTTTAGGATAATGACACCATCATCGCTTACCAGTCCGCCGGCTATATTCGTTCCACCAAGGTCAATGCCAATATACATGGTCGCCTCCGTTAATTTTTTTAGGCACCGCTTACATTGTGTGATGCCAAAGGCGGCGCCTTTTCAGGCGCCTCGCTTTATTATACCTCAATCGATTTGATCTGCCAAATGTCTTTAGCATACTCTAAAATCGTCCTGTCGGAACTGAATTTACCCGCATTTGCTAGATTTAACCAACATTTTCTCGCCCAGCTAATCGGATCGCGATACGCTTCATCAACTTTTGACTGCGCCGCCACATAAGCATCAAAATCGTACAGCAGGAAATAGTTATCGGCACAATGCCATGATGCACCCTGCATCAGCGAGCTGTAGAGTTCATGAAACATGCCCGTACCACCATCTGAAAAAGTACCGTCAATCAGCGTATCGACTATTCGTTTTAATCTCGGATTCGTTAAATAATATTGTACCGGATCATAACTGCCATTCAGCGCTTCAAGTTCTTCCACTTTTGCGCCAAAGATAAAGTTGTTTTCGATCCCAGCCTCTTCTACAATTTCAATGTTTGCGCCATCAAGTGTGCCGATGGTTGGCGTTCCATTAAGCATAAACTTCATATTGCCTGTACCGGATGCCTCTTTGCCCGCCGTCGAAATTTGTTCTGACAAATCGGCTGCCGGGAAGAGCAATTCACCATAGGATACGTTATAGTTTTCGACAAAATGCACTTTTATTCGCCCTGCGACAATCGGATCACTATTAATTCTTTTCGCAATTTCATTGATATATTTTATAATGCCCTTTGCACGGTAATAACCCGGTGCCGCTTTGGCGCCAAAAATATAGACACGCGGTACAACCTCTTTTTCCAGGTTTTCCAGGAGTTCAAAATACTGATGCAAAATCTGAAAGGCATTGAGCAGCTGCCGCTTGTATTCATGGAGTCTCTTGATTTGAATATCGAAGAGCGCATTAGGATCAAGCTCGACGCCTTCATTCTCTCGTATATAGTCAGCAAGCGCTTGTTTACGTTTTTGCTTAATCGCCATAAAACGATTAAGCGTCATTTCATCATCGGCAAACTTCTCAAGTGCCTTTAAATCACTTAACTGCGTTACCCACGCTTCACTGCCCAAGCATTCTGTAATCAGTGCAGACAGTTCAGGATTGGCAAATTTTAGCCATCGCCTTTGTGTGATGCCATTTGTTTTATTGTTAAATCGCTCTGGGAAAAATTCATACCAGTCTTTAAGTGCGATTTGCTTTAGAATGTCTGTATGAAGTGCTGCTACGCCGTTGACAGAGTGCGAACCGTATATTGCCAAATACGCCATATGAACCATATGATCCTGAATAATGCGCATCTGTTGAATCTGTGCCGTGGGCATTTCTGATTCTTTGAATTCATTGACAAACTGGCGATCTATTTTCTGAATAATTTCATAAACGCGCGGCAACAGCGTTTTGTAAAAACTAACATGCCATTTTTCAAGCGCTTCCTGTAAAATGGTATGGTTCGTATAGGCAAATGTCTTTTGCGCAATTTTAAAAGCGCGATTAAATCGCAATTGATAATCATCCATCAAAATGCGGATGAGTTCAGGGATGGCCACAACGGGATGCGTATCATTTAATTGAATGGCATAGCGCTGCGGAAAATGCTCCCATGCATCGCCGGTTGCTGCAAATTTGCTGACGAGATCCTGCAATGATGCCGATACAAAAAAGTATTGCTGTTTTAGCCTTAGTTTTTTCCCGTCTTCCTTCGAATCATTTGGATACAATACCTTGCAAATGGCTTCTGCACGATTCTTTTCGGCAACAGCAAGGTCGTATGCCTGATCATTAAAAGCAGTAAAGTCAAAAGGTACCATTGCCTCACTTTGCCACAGTCTAAGTGTATTGATTTGATCATTTTGATAACCAATAACAGGGGTATCATATGGTATTGCCTTGATGTCACCATCTGCAAAATGAATTGTTACCGCTTCATCATCTCGCCTGATTGACCATGGATCGGGATATTTAAGCCAATCGTCGGGCATTTCAACTTGAAATCCCTCTTTAAATGCCTGTTTAAACAGACCGTACTGGTAACGGATGCCGTACCCATGCAGCGGCAAAGTCATTGTTGCTGCAGATTCTAAAAAACAAGCGGCCAACCTTCCTAGACCACCGTTTCCAAGCCCAGCATCAGCTTCCTGATTTTCCAGTTCATTTAAATCAATAGAATAGGCATCCAATAATGCTTTAATTTCTGACGTATCGCCTAAATTCAGCAAGTTATTGCCGAGTGCCCTGCCCATCAGAAACTCTGCTGAAAAGTAATAAGCCTGTTTGCCTTGAGCTGATTTTGCAAGACTCATCTGCCAAGAATCTGCTATATGCGCCATTATTGCCTTTGACAATGCATAATAGAGCTGCTGACTATTCGCCGTCTCAAAGTCTTTTGCAAATTCAGATTTTAAAATCATTAAAATCATCGCTTTCATTTCAACCTCCAATAAAATACCTCATACCTATTCATCTAGGTCGTCTTTCTAATTTTTAAAGTCGTTTGAAGCATCATGTGCTCATGTTCACTTCGATCCTCCAATAGGGCAATCATAAGTTCCGCTGTGGTTTCGGAAAGTGTTTCAAGGGGTTGTTTGACTGTGGTCAGCGGCGGGTTGAAAAAAGCCGCGTAATCAATATCGTCAAACCCCGCCAGGGCAATATCCTCAGGAATTGTTTTACCGACTTCACGAATTGCTCGCGCTGCACCGATTGCCATAATATCTGAAATGGCAAAGACAGCCGTAAGATCCGGCGCTTTTTCAAGCAGGCGTTTCATTGCCAAATATGCGGATTCAAACGTGTAGTCACCTACTTCAAACCGCTCGTCTACTTTTGGAATATCATGTGTAGCCAACGCACGCATATAACCCTGTGTTCTTCTGCCGCCAATACTCTGATCGTGTTCACCAGTGGTAATGATGCCAATCTTTTGATGACCTACTGTACACAAATAATCGACAATTTCAAAAGCGGCAACTTCATTGTCAATCCCGACACTGGAATAAACATTTCGATCGAGTGAACTGTTTTGCAGTGCCGATGTCAAGATCATCGGCACACCCATTTGTCTCACTTCATCTGTCTGAACATCTTCAAAATCGCCGCCAAGGCAAATAAGTCCTTTAAGCCGCTTTTCCTTGACAAACTCCTGAGCGACATCCATATCGCGAATGGCCATGTCCATGTGGTGATGTAACATGACCGTATACCCAACTTGTGACAAAATGCGTTCGATTTTTTGCATCATTTCTGCAAAGAGCGGATTGTAGATCCCCTTGATGATGATACCGATGTCATTGCTCTCAGAACGCTTGAGATAGCGCGCACTGTTGTTGGGTATGTAATTGTATTCCTCTATAATTTTTAAAATGTGCTGCCGCGTTTCTTCCTTGACATCGGGGTGATGATTAATCACGCGCGACACTGTTGCCACTCCCACACCTGCAATACGGGCAATATCTTTTATATTAACTGATTTCATCCGGTATTAACCTCATCCTAATCATTGGAAACGTTTTCGGTAACGTTTCCAATATTATAACATAGTTCTCTTTCAAAATGAATAGATACCACCCATGTATACTTTTTGTGCCTGCTGTGCATAATCCTATATACGCCTATGAACGCTGCTATTCGATCTCTTCCAAAATGTTAAACTGCTTAAATCCTATCTCTTCCAGATTCGACAGTGTTATCCCAATCAATCGAACGGGTTTTTCAAATTGTGTCTGCTGAAACAAAATCTCATATGCCTCAAAGAGCATTTTTGCGTTAATGGTCGCGCGTTCAAGGCTATGGCTTCGGGTAAACTGTTCAAAATCATGATACTTTACTTTAATCGTTATTGTTTTGGCCATCAGTTGTCTTTCCGATAACGCTGCAATAATCCGCTCGAGATATCGTTTTAAAATATCATCTAATAAAGAACGGTCCATGGTATCTTCATCAAGTGTTGTTTCTTTGCCATACGATTTGCGTTCCTGGGTTACTTCCACTGGACGGTTGTCAATACCGTGGATACGGTCAATGATTTCTTTCGCAAATGTCTCGCCAATAATCTGTCCAACAGCATCTAAAGGGTACTGATATAGATCAGCAATGGTAAAAATACCAATGCGGTTGAGTTTTTCACAGGATTTTTTGCCAAGTCCATGAATTTTTATAATCGGAAGCGGCAGCAAAATCGCTGGGACATCCGAAGGTCTTATTTCAAAAATGCCATCCGGCTTATTCCAATCCGATGCAAGTTTCGCTAAAAATTTATTATACGATATGCCTACAGAGATCGTAAGCCCCGTCAAAGCAAAAACGGCTTCCTTTAATTGCTTTGCAAACTGCTTCGGTTCAATTTTTAAAGGTGTTATATCTAAATAGCCTTCATCTATTGATACTTTCTGTAAATCGCAGTTGATGCTCTCAATATATTGAAAAATTTTTCTAGAGACTTCTTGATAGCGCTGCATTCTTGGATAGACAAAGATGCCATCGGGACATCGTCGCTTTGCGACAACTGCACTCATCGCACTTCGTACACCGAATTTTCGTGCCTCATATGAACAAGTCGCCACAACACTTCGATCAGAATCGCCTCCGACGATAATTGGCTTATGCCTGTATTCAGGGTGATCCAATTGTTCAACCGATGCATAGAATGCATCAATATCAAAATGTATAATCTGTCGCATGTTTTCGCCTCTTCATTTGTACGTCAATGAACGTTCTATCTTCAATAGGATGCATTATCACTTAATCAATATTGCCTTAGCGGTATTTCCCGTGCAATATCCCTGCGTTTCTCGTACTCTGTCTATCGCCATGTGACAGGCCGCGACAGAAAAACAGGAAGCTTTGTATTTACATCCCCCCGCGCCGCATTAACCTGCATTTGCGTTAAAAAAACAGCTTCACTTAAATCGGCGCCATTGAAACAGCAATCTCGCAGATCCGTGCCTAAAAAATTTGCACCGCTAAATGTACAGCCGCTAAAATCCGATGCAATCAGTAAATGCATGCTAAAATCAATCCCATCAAAACTTTTGTTTTTAAAATTTCGCCCCATATAGTCTACCGCATGATGACTAGACTGCCTTGGAAAACGATCACTTACCATTCTGCTGGTTTCTTTTAAAAGTGTATTCACCCGTTTTTTATAATGCTTTAAATCCAATGACAAAACATCCGTTGATGAGCATGAACAATACCGTCTATTCTCTTCAATCAGCGCATTGATTTTTGGCGCCAATGTTTTCACATGCCCCATCACACGCGCTTCCATTAGAAACCAGCGCATTTGGTGGAGTTGAAAGATAATCATAAAGACATTAAATATTTCCTGTGCTCTTTCTGGTGATGATTGCCAAGTATCACCTTTATACATCGCCGTCACAGCTTGACCAGCACCATAGCAATCGTATCCGATACACCCCTTCATATTTTTATCCACAAGGCTTTCATGAATTTTGCAAAGATAATCGGGCTGCAGATACAGACAAGGCTTACCAGCTGCTTTATTTTCTGGGAAGCCTTCTGTTTTTGAAAAATACAATGCAACACAGCATAAACCACTGCAATTCGAACAATCACTTTGCAGCGGTTTGAATTTTTCTTCATCTAGATTGGTCTCATAAATTTGCATGAATGTGATCGCCTCCACTTTAATCATATCACATCATTACTTCTATGGTTTCAGAAATTTTGGCATCTGTGTGGGTGGCGCTTCTCTTTCTTCATCTAGATCCAATGCATTTGTTTTATTTCGTGTTGGATCTGTCCATACAATTGTTTCCTCAGTTTTCGGATCGAAAGCATACCATTTTTTTTTCGCTTCATTCTTCTTTTCTTCCGCTTCTAACTTCATGTAAATAAATTTTTTCAATGTGGTATGCCAATAAATGTATCTGATATCTTTAGGCTTTTCTTTTTTATAAACGAATAAGTCGGGATTCGTATAAAATTCTCCCCACAGTTCTGTTTGAGTGCCAACAACTTCGATGTTTGGTGCTGCATATGGGTGCATTTCATCACCCCCAGAACGAATTTCAAATGCACTGGCCCCTTTATGATCCGTTTCAATGCCAGATAAAGTCGTACGTGCAAAACCAGTATCACCCGTGATATATTTCTCAATAATTGACTTTTGAATCTTTCCTTGGTTTTTAACAGAAGTGATGTAGCTCGTGTAAGCAGTCATCGAAGCTTCGTCCGACCCAATCATATGTGTAACCGTATCTTTTACCAAGGTGCGCGGAAGCATTCCCCAAGCATTTTTAACATCCGGATCATGTACATTATGTGTTCCATGTGGATCAATGCCTACAAGCGGCTTATCATGATTGATTGCTAGGACTTTCTTAATAATGCGGGCAGCATATTCGACTGCCTTTTTAAACGCTTTTCTCTTACTCTCGTCAATCTTATCGTAGCCTTGAATATCACTCAAATTTCCTACCTCAGTACTTACATCTTCCTTTAGCCATGAAGCATCTAAAAACAAATCTGTGTCAATTGCTTCACTTGCCTGTGAATAAGTTGCCTGAAAACTTGAAGGTGAAAATGACGGCGATCCCGAAGTTTGGATGATATGCGTGATATTGGCGCGCAAAGACAATTTCAGATTATCCTTGGAAGTCTCTGCTAAATGCTTGTCTTCTAAGCGATCCGCTTGTCCTGCAGTTTTTATACAATCCAGTGCAAAGTCAAATGCGCTTTGCCGCAAGTCCCATGCAGCAGAAGCTTCCTCCGACAATTGATTATCCTGACCTTTTGCCAAAGCGGGATGGGTAATCAATTCGATGGTGTAAGAATCAAGATTACTTGAAATTCTCTGAGACTCTCCGTCAATATCTATTACCGAAGCGGGTTCATAATCGTTGAAAATACTTTGTTTTGTTTCTTCTGTAGCATCCGCTAATACTGCAGGCGACACCATATCAGATGTAATTTCAACCAAATCATTATCTGCTTGATCCCTTACAACAGCTATTTCTTGGATAGAAGATGTTTTAAAGATAAGTGCATCAGATAACTCATACTCCGTTCCAATTGCCGGTCCGGAAAATGATTGTTGAAATTTAACTCTTTGAACAGGTGCAGAAGTTACTGTCTGAACCAATGGATTTCTATTTTGCTCATCTGGTAAGACGTCATTATCTTTCATTGATAAAGCCGCTACTTTTGCACCCATTTTGTCCGCTTCATCTTCCAATTCAGCATCATCATTAATCGCAATATCGCGCTTCATCTGCAAAGTTGGCTTTACCCTTCCCTGCTTCTGCTGAACCGTATGCCATGCTTCATGTAGCAACTGTTTTTCTTGGCCCGGCGCTAAATGAATTTCTGTTCCCTGCGCATACGCATGTGCATTTAATTGCGCTGGCCTGTATGAGCCATAATGCACCTTCACATCATCCATCGCGAATCCCGAGAGATTCTCAATACCCTCTTTTAAGTTATTGGGCATACCTGTGTTATTTTCTTTTTCCCGCACCTGCCTCGAAGAAACAAAACCTGTTTCTGACTGCTTTTCACGCTGATTTATAACGCCTAGCGGTTTAATCGTTCCTTGCTTGTCGTTTTGAATCTCATACTTATTCTCATTAGAAATAGAACTTTTTGTATTTTCTTTTGATTTTTCTAATTGTTCATGCATCTCTCAATCCTTTTAATTGATTTATTAACGGTATTAATGTTCTCAGTCACCCCAAGTTTTGATGACAACAGCTGCATATTACTTACCCTATTGTAACCAATAATAACTTTTTATGTAAGTCGGTACTATTGTGCTATTCCATTATATGTAATTTTTGTCGATTTTGAAATCAGCTCACTACTATTTAGTCTACGAAACCTCAATAAACAAAAAATCTCAAAGCTCTTTAAAATCAAGAAGTTTGGGATTTTTATTGAAAATAATTGACTTCAAACCTATTTTTCCATATAAAAAGACTCTATGTACATGGAATACATAGAGTCTTATAACCGGCAACGTCCTACTCTCCCAGGCAGCTTCCCGCCAAGTACCATCGGCGCTGGAGGACTTTACTTCTGTGTTCGGGATGGGAACAGGTGTAACCCCTCCGCCATCGTCACCGGATAAACGCAGCAAATAAGGATTTTCGTCAGAAAATTAAATTTGCGCAGTGTCATTTGATCGTCAGATCAAATGTTTTCCTTTGCAGTAATTACCACTGCGTGCTAATTACTTAGGTCTCGGCCGCTAGGCCGTGAACCTTCATTACTGTACAAATAAGGATTTTCGTCAGAAAATTAAATTTGCGCAGTGTCATTTGATCGTCAGATCAAATGTTTTCCTTTGTAGTAATTACCACTGTGTGCTAATTACTTAGATCTTTGCCACAAGACCATAAATCTATAATATTAAAATGGAGCGGAAGACGGGATTTGAACCCGCGACCCTCGCCTTGGCAAGGCGATGCTCTACCACTGAGCCACTTCCGCACCTATTATTGATCATAGAGATACCCTATGTATAAATACATAGGGTATAAACCGGCAACGTCCTACTCTCCCAGGCAGCTTCCCGCCAAGTACCATCGGCGCTGGAGGACTTTACTTCTGTGTTCGGGATGGGTACAGGTGTAGCCCC
>JASUSA010000095.1 GCA_030446305.1 Clostridiales bacterium | reverse complement strand
CATCAGCGCCTTGTCCTGATCTACCCAGATGAAAGGACAGTATGCCATTGCTTCGCCCTTATAGCTGCCGCTCATAAGCAGGATCGTCTCTCGATACTGGCTTTCAACTGGGTCCAAATAATCTTCTGTGGTTTCTGATGTATACTGCCATTCAATAAAATACACACAGCACTGATGAGATTCCATTTGCATAGGTGCCGGCAGGTAAGGCGCTATTTTATCACCATCTGCTTCAAACTCGATTGCCGTCACTTGGCCTACATAATGCCATGGGGGCGGCGCGACGATTCCCGAAGTTCCCTTCGGCGTTCTTGGGGATGTAAAACCTTTTAACGTATCTGACGCCGGTGTCTTGTTTGCCATGTTCAGCCTCCAATCTCAAGATCCTTGAAAAATCACTGAAAAATCACTTCATAAAAGTCGTGTCCCATCGTGTCCATTGGTAAAAAAGCATTCGCCGCATCATACCAAAGGCATAACTTGTCATTATTCTATCAATAAGTTCGAGGATTGGATTGTATAAAATTGACAAAATACTGTCCTTAATGGTGCTTTAAAAACCGCCATATATTTTAGTGGATGCCGCAATCAGTGATTTCCTGTAAATCATCATTTGAAAAACACGCTCTTTTAATGCGCCTGCTTCTTCCATTTGATCAATCACCGAAAAACCTGCCTTTGTCAGCATTTGCTGTGCCGCATAGTTTTGCCGCTCTGTAAAGGCATCAAGGTATGATAGGCCAAGCATGTCATGTGCAAATCGAAGGATTGCACCAATCGCTTCCCGCATATACCCCTGTCCTCGATAATCAGGGTGAAGCATACACCCGATTTCTGCTGTCAGTTCATCCATATTAAACTGCCATAGGCTAAGGAGGCCAATGATTTTACCTGTTTCCCGCTGTACCAGACTCCATGCATACCACTTCTCTTGAGAAATGCCGGCCTGTACAGCCGCTATGTATTTCTTTGTCGCCTCAATATGATGATCCGGCAGTGTGTCTGTAAAACGATGTGTCGAATCATCGTGCCGCATCTCGTAAAGATCCTCTGCATCCGTTGGCAAAAGCGCTCGTAGCACAAGGCGTTTTGTATCAAATGTTGGAAAGTATATTCTGCGCTGCATATTATCCCTCCCTTGTATAATCAATCGCATCGTCATATGCCTATCACCATTAAACTACACCTTGACAGCATTTGTCAAAAAAAATACCTGCGACCACTTGGTCATTTTTATCATGTTTATTGTATGCATCTACGTTTTGTGGCTGTTTATTCCCAACCCGAGATAGCATCACCCTTGCAATCTGGAACATTTTTACCGTATACGCCCTTGGCATCATTATTGCGTTATATAATGAAGGGGTGATAAGATGATTAGACGAAATCGACTAAACGATACCACAGTGATAAAAGATCAATCGAACTTGTTTGCGTACTGGGCATCACTGGACTTACATATCAAACAGATTCAATGGCTGTCTGGAGAACACCATAAGTTTTTCCATATGATGATGACAAAAATGCAGGATGTCCTCAGTTACGGCGAAGACAATGTTGCCAGTATTGAAGAAATCAATGCTGCTATCAGTGAACTTGAAGTACTGTCTGTTCACACGGAGACCGTCGTCAACGATCTGAATGCAACAACAGCCTCATGGCAGGCCGCTTTTGACAAAACCAAAGCAATTTTTAACAATATAAATGGCTTAAACACGCAGGTACGCGAGGCCAACACTGAAACGCTCACCGAGAATAAAGGGCTACAATCTGCCGCACGAGAAATTGACGCCATTATTGAATACATTCGCAAAATTGCAAGACAAACGCATCTGCTGGCACTCAACGCCTCAATTGAAGCAGCGCGAGCAGGTGAAGCCGGCAGAGGATTTGCCGTCGTCGCTCAGGAAATCAACAAGCTTTCTGCCGAAACAGAAACTGCCACAAAAAAAATCGAAGCCATTGTTGACAATTTTAAGGTAAAAACCGCTAAATTGAATGACAGCATGGCTACACTTTCACAGCAGTCGCAGTCTGTAACGCATGAAATCAGTGAAAGTCAAAGCGTTTTCGAAGATTTCGACCAGGCCTTTGGTGCGATTGCCAGTGCCGTTAATGCGCTCGAAGCCCAGACGCAGCAACAGCGTGAAACCACAAAAGGACTTCACGCTGCCATTGACACTGTAACAACTGCCATCACAGACACACATGAACAAACACTTGCAACACTTTCTCAGACGAGGGATTTAAAACAGAAAAATGACGAACTCGTCGCCGTCTACAATGCAGTAGAAGGAATCACGATCAGCATGCAAAAGGAACTCGATCCAAGTGCGACCGGTGCCAAGCTCATTGTGGGAATCAACCCCTTTACCTCGCCACTGCAAATTGTTTCACGCTATGGTCCTATTTTAGAAACAATTTTCCAAAACGATTTCGTGATCTACGTTCCAAAGGACTATGAAAGCATTCAATCCGATTTGGCAAGCGGTCTAATCGACATCGCATGGCTCTCACCCTTTGCCTATGTACAAACCGCCAAAGCATGTGCGCTGACGCCGCTGGTTTCACCGTTGGTCAATGGCAGCGCCAATTACCGCGGGTACATTATTTCTCAGCAGCTTTCATCACTCCAGCAAATTCATGGCAAGTTTGGATTCGTCGATGAAAACAGCGCCTCTGGCTATCTATATGCAAAAGCTAAGCTGTCTGAGCTTCAATTACCGCATGAACCCGTTTTCCTCGGCAGCCACGACCGCGTTATTGAAGCCGTCTTAAAGGGAGAAGTCGTTGCCGGGGCTACTTATAATGAAGCACTTGAACACTACGGCGGCAATATTAACGCGCTTAAGATGCTCTATGAAACCGCCCCCATTCCCAAAGACTGCATTATCGCCAATCAACGCTCAGAATCGTTGGACATCGAAAGTATCAGGAATCATTTTACCGCTTACCATGGGCAGAACAGTGCCGATATCACCGGGTTTATTGCAATTGATGATGCGGCATACGATGTTGTGCGCAATGTTAAAGGTTGATGCTGCCGTGTCAAATCGAAAGAGATCATAAGGAAATTGCATCAATATCATAAACAAAGTTTAAGCAAGTAATAAGACCATAAAAAATCAAGGAGGTGTTACCCATCTAATTGCTTAGATTTGTAGCACCTCCTTGATCCCTCTTAAGGCTATTTCATTTTACAGACTGCTGCTTTTCTGCGCTGCTCTTGATGACTGCCAAAGCGAATCGGCAATCGGCGCCCAGCCAGCAGCCGCTTCTTCACATTTCGCCGATAATTCAACGACATCTTCAGGATTTTGTAAATCCGTTGAATGTGCGCCGGAAATCTGTACGACATGTACCAGTTCACTGGGATTGTCCAGCAGCGGACATGGTCTCAGATGATTGTCATTCCATGGCTGCCCAGCTTGATATGCTTTAAAAAGCGGACTCATCAGTGCTTCTAGCAGCGTTTTGTCTGCAATATTGGAATCAGAATAATGGGTAAAGGCACAAGGCTCATAATCACCGTTGGCATTGATGTGCATATACACGCGGCCACCTGCTAAACAGCCATTTGAGTATTCACCGTCATTCCAGAAGTCCAGTGTAAAAATCGGCTTTGTCTCCCTAAATTTACGGATTTGCTGATACATAAACTGCCGCTGTTCAGGTGTTACCATCAATTCCGGTACTGCGTCCTTCCCCACGGGCATATAGGTGAAAAACCAGCAGAATTTGGCGCCCCATGCAATCATTTGATCAAAATAAGCTTCACTGCCAATCATTTCTGTATTTTGACTTGTATAACAGCAGGAAATCCCAAAAGGCAGTTGGTATTCGCGTAAAATTGCCATCGCACGCGTTACTTTATCAAAGGTACCTTCACCGCGTCTAAAATCCGTTTCTTTTTCAAAACCCTCTACACTAATGGCGGGAATAAAATTCTTGACGCGTTTCATTTCTGCCGCAAATGCTTCATCAATCAGCGTCCCATTTGTAAAGGCAGTGAATTGACAGTCCGGATGTGCTTCACATAATCGTATAATGTCTGCCTTTCGCACGAGTGGTTCACCACCTGAGTAAAGAAACATATACGTTCCCAGTTCATTGGCCTGTGTAATAATTGAATCCATTTCCTCGTAGCTCATATTGAGTTTATTGCCATATTCTGCAGCCCAGCACCCCGTGCATTTCAAATTGCAGGCAGATGTAGGGTCCATGAGAATCGCCCATGGAATATTGCATCCGTATTTTTCACGGCTCTGATGCTGTTTCGCCATCCCAGCCAGACTTGCATTGATAAAGAAGTTTTGTACCGTTGTTTTTAAAACGTCGTGATCAATTTCTTCACAGAGATTAATCACGTATTGATGCCATGTATGTTCTGGATCTTCTGCCATGGGCCGAACGGTTTCAATAGCGCTCTTAAAATTCCCCGCTACATCAAAGCGATCTGCCCATTCAACTAATTTTATAAAATTATCCTGCGGTGATTTTAAGACATAGGTCATCGCCATATCAAGTGCTTTCTCTTGTACTTTGTCCATAAATTTATTCATCTTTTTTCTCCTAGACAATCTATTTTCATTAAGTATTTTAAAATAAGGCAATTGCATCATTCAAATTTCCTTATAAACATTTACAGAAAGGCGGCATAGGCAATTGTGAATACAATTCCTATGCCGCATACATTCTATTTATTTTTTTTGTTTTTAACAAATGCGGCCACTGCGATCACTGCAACGGCTGCTACACCAACAATTGCTACTGGATTTGCCATCGTTTTCACCTCCTCAATCTTAATCATTTCGTTTCTATATGTGAATGGTTGCTTTAGTACCTATGGTTTCCGACTTCCGCCTCTACGGCAGAGACAGTCCTCTCCTCCAATCCCTAACCATTATTAGTCTTCTGATAAATCTAACAGCTTTGTTGCATTCGCACAGACTTCGTATATTTCATCATATTTCGCTTCTATAATTGGCGTCACTTCTATCGTCTTTTTGCGAACAATATTGCGGTAAATCCAATAAGGTACGATCCAACCGATAAATGCTGGAATCGCCAGAATAATACATAATGGGATATTCCCTGCAACAACTGCAAATACAGAGCCTGCCATAAAAGCAGTTCCGATAATACCAACACCATAAGCCATCCCAGACGCCTTCGTCACTTTTGATTGCTCTAATGATGCTATCTCATTGACACCCGCATCAAACTGCCGTTGCAATCTAGCGAGTTCAGATTTATTGCGAAGTTTGCGGTTGCGTTTAAATTTCATTGATACAAACAGTGTTCCCTTTAGGGGAACAGCACTGCTTTCAAACTCCCAGCCAAAGCTTGGATAGCTATCAATGTAGATTGATTCCATTTGGCGCTTTGCTGTTACTTCTTTGTATTCAAAACCGATAAAGTTTTTTTGGCCTCTTTCAAATTCACTCATTGCCAACACCCCTTTGTTTGAAAATAATTTTGTATGTCGCTGTTGATATCACTCTATGCTCAATTCATTTCAAATTTGCTTATAATCTGTTTCTAAAATATTAATGCGCATAAAAATCAATTCAAGAATAAATTTGGGAAATAAATGAATGCAGCTTCTCCCATTTTGCGCAGCAAAAGTTAGCGCTTAAGCGTTCTCTTAACAGGGTATTGAATACAGGAAGAGATCACTATTAACAATTCAGAAACATTTCTCAAACAAAAATGAAGTATTTTTTCATTATGATGGTTACAATAATAAAGAAGCTTCATTGTGAATAGCCTGGCCACAACACTGTATTTCTAATATAAATATGCCAGTGATGTGAAGCGTTAATCGGCATATTACGATATTGAATGGAGGAAATTTGAATGGTAAACATACTGGTCGTCGAAGACGATGTTAAACTAAACCAGATCGTCTGCACGTATTTAAACGATTGCGGCTATAAGGCAAAGGGGTGCATGAATCCCCAAGAGGCATACGATCTCATGTACAATACACTGTACGATATGATTATTTCGGATATTATGATGCCCGGCATCGATGGATTTGAATTCGCAGAAACCATTCGCGAACTCAATAATACAATTCCCATCCTCTTTATGACGGCAAAGGATGATATTATTTCAAAGCAAAAAGGGTTTCGCCTCGGCATTGATGATTATATGGTAAAGCCCGTTAACCTCGATGAACTCGTAATGCGCGTTGGTGCCATTTTACGCCGTGCAAACATCGTTGAAGATCGCAAGCTTACCGTCGGCAACTTTTCCATGGACGCTGACGCCGTTACAGCAACCATTGACGATGAAGAAATTCCTTTGACACTTCGAGAGTTCAACATTCTATACAAATTGTTGTCTTATCCCAAAAAAACATTCACCAGAGCGCAGCTAATGGATGAATTCTGGGGCATTGAAAGCGAGACGAGCTTAAGGGCCGTTGACGTCTACATTACAAAGCTTCGCGACAAACTAACGCCTTGTGATGGCTTTCAAATAGTCACTGTCAGGGGACTTGGCTATAAGGCGGTACTACAATGAAGCAAAGGCCAAATGCAAAAGTAAGATCGAATATATTCCCCTTTTCAAGCTTTGTTGCGTCTTTCTTTGCACTGGCTGCTCTAACCACCGGTCAAATGCTCATACTCAAAAACATCATTTTATTTGATCATGTACCAACACCGTATATAGCAGCAGTTCTCATCTATTGGCTCTTTGTTGCAGCGGCTTTTACCTATATCACTTTTTTACAGATTGATCGGCGCTATCAGAAACCTATGGAGGGATTTGCACAAGTCACCCGCAAGGTGGCAAGCGGTGATTTTTCTGTTTATATGCCACAGCGTCATCTCCCTGATAAGCAGGATTATCTGGATGTAATCATTGCCGATTTTAACATCATGATCGAAGCGCTCGGCAGTATTGAAACACTGAAAACCGAATTTTTTTCGAATGTCTCACACGAAATCAAAACACCGCTTTCCGTTATTCAGAATTATGCGCAGGCTTTAAAAAGTGATAAGCTTTTAGAAGCACAGCGAGCAGAATATGTTGACACTATTTTAGAGTCTTCTGCAAAACTCAATGACCTCATCACAAATCTCTTGAAGCTAAATAAACTGGAAAATCAAAATCTGCAGCCTCTTTCAGATCCTTATGATCTCTGCGCCCAACTCAGCGAATGCGCACTGCGCTTTGAAGATCTATGGCTAAAAAAAGACATCGAATTCATTGCAGATATTGAAGACCGTGCAACGATTGATGCCGACGAAAGCCTTATGGAAATCGTCTGGAACAACCTCATTTCCAATGCGATTAAATTTTCGAATCCCGGCGGGATCGTCACATTGCAGCAGACGTCCACAGATTCTGAAATCATTGTAACGATCTCAGATACCGGCTGCGGCATGGACGAGAAAACAGCCAATCATATTTTTGACAAGTTTTTTCAAGGTGACACTTCACATGCAACCGAGGGGAACGGCTTGGGGCTGTCTCTCGTTTTGAGAATTTTACAAATCATGAATGGTACCATTACAGTTTCCAGCATTGAAGGAAAAGGCAGTACCTTTACTGTGCGAATGCCTTCGTCATCGATCACTCAATCAGAAGATTAATGATTAATAAATACGGCATAAGCATTTCTCAAACATTTTTATGGCATACTCTAAGGTATAAAGCAATTACCTCACATAATCTCTAATCCTCGAACTTAAAGGAGTTCATAGATGAACAATACAATCAATAACAATTTTGTCGGATATGACTATAAAACCATTACAACTGACAGCGAAAACGTTTCTATGTATTTGGACGGTTTTACCAATTTCGGCTGGATTGTCGACGACAATATACAAACCAATAATATCAATGGCAAAGTCACTATGAAATTTAAGCGAGACCGAAAAATTCTCAATAAAACGGAATTGACCAGACTTCAACGACATTTTGAAGCCTGTATGCTTGAACTCAGCGCATTAGAACGGTCTAAAGCCTCTGATGCCACCGCTTGGTCATTGGTTGTCGGCTTCGTTGGCACTGCTTTTATAGCTGGCTCGGTCTTTGCGGTGACAAATGATCCGCCTCAAATTCCAATGACCATTATCTTTGGAATCCCCGGATGCTTAGGATGGATTCTTCCCTATTTTGTCTACAAATCCAGAATTGTAAAGAAAACCGCAATGGTTAACCCACACATCGAACAAAAATACGATGAAATCTATAGCATTTGTGAAAAGGGAAATAAACTGCTTAAAAATTAGCATTTGGTTCAATTGCATCATGCATACTTTTCGAATGAATTTTACCATCTTCCTGATGTTCTAAACCCATTAAAAAGGCACCGCTCTTTCAAAGAGCTGGTGCCTTTTTAATAGGTTATCGTTTTTAATAGTTCTATCATTTTTAATCTTCTGATTTGATCTAAATACCGCCACAATGCCTCATGTCACAGAGAACATATTATATATCTTCATATAGCGATAGTCTTCTTTGGTAATTTTTAGCGATCGTATAAACTCAGGCGTCTCCTTTTGGATCTCTTTCGTAATGTACATTTTAAGCGCAATGGGCATAAATGGTCTGAAAGAAATACCGGACATCAACCCCCATCGGTGATTAGCATCGGCAAAAGTCCCCATCATACTAATGGTGATGCTTTCAATCGGCGTCGCCTGATTGGTGAGAATCATCTTGGAAAGCGTATCATAATGCTCAGTAACGCCAAAGTAAGTGTT
>JASUSA010000036.1 GCA_030446305.1 Clostridiales bacterium | reverse complement strand
ACATGCTGCTGGTTGTTGTCGACACCCATAAGCCAAGCCTGACAGAATGTCCGGAGCTCATTGCACAGACATCGCGGACGGTGCTGATCGATCACCACAGACGCAGCACGGAGTTTATTGAAAACACCGTTTTAAAGTATATGGAACCTTATGCTTCAAGTACTTCGGAATTGATTGCCGAGCTCTTTCAGTATATGGAGAACAAGCCGAAAATCGAAAAGGAAGAAGCCGATGCACTGCTCGCAGGCATTACAGTCGACACAAAAAACTTTTCGCTTAAAACAGGCGTGCGCACCTTTGATGCCGCTGCGTTTTTAAGGCGTCAGGGCGCTGATACGATTCGCGTCAGGCAGCTTTTTCAGGACGATTTGGAAACCTTTACTGAAAAGGCAGCAATTGTTGGCAATGCCATGCGCTATCATGAAGCTATTGCCATTTCGTCTTCCAACAAGTCCAGTGAGAGCATTCAGCTGATTGCGGCGCAGGCGGCAGACGATCTCCTCAACATTCGGGGTATCATCGCCTCCTTTGTCATCGGCCAAAGAGTGGATGACACCGTCTTTATTTCAGGAAGGTCGCTGGGAGATATCAACGTTCAGGTGATTTTAGAAAAATTAGGCGGCGGCGGCCATCTGGAGGTTGCCGGCGCACAATTTAGAGATACGAGTATTGAGGCAGTTAAGCTACGGCTTATCGCCGCAATTGATGAATATTATGAGAAAGGGGATAAGTAGATGAAAGTTATATTGTTAAAGGATATCAAGGGCACCGGAAAGAAAGGTGACGTCATTAACGCAAGTGATGGACACGCTAGAAACTATTTAATTCCCAGAGGTCTTGCAAAAGAAGCGACAGAAGGCAATGTAAGGGCATTGGAGCATCAGCAGGCAACGGTTCAGAAGCGAAAAGACGAAGCCTACGCCGAAGCGGTTGAACTCGGTAAAGTGATTGAGAAAATACAAATCGTTTTCAAGGCCAAAGCGGGAGAAGGCGGGCGGCTGTTTGGTTCTATTACCAACAAGGACATCGCAGACGAGCTGAAAAAAGCGCATGGCATTGATATCGACAAGAAAAAAATCGCACTGGATCAGCCGATCCGAACACTGGGCACGACACTGGTTACTGTGAAGGTTTATCCAAAGGTATCCGCACAATTCAGCGTGAAAGTCACAGAAGAATAATCGGCGAATGGTGATTTGCTGATTATCAACAAAACAAAATTCCGACAGCATTATATAAATGTGTTCAATTCGCATTGAACTGACGCATGGAAAGCTGTCGGGATTTTTATTTTTTTGCGACGCCGGTATTGACAGAATTCGACTGGATCACTATAATGTTTTATAGCGAACTGTTCTACATAGAACAATATTTTTTATTTTCGACTGCTGCCATGGTTAATCGATTTGCAGACAAAACACCTGAAGCGGTGAATGGCGTGTGAATGTGACCCCAAAGACAGCAATGAGAAGGATTAAGGAGGTAACGATGTTACAAAGGCGGATTGGTCTGGAGCTGCGTGCGCTTAATAATTTGATCAGACGCTATTTTGCTTTTTCGGCGCATAATGAGGAAATCGAACGCGTGACAGGCAACAATGGGTGGATTATTGGTTATCTGGCCAATCACTCAGATCGTGAAATCTTTCAGAAGGATATTGAAGAACATTTTACAATAGCGCGGTCAACAGCCTCTAAAGTGCTGAGCTTAATGGAGCGAAAAGGATTGATTGAGCGTCAGGCAGTTGAGCAGGATGCCCGTCTCAAAAAAATTGTATTAACCGATAAAGCGTGGAAAATACGAGAAGTCATGACAAAAGATGCCGATGCCATGGAAAAAACGCTTATGACGGGGTTTTCCGAAGCTGAAATCGAGACATTGACATCTTATATTGACAGAATGAAAGAAAATATCTCCATAGCCATGGAGAACAAATAAGGAGATCTACATGATTCGTAAGCTATTAGCAAGTGTGCGCGAGTATAAAAAGGATATGATTCTCGCACCTGTTTACGTCACCCTTGAATCCGTTCTGGAGATTATTATTCCAACGCTGATGGCTTTCTTAATTGACAACGGAATCAATCAGAAGGACATGACGTATGTGTGGAAAATTGGATTAATTTTAGTTGTATGCGCTGTATTTTCCCTGATAACCGGTGTTCTGGCCGGTCGGAGCGCTGCTATTGCATCGGCGGGATTCGCAAAGAATTTACGCCATGACATGTTTTACAATGTGCAAAAATTTTCATTTTCAAACATCGACAAGTTTTCGTCGGCCAGCATTATTACGCGGTTGACGACGGATATTACAAACGTACAAAATGCTTTTCAGATGATGGTCAGGCTCGCTGTGAGAGCACCGATGATGATCATTTTCGCACTAATCTTTTCATTTCGCATTGACGCAAAACTATCACTTATTTTTTTGGGTGTCATTCCGGTGCTCGGATTGGGGCTTTGGCTGATTATGTCCAATGTTCACCCGATTTTTGTACGCGTCTTTAGAACATATGATAAATTGAACAGCGTGGTACAGGAGAACCTTCGCGGTATTCGCGTCGTCAAATCCTATAACCGTGAAGCTTTTGAAGTCGAAAAATTTAAAGACATTTCAAAATCAATCTTTGAAGATTTTTCAAAGGCCGAAAAAAGGCTGGCTTTTAATATGCCAATGCTGCAATTTTGTCTTTACGGCAGCATGCTGATGTTATCATGGTTTGGCGCAAAAGCCATTGTCGCCAGCGGGAACAATGCAGCCATAGGCCTTTCCACAGGTGAACTGGCGAGTTTGATTACTTACACCATGCAGATTCTAATGAGCCTTATGATGCTGTCCATGATCTTTGTCATGATCATTATTTCACGGGCTTCCGTTGAAAGGATCGTAGAAGTGCTGGATGAAGAAAGCGATCTTAAAAACAACGATGCGCCAATCCGCGATGTAAAAGACGGTTCAATTGTCTTTGATGATGTATCGTTTGCCTATACGGCCAGTGCCGATAAAATGGTGCTGAACCACATTGACTTAACCATTCAATCTGGTGAGACCATTGGTATTGTCGGCGGGACAGGCTCCGCAAAATCCAGCCTTGTTCAATTGATTTCCAGACTCTACGATGCGACGTCCGGCAGTGTGAAAGTCGGTGGTGTCGATGTCAGGGATTACGATATCGAATCACTCCGCAACCAAGTGGCTGTGGTGCTTCAAAAGAACATTCTCTTCTCGGGCAGTATTAAACAGAATTTGAGATGGGGAAATGAAAAGGCGACGGATGAAGAACTCATCAAAGCGTCTCAGTTGGCGCAGGCAGATGATTTTATTCGGGAATTTCCCGATCAGTACGATACGTATATTGAACAGGGCGGTACCAATGTCTCCGGCGGTCAGCGACAACGGCTCTGTATTGCAAGGGCACTGTTAAAACAACCGAAAATATTGATTCTGGACGATTCGACCAGTGCGGTCGATACCAAAACGGACAGCTTGATTCGTCAGGCATTCCGAGAAAACATCCCAGATACGACAAAGATCATCATTGCTCAGCGCATCGCTTCTGTACAGGATGCTGACAAGATTATTGTCATGAATGACGGCAAGGTTGATGCCGTGGGCACACATGAAATGCTGCTCGTAAACAATGCAATTTACCGCGAAGTCTTTGAATCTCAAAATAGAGGAGGTGTCGGCGATGAAGCATAACACGGATAATCATAAAGCCGCGCCGAAAAGGCCTAAACACCGCTTTAAACCGGGAACGATTAAAAGGCTTTACAGCTATATGGCAGAATACAAATATCGTCTGATCGTCGTCTTTTTATGTATTCTCATCAGTGCATCCGCCAGTGCGGCGTCATCGCTGTTTCTCCGAACGCTGATTGACGATTATATCACACCGCTGCTCGGTCAGGCCAATCCGGTCTATGCATCGCTGGCGCGGGCTGTGATGAGTATCGGCGCCGTGTACTTGATTGGCGTATCTGCAACACTTTTCTATAATCGCACAATGGTCATCATCGGACAGGGAACGCTGAAAAAAATTAGAGACAGAATGTTTGAACACATGCAGGCACTTCCCATCAGACACTTTGATACGCATACGCACGGCGATTTAATGAGCCATTATACCAATGATACAGATACCCTTAGACAGGCGATTTCACAGAGTCTTCCACAGATGCTGTCGTCAATGTTCACCGTGATTGCAGCATTTGTCTCAATGCTCTACCTCAGTGTCGGCCTTGCCCTATTTGTTGCGCTGTTTGCCGTCGTTTTGCTAAAAGTGATTCGCGTCCTCGTCGGGCGAAGCGGCTCGTATTTTGTTAAACAGCAGGCGTCACTTGGAGACCTTAACGGTTACATTGAAGAGATGATTAACGGTCAGAAAGTGGTCAAGGTGTTCTGTTATGAGGATAGCGCTGCAAAGGCGTTTGACGTTAAGAATGAAGCGCTTTGCGACAGCGCCACGGAGGCCAATAAATACGGCAACATCACCATGCCGATCGTGGGAAACTTAGGGTATATGCTCTATGTTATTATTGCGATTATCGGCGGTGCGGCGGGCATTGCAGGTGTGCCGAATCTGAGCCTCACCGGGGTGAATACCCTAACCATTGGGACGATTGTCTCCTTTCTTACCTTATCGCGTGCCTTCATCAACCCAATAGGACAGATTTCCATGCAGTTTAATATGGTGGTGATGGCACTTGCAGGCGCATCGCGTATTTTTGAATTAATGGATGAGCCGGTTGAACAGGATAATGGTCATGTCACGCTGGTCAATGTTAGGGAAGAAAGCGGCGTGATCCACGAGTGTGAAGAAAAAACGGATATTTGGGCGTGGAAACATCCGCACAGTGACGGGACAGTACTCTATACGCCACTTAAAGGTGAAATCCGATTTTTTGATGTAGATTTTGGCTATGAAGCCAATAAAATCGTGCTGCACAATATTTCACTCTATGCAAAACCCGGCCAAAAAGTTGCCTTTGTCGGTGCAACAGGCGCGGGCAAAACGACGATTACCAACCTCATTAACCGCTTTTACGACATTGCAGACGGCAAAATCCAATACGACGGCGTCAATATCAACAAAATTAAAAAGGCGGATTTACGGCGTTCACTGGGAATTGTTTTGCAGGATGTCAATCTGTTCACAGGGACCGTACTGGACAATATTCGATATGGCAAACTGGACGCCACCGATGAAGCGTGTATTGAGGCGGCAAAGCTTGCCAATGCCGACGGCTTTATCCGCATGCTGCCGCAAGGCTATCATACGGTGCTAAAAGGCGATGGCAGCGGCCTTTCGCAAGGGCAGCGCCAACTGATTTCCATTGCACGGGCAGCGGTGGCAGACCCGCCGGTAATGATCCTTGACGAGGCGACGTCTTCAATTGATACGAGAACTGAAGCCATCGTCCAAGCGGGGATGGATGCCCTGATGAAAGGGCGTACGGTATTTGTCATTGCACACAGACTTTCAACCGTGCAGAATGCAGATGTCATCATGGTACTCGAACACGGCCGCATTGTTGAACGCGGCAATCACGATCAGCTTATCGCTGAAAAAGGAAGGTATTATCAGTTGTACACCGGTGTGTTTGAACTGGAATAAAAACGGCTTGCATACATTAAACGACTGCAATCAGTAGCCATGCTGGTTTACTGGCGCAGTACTTGACTTAAACGATTTAAAAATGATTTTAGGGGCTATCTTCTCATGATTGAAGATAGCTCTTTTTATTGTGATAAAACGGGCGGCCTTAAGGGAGCCATACAAATTTCTCAGAAGCATAAAAACGTGACAATATCTTAATATTCTGACAACGATTCTTTGTGTATGATATAAAAAAGCATGATGGTGAATGGATCATTAAAAGAACAGCGTGAAATTTCGGGGGGTTATGATGTTAACGAAGCTAAAATCAGAGATACACAAGGTGGTTGTTGGGAAGGATACGGCGATAGAACTGCTGACAGTTGCCTTGCTTGCCGGTGGGCATGTTTTAATTGAGGACTTACCGGGTCTTGGCAAAACCACCTTGGCAAAGGCATTTTCAGATGTGATTGACTGCCGGTTTAACCGCGTACAGTTTACACCGGACCTTATGCCGTCGGATCTAATCGGCGTTGCCGTTTACGATGCGCAGACAAAGGGATTTACTTTTCACAAGGGGCCCGTCTTTACAAATGTTCTGCTGGCGGATGAAATTAACAGAACATCGCCAAAGACACAGTCCAGCTTGCTTGAAGCCATGGCGGAAGGGCAGGTGACCAGCGACGGCACTGTTTATGGCCTCGACCGGCCGTTTATGGTGATTGCAACGGAAAATCCAATTGAAATGGCCGGCACATTTCCACTGCCGGAGGCACAGTTAGACCGATTTATGATGCGGCTGAGTCTAGGCTATCCATCGATAGATGAAGAAATGGCAATACTTGAGACAAAAGCATTTAAGGCAAAGCCGGAGACAATTTTCAGCAAACAGGCCATTTTAGAGGCAATGCAATCGGTTGAAAACCTTTATGTGGCGCCGGCCATTAGACAGTACATTGTTTCACTGTGCCATGCGACGCGTACACACGAGGATATTCGAATCGGTGCGAGTCCGCGTGCCTCCGTTCACTTGTTTCAGGCGGCTAGGGCAAGAGCCTTCCTGAACGGCAGAGATTATGTAACCAGTGATGATGTCAAAGCGCTCTTTGAAGTGGTCGTTGGGCATCGGTTGACGATCAAAGGAGATGCGCTGTATCGCGGGCAGGATTCAGCGAGTATTCTTCAAAAGATTTTAAGGCAGATTCCCACATGAAAACACATCGCATTTACAGCATTGTACTAATGGTCATCGGCAGTATTGCCGTTTTTTCAGGCGGTACACTGCCCTACACAATTTTTCTAACACTGTTGCTGCTGCGACTGATTTTATGGTTGACACTGCGGCTAAATGCCAAGAATCTGGTGATGCTCTGTTATACGCGAAACATCATATTAACGGCGGGCGACGCTATTGATGTTGAATACAAAGCGACGAACACCGGACTCGTTCCCATTGCGCACGCTAAAATCGCATTCCAGTTCAGCGAGAAAATGGATGCTGTTACACCGCTGAAAGAAATCGCTTTTTTCAAAAGCTATCAGTTGATTAACTTTTCAAAGCGCGTGCATTGTCTTTATCATGGTTATTATCGCGTTGGCCGCGTAGAAGTCACACTATACGATTTGCTGCGCCTTGGTTCGTATACCCTTAAATTCGACAAGGATGTTGCCATTACGGTTCAGCCGCGCATTTTCGAGCTGTCCTATTTTGATATTGATGCCACAGCTGTAATGGGGACGTTGTCTTCCAGAAGACGGGATTTGACAGATCGTTCGAGTATTGCCAATATACGGGCCTACGAACGCGGTGATGCTCAAAAGGATATTCACTGGAAAATTAGCGCAAAGCGTGAAATGCTGCTGACAAAACAATATGAACAAGCACTTCGACAAAAATGTGTGATCCTGCTAGACGGTTATCACGGCTATGCAGAGAGGGGTTTTTCGCGAAAAGATGAAGAGATGTTGGTATCTTTCGCTGGGTCGCTGAGCCATCAAATGATGCAGCGTGACATTTACACGCGGCTTTATTTAAACAGCCAGCATGTCGATGGGAACAATGCTTCGCACTTTGTGCGTTTTCTTGAAGCGTTGACAGGCTTTGACATGACTGATGATATGCGTTTTGAAGATAAGGTGCGGGCAGCGCTTGTCAAGGAGGGGCTACAGCAGCAATATTTTTTGATTTCGCCTGATTTGCGGCAATCAACACTGGAGATGATGCTGGCGTTAAAGCAAAGCGGCGTTGCGGCGACGCTGTTTGTGAAGACGAAAAAGAATGCGGTCACAGATGAACTAATGGCAAGCGCAGAACATTATGCAATCAATATTGTGCCAATCTCAGAGGGGCGGTGATGATATGCGCAAAAGCTTAGATGATTTTTACCGCCATATGGCACTGTTGCCGCTTTTGATCTTCTTTATTCTTTACAGGGATTATTTTATGCAGGCGGAATTGTCGCTGCTGCTTCAATGTACCATGGGCGCGGTGCTCTTAGTGAGCTGTTTTATCTTTGCTAAAAAGCCTAAAATGCTGCGCTATTTGCTCGTCGTTCTCTCTGTGGCGGTCATTGTATGGTTCAGTGTCGGCGTGGCGTTAAAATATGCGGCCATTCAATCGTGGACAGTACTTGAAACGACGCAGAATCAGGCAACACAGCAAATGATACGGCCTTCGGAATCGCCGGTGGAGGCGCAATTAATGCCGGTGAAACATTATCTTAGCTGGCTGTATACGGTTAAATTTCAGAGCCTAAACAATGATGGCGATACAGATCATGCGCTCGAGACACAGACGGCCGACTCTCAGACTTCAGAGGTGATACCGAAAGGCTATGCATGGCTGTTTAGCTTGATGATGAGTGCGCTGACGCTTGTGCTGCTAAACATCGTCGTGCACTTTAAACCGCTTCGCGTGCTGCTGCTCTTGCCGCTGATTCATTTTATCTGGCTCTGGTATGGCTATATTGATATGCCGCTGCGCCTGTTTCAAAGTTATATCATCGGGATGCTCTGCTATATTGGCAGTGCACAGATGGTTATTTTAAAAGCGGAGAATCCAGAATATGAATCGACGCATTATCCTCAAAAAGAAGTGCTGAAATGGTCGCTTATCATGGGGATTACCGCACTCATGACGGCAGGGGTCTTAATGCTTATCTTGCCTATTAAGCAAATAAACGATTCGGTGGGACCGCTTTTGCCAAATGTATGGGGGGCGCGCACATCGCTTGGCGGCGGCCAGTTTAAGATGTTTACACTGGATGATACGGCATATCAGAGCAGCAATCAGCAGCTGGGCGGGCCAATCTTGGCGATCGATCGCGAAACCGTTTGTTTTCAGATAACATTTGATACAGCGCCGCATGAAGCGGTTTATTTGCGCGCCAACGTCAAGGATTATTACAGTGGCGTGAACTGGGAGAGCCATGCAAATACGTATGCGCCGAATTTTGAATCCTATTTTTCAAATGTGCAGAACAAGCAGGCGGTGAAAACAACAGATGACCGGAAACAATCGGGAACCGTACAGTTTAAAACCATGCGCAGTTTAACGCTGTTTGCGCCAATTGGTCTTTATGCCACGGATCTCGATCCGTCGCGCGTGTATGCATCACATGACAATGAAGCGTTTTATAAAGCGGGCACCTTTGTCAAAGCGCTGGAAACCTATCATTTTGATTCAACAGGACACGACTTTGGCTATTTTGACGAAGTGAACTATCGGCAGCTGCCGGAGGGCATTGATGAAGAAGTCTATAAACTGGCGGCGAAGCTTACGGTAGGAGCATCAACCGATGAAGCGCGTATGAAAGCGTTGACGCGCTATCTCGTTAACACGTATCCCTATACCCTTACACCGAGTCCATTTAGCGGCACGTCAGATTTTGTCAGCACCTTTCTGCTTACGACCAAAGAAGGATATTGTACTTATTTTGCATCGGCACTTGCCGTGATGGCGCGTATGAACAACATTCCCGCACGTTATGTTGAAGGCTTTCGCGTCAGCCCCGCCGCAAATGAAACCGTTTATACTGTGACAGAAGGTGAAGCACACGCGTGGGTTGAAGTGTTTCTCGAAGGGCAAGGCTGGACAGTATGGGAAGCGACGCCGCCATACAGTATTTTACCGCAATTGGAGGACGAGGCTACACAGGGGAACCGTCATGATGCGCCAGATCAAAGTGCCGCAGCTTTGACGGGTGAAAACGCTGACCAACAGAATCGTTTGGCTTTGAAAGAAGCTCTGATGGAGGCGGAAATGGCGATTGTCAGTGATGCCGATGAAAGCACGGAGGATGGTTTAAACAGTGATTCAGAAAACGATGCTGCATGGGGCAGCGAAATCTGGTATGTGTTATGGATGATGGCGAGGCTATTGATGTTGATACTGATGCTGGTCTTTGCCATCGTGCTGGCACGCAATCTCTCAATTGGGACAGGCAAGCGTACGCGGGAGCGGGTTATACAGAAAATAGGTTACTTAGAGCGGCTGATACAGGTGACGGAGGATGAAACGCTCTTTGGTATTGCTGACAATGTCCAAGCTGCCATAACGCCTGAATCGCACGCCTGTTTTGAACAGCTCAAATACGATCGGCCGGATCGTATAACCGAATCGGTTGTCGCAGTGGCCGATCAAATGGTGAAGTCGCTGATTAAAGCGCAGTATAAAGGCTATCGCGAGCGTTATGGCCTTATAAGGTATATGTGCTTTAGAGGGTTTCGCGTCAGCAAACTCTGGCAATAGTGCATGTATTAATTGCGCATTTATTTCACCTGAAAAAGGGGAGTTATGTTATAATATTGTCACGCTATTACAATATAGAATGGCAGATGACGTGTATACTGGGGGATAGAAAGACGATGAATCTCAATCTGAAAACGATGCCAAATGACCATAATGCAGAACAAAATGTGCTTGGATCACTGCTCTTAGACAGCGATCTTATCGGTGATGTTTTTGAAGTCATACGGTTTGACGAAGAATTTTATAATGAAGCACATCGGGAAATATTCAGAACGGTGAAACGTCTTTTTGGTGAAGGCAAGACGGTGGATCTTATCACCGTGTCCGATGATCTCGCAAAACATCAGTTGCTGGAAGCTGTTGGCGGCTTTGAGTATTTGACGGAACTCACAGATGTCGGTACGCTGATTGCCAATGTCACGCTGCATGCCAAAATCATTCACGAAAAATATATCCTCAGGCGGTTAATCAAAGCTTCGACGGAAATCGTCGAACGCGGGTATGAGAATCAGGATGTTGAAACGCTCATTGAAACGGCTGAATCGGAAATCTTTGATATTTCTCAGAATCGAAACCGCAAGAGTTTTCAAAATATTAGCGATTTGCTGCAGCTGACGTATGATCGTATCGTACTGCTGCACGATGATCCAAATGCACTGACGGGTCTTTCCTCTGGCTTTGAGGCCCTTGATGAGAAAACAGCCGGTTTTCAAAAATCGGATTTGATTCTCATTGCGGCGAGACCTTCCATGGGGAAGACGGCCTTTGCGCTCAATATCTGTCAGAACGTGGCGGTCAAAGAGCATAAGAGTGTTGCTATTTTCAGTTTGGAGATGGCGGCAGATCAGCTGGTGCAGAGGATGCTCGCGGCGCAGTCGCTGGTTTCCATTGGCGACATTCGTACCGGTAGCATAGAGGACGACGAGTGGGTGAAACTTGCACGAAGCAGTGCGCAGCTGGCAGAGGCTAAAATTTCGATTGATGATACGCCGGGCATCACCGTTGCTGAAATTCGGAGCAAGTGTCGTCGATTAAAGATGAATCAAGGTTTAGACCTTATTATGATAGACTATTTACAGCTCATGTCGGGCAGTGGCAAAACGGAAAACAGGCAGCAGGAAATCTCGACGATTTCGAGGTCGCTGAAGCAAATTGCGCGTGAAATGCAGTGTCCTGTCATTGCGCTATCGCAGCTTTCCCGTGCTTCTGAACTCAGGACGGACCATCGCCCAATCCTGTCAGACCTTCGTGAATCAGGTGCAATAGAGCAGGATGCCGATCTCGTTATGTTCTTATACCGCGATGAATATTACAATCCTGAAACTGTTGATGAAAAGTTTAAGGGGATTGGTGAAGTCATCATTGCAAAACAGCGTAATGGTGAAACGGGGAAAGTCTACCTGGCATGGCTGGGCAAATTCCAGAAATTTGCGAATGCAACGCAGCTGAGGTGATCTATGAACTACCATTTTCGCAAATTAAAACTGGCGGATGCCTACAGGTTTTCTAAATGGGGAAAACATGAAGACGTGCGCTATTATCAGTATAATTTTCCATTTGAAACGGAGCGGGAGTATTTTGAGTGGTACGTGATGAAGCAGCGCCTGATACGAAAAAAAGTTTATGGGCTCTTTGATGAACGTGAAAACCCCGTCGGCTTTATTACATTAAAAAACATCCGCTGGTTAAAGCGGATGGCAGAGCTCGGCATCGGGATTGATCCCAACCATCTCGGCGAAGGTTTAGGACGTCAGTTGATTACATCATTTCTTGACTACGTTTTTAAACATTTTCCCATCGATATCATGACGCTGCGCGTCGCATCTTTTAATACCAGAGCGCAGCGGTGCTACCGTGCCTGCGGCTTCAGAACAGTGGTTAAAAAAACGGAGCCCTTTGAAGAACAGAGCTTTCGGGATGAGGTTATTCGGCAGTATCCGGATCAGTTCGTGCTGAATGATGATGTGCTCTATGCCGATTTCTTTTTAATGAAGATTGATCGAGATTATTTCTATGCTAATAATCCGCATCTGGCGTCATCATAGACATAGTGGCATCATAGGCATCGGCGGTATATGGATAAATGGCAGGCGTTTCCGCATAGGACGCCTGTTTTTCTATTGGCAGAATAACATACTTGAGCGCATTGGATCTGGAAACCCACGTTGGCATGTGTCTAACGGCTGTTAAAGCGGTTCCATCCTTTGATTTTGTCAGCCTCAGGTAGACGATTACGCCGTTTTCGGTATACTTGGCATTGCCAATGCTGGTAAGCGTCTGACGGCTTTGATTGGAAATGAAATTCCCCATAGAGTAAATCACGTACTTTGGACTGCCTTCGTGGTAAAGGATTTCTGAACGTTCGACGACATGTGGATGTGATCCTAAGATGATATCAGCGCCCCAATCCACGAGTTTTTTCGCGAGTGCTTCCTGATCTTCTGTTGGCGTGCGCCGGTACTCACTCCCCCAGTGAACAAAGACAATGGTTTGATCGACATCAGATGCTTCAATGGCTTGCAGTGTTTCTGCCATTTTACTTTCATCAATGAGGTTGACAGCTTGGTCGAGTGCTGCTTGAGAAAGCGTCTGCTCCAACCCGTTGCATCCGTATGTTACAGCGAAAATAGCGAGTTTAATGCCTTTTACCGTCGTGGTGTAATATCTGGGGGCATCTGTTTCATGCTGAAGGAATGTGCCGGATTGCGCTATTTCACGAAGACGCATCTGTTCAATCGTGCGTTCAACGCCGAAAATACCGCGATCCAGGCAGTGGTTATTGGCAGTTGTGAGGAAGTCATAGCCAGCCCATTTAATGGCGTCCAGCGTTTCATCAGGGGCATTAAATGCCGGATAACCTGAAAAACCCTTTTCACGGCCGGCTGTCGTTGTTTCAAAATTCCCCAGTGTATAATCTGCGGCCTTTAAATAGGGCGCGACATTTGCAAAGCTTTTCTTAAAATCATAAGTATCCGCAGCACTGCTGTAAGCGGCTTTTACTTGCGGGCTGTGAAACATGATGTCGCCTGTGGCGGCGAGCCAGATATCCGTACGGTCGTCACGGCGAGATGCGGCGAGGGTCGTATTGTCGACGAGCCTTGGATCAGTGCGAATGAGGCTGTCCGACAGTACGGTTGCATATGACGGAGGCATATACTGGCTGAGCCATTGTGTGACCGCATCATCTGAAAAATCCTGATTTGCAAAGTCAAGATGGCTGACAGCGATTATATTTATGCTGAAACAAAGACCGATGCTTAATAGCGTGTATAAAATAGTCTTTGATCGGTGATGCCGATCGGATGTTTTTTTGAATCGCGCCATTTTATGCCCTCCCGTATCCACGATACTGTAATAGTTTTATTATAGAGTTTTCACGAAAAAAAGTCTATGCATGGCATTTCAATAGGTAAAATCAACTAAATTTCGTATAAAATATGCAAAAACGATTTGTATTTGTTTAATAAACAGTTTATAATAAAATTGTATTTTATATGTATTTTGTATTCATATACTTAATCAATCAGAGGGGTTCATATGACAGAAGCGGTGACCGTGAAGGCACATGCGAAAATCAATCTGACACTGGATGTCATCGGCAAGCGGCCTGACGGCTATCACGACGTAGAGATGATCATGCAGCAAATCAGCCTGCACGATGTGGTTACCATTTCACTAAGGGATGAGGACTCGCAGATACACTTGACGAATACCGTATCGCACCTGCCGACAGATTCGACCAATCTGGCATATCGAGCGGCAATGCTCATGCGTGAAGCCTATGGGATTCAATCGGGTTTTAACATTCATATTGAAAAGCATATACCCGTCGCTGCCGGTTTAGCAGGCGGCAGCACAGATGCGGCAGCGGTGATAACGGGGATTGCGAAGCTTATGGCACTACCGGCTGAAACGGCATCACTGGAAACGATTGGCCTTAAAATTGGCGCAGATGTACCTTTCTGTATTCGAGGTGGCTGTGCCATTGCACGGGGGCTTGGCGAAATACTGGAACCCATTAAAGGGCTGGATTATGCATGGCTCCTGCTGGTGAAACCCAATTTCGGCGTTTCCACAAAAGAGGTCTACGGCAATTTGGATTTATCGGCAATTGAAACGAGACCGAATACGCAGGCGATGGTGGCGGCACTTCGCGATAATCAGCGGGTGACAGTGGTTTCAGAACTCTGCAATGTTCTTGAAACCGTTACAATAAAGCGCTACCCAGAGGTGGCGGCGATAAAAAAACAGCTTGTGAGCTTTGGCGCCGAAGGGGTGCTGATGAGCGGCAGCGGACCGACGGTATTTGGCTTTTTCAAAGACTTAAACCGTGCAAAGCTAGCCCATAAAAAAATGAAACGATTTTATCATCAAAGTTATATCGTAACGACGTATAATGGCGAAATACCACATAAAGGAGAATTGAAAGGTGAATTTTAACAAATTGGAAATCAGGAATTACAAGCCACTCGGCGAGGTTGTATTTGAATACCTTAGAAATGCTATTCTGAGCGGCGAACTCAAACCGGGCGAGCGCCTAATGGAAGTAACGATTGCCGATCAGCTCGGCGTTAGCAGAACACCTGTCAGAGAAGCGATCCGCAAACTTGAAAAAGAGAATTTTGTCATTATGATTCCGAGGAAGGGCGCTTATGTCGCAGACCTTACGAAAAAAGATATTCTCGAAGTGCTCGAAATCAGAAAAGAGCTTGAGGGATTTGCCGCAGCGCTTGCTGCAGAGCGTATGAACGATACGGAGCGCGAGAAATTGGGCCGTGTTATTGAAGACTTTAACGACGGTATGATCAATATGGACAAAAAGCGCATGATTGACTGCGACAACGAGTTTCACTCCCTGATTTTTTATGCAAGCAAGAATCAGCGCCTTATTAATATCATCTTTGATCTTCACGATCAGTTTCAGCGCTTTAGACTGGTTTATTTTAATGAATTCAATAACTTTCACGAGATTCAAATGTCTCACAGCCGCATCTTTGAAGCGCTTTTGCTGAATGATCCCAAAATGGCGCGCAAAGAAGCAGAAGACCATGTTGAGAACATTAGAGCGCTGGTTAACCGATGGATAACAGAATAGACAAACGATGCATGGTTGAGATCAGGTCGACGATTGTTTCTTCTGCCGGCGACCGGGATGAAATGGTGCTGTCGACACAGGCACAGTATCAGGTGAAAGACGGCAAAGGTTACCTGCGCTACGAAGAAAGCGAAATTAGCGGTATGGAAGGTTCCAAAACGCTTTTAAAGCACGATGGCGACACTGTTCATATCCGCCGCTACGGCACCGTTAACAGCCTCTTTGTCATTGCTGAAAATAAGCCTTATGAAACACTATACAGAACGCAGTATGGCGAATTTCTCATGCAGGTCGTGGGTAGGCGCGTCATGTGGTCCGATACAGATACGCTTCAAATTGCCATCGCCTATACACTGCACATGGAGGGCAATGAAGAGACTTCGGACATTACAATTGAAATACGCGAACTCAAATAAACAGTCTTGATAAAAGATGGAGAGAGAGATGACAGATCGAAAGCAAATGATATTCATGCTCATGATTTTGAGCTTGGTTTTAACCGTATTGCCCACGATGTTTATCATGTCTTTTGGTGAATTAAATCCCATTAAGACATTCGTCGTCATTTTTTCCTATACGCTGATGCTCTGTATTTTTGGCCTCGAAATCTATGACAGACGGGTTAAAAACACAAAACAGGAAGTCACGGCACTTCTTGAAAAAGAAAAGATGATTAATGGCACGTTGATATCCATCAATAATGAAGACAAGCTCAAGAATGTTTTAGCGCTTGAAATCGAACGCATCCAGTATTATGATCAAAGTTCGAGCGTTATCTTTTTCGATGTCGACAGGCTGGGGACGATTAACACCTATTACGGTTATCATGTCGGCGATCAGCTGCTTATTGAGATTATTCGGATGACACAGGCTAACATTGGTGAAGACGACCAGCTGGCGAGGATTAAAGGCGATACCTTTGCCATTATCCTGCCCAATAAGCCAAAACAGACGGCTTATTTGCTTGCTGAAAAGCTACAGCGCATACTAAACCAGATGAATTTCGCCCAAGTAGGCCGTGTCAGCTGTCGATTTGCCGTGCTCGGCCTCTTTAAAACCAGCGAAGAAGATAAAGTGATTGAGCTCGCATATGAAAAATTAGCACAGAGTAAAGCCTTTGGAAAAGGCAGTATTATCTAACGCCCAAAATTCGGCAGTTATGCCGGGAATTTGGCGTTTTTTTAAATCAAATAAACCAATAAACCATTTGGCAAACGTCATGAAAATGAAGCTGCAAAAAATGTCAATAAAGCAAGTGTTAGGCAATCGGTTTAAACGTTAAGATGAGGTTGAAATGATATCGAAGAACAGACATAAATCCCAATTCTTTATGACAGATGAACAAATGTGCATGATGTTTGAGCACCTTTCTGAAGGTATTCAAATCATAGATGCAGAAGGGCGCTTGGTTTTCTGTAATCAAAAAGCAGCCATGTTGGATGATATCAACATCTTAGAATCAGTTGGTAAACACATTACAGAAATCTATCCTTCACTTGCATATGACGAGAGTACATTGATTGAAGTGCTCAGCAAACAGAAACCGATTTACAATCGGGAGCAAACTTATAGAACCTATCGCGGCAAAACCGTTACCACGGTTAACACAACGCTGCCGCTGCAGCAGTCAGGTCAAACATATGGTGCGGTGGAAATCTCCAACGACATTACCGCTTACAAGGTCTTGACCGATCAGTATATGGCGCTTCGTCAGAAAGTATCGTCACCAAAAAAACATGAGGCGACTGAAAAGGAAAACCTGTATAGCTTTGAAGACATTATCACGCACAATGCGGCATTTAACCGCATTAAGACCATTGCAATGAAGGCGGCACTCACCGATATGCCCATTCTCATCTACGGTGAAACGGGTACGGGAAAAGAAATGCTGGCTCAGGCGATTCACAGGAGCAGCAAGCGAACGTCAGAAGCTTTTATTGCCCAGAACTGCGCGGCGCTGCCGGGATCACTGCTGGAGGGCATATTGTTTGGTACTGTAAAGGGGGGGTTTACAGGTGCCATCGACCGACCCGGGCTCTTTGAACTGGCAGATGGCGGTACACTTTTTCTCGATGAAATTAACTCGATGCCGTTGGAGCTGCAGGCAAAGCTTTTGAGAGCGCTTCAAGAATCAAAGATTAGGCGTATTGGTGATACGCGCGAGCGGCAAGTTGACGTGCGCATATTGGCCGCAACCAATATTGAACCCAATAAAGCCATTGAACAGGGTACCCTTCGCCGTGATCTCTATTACCGATTAAATACCATTCTCTTTTGGATTCCGCGATTAGCTGATCGGCGTGAAGATCTTTCAATGCTTACGGATTACTTTATCGAAAGATACAACACGAAGCATTTAAAACACTATGCCGGCATTTCACCAGAAGTAAAGACGATTTTCGAACAGTATACATGGGATGGCAACGTCAGGGAACTTGAACACGTTCTCGAAAGTGCCATGTTGATTGGCAATGGACAAATGATTGAAGCTGCGGATTTGCCGCATGATATCCTTCATGTGGAAAATCGCTGTTTAAATACGCTGCTGCATGAGGATCAATCGATGCAGGAAGCAGTTGAAGCGCTGGAAGCGGCAATGATTGAAAGTGCCCTGAGCGTGACGGGCCGCAATACGACACAGGCGGCACAGAAACTAAAAATGCCGCGGCAGACACTGCAGTACAAGATGAAAAAGTACGGTATCGTATAATAATCCGATTAAAGTGTTTTTAAATTAAAGTGTCAATAAATTAAAGCGTTTATCAAGGCATAAAAAATCGCCCAATTTTGGGCGATTTTTTATTGTGCTCTTTAATTTGAGTGTCGTAAATGTGGGAATAAAATTGTGGTGATTTTGAAATAATTATCTTTAAAGTGTTGCAATTACTCAGATTAGAATTTTTAAGCACTTAAAATGACAATGTGTTTGAATGTTTGGCATCATATTTGCATGTATACAGTATGGAAATCATTTTTACGGGAGGGAACTATGCAACCAAAAGGCTGTCAATATGGTACACACAGAGTCATTAAACCCAAAGGCGTCCTGCCACAGCCGGCAGAAGTCATCTCTAATGACATGGCGCTTTTTGACAACGAGATTCGTATCGACGTTCAAACGCTCAATATAGATTCTGCCTCATTTACGCAGATTAAACAGCAGGCAAAGGGTGATGTCGAACAAATTAAGGCCATTATGATGGCAATTGTCAATGAGCAGGGCAAGCATAAAAACCCAGTTACGGGGTCAGGCGGCATGCTGATCGGCACCGTTGAAGCCATCGGCGATGCGCTGATTGGCAAAACGCCTTTAAAGGTCGGCGATAAAATTGCAACGCTGGTATCCCTGTCACTGACGCCGCTCGTCATTGAATCCATCACAAACGTGCGAATGGATACGGATCAAGTGGATATAAAAGGCAAGGCGATTTTATTTGAAAGTGGTCTCTATGCAAAATTGCCGGCAGATATTCCTGAGAAACTGGCACTGTCTGTTTTGGACGTCGCCGGTGCGCCTGCACAGACGGCAAAACTCGTAAAGTCGGGCGATACGGTGCTCGTTATTGGCGGCGGCGGTAAATCGGGGATGCTGTGTCTTTATGAAGCAAAAAAATGTGCCGGAGAAAGCGGCTGTGTCATCTGTCTCCAAAATGATGACGCCATGCGGGAAACCGTGATGGCAAATCATCTGGCAGATCACTATATCGTTGCCGATGCAACCGATGCCGTCAGTGTTTTAAAGGCCATTGATTCGGTGACAGACGGCAAATTCTGTGATTTGACGATCAACTGTGTCAATGTGCAAAATACGGAAATGGCTTCTATCCTCGCAACGAAAGACGAAGGAACCGTTTATTTTTTCAGCATGGCGACGAATTTTACAAAAGCGGCGCTTGGTGCAGAAGGGGTCGGCAAAGATATCAATATGATTATCGGCAATGGTTACACCAAAGGACACGCTGCACTGACACTGGAAATAATGCGCGAGAGCGAAGCACTTCGAAAAATTTATGAAAAACTCTACGCATAGTGGCGAATGAATGCACAAAGTGTTAATGGATTAAGCGCACGTATACAAATAGACGAGACGGGTATTCAGAAAGGAAGCTGGGGTTATGAGAAGTTACAAAACGGTCAAGCGTTGGGAAAATATTACGGAAGCGGAATGGCAGTCATGGGAATGGCAGGTACGCAACCGCATTACAAAGCTGGAAGAGCTTAAAGAAATCATATCTCTGACGCCTGACGAGGAAGAGGGCATCCAAAAATCACTTGAAATTTTACGCATGGGCATTACGCCTTATTATGCGATGCTAATGGACGAAAAGGATTCGCACTGTCCCATTCGAAAGCAGGCAGTGCCCACAATTTACGAAACACATTTTAGCACGGCGGATATGGATGATCCACTGCATGAGGATGCTGATTCGCCCGTACCGGGACTAACGCATCGCTATCCCGACCGCGTGTTGTTTTTAATCACAGATATGTGTTCCATGTACTGTCGACACTGTACGCGGCGAAGATTTGCCGGTCATCATGACGGCGGTGTGCCTAGGGATCGCATTGACCGTGCCATTGACTACATTCGCAATACGCCTGCTGTAAGAGATGTCCTATTGTCAGGCGGCGATGCGCTTTTAGTATCTGACGGCCTTCTGGAATACATTATTTCTGAACTGCGAAAAATTCCGCATGTTGAAATTATACGCATTGGTTCGAGAACACCGGTCGTATGTCCACAGCGTATTACACCGGAACTTGTGGCAATGCTGAAAAAATACCATCCAATTTGGCTGAATACACATTTTAACCATGCCAAAGAAATTACACCGGAATCAAAAGCGGCGTGTGAGCGCCTCGCCGATGCGGGTATTCCGCTGGGCAACCAGTCCGTATTGCTGAAAGGTGTAAATGACAGTGTTCACATCATGCGCGATCTGGTGCATGAACTGGTCAAAATCCGCGTGAGACCTTACTACATTTACCAATGTGACCTTTCAAACGGCATTGAGCACTTTAGAACGCCAGTTTCAGCCGGGATCGAAATTATTGAAGGGCTCAGAGGGCATACATCCGGTTACTGTGTACCAACATTTGTCGTCGATGCGCCGGGAGGCGGCGGTAAAATCCCTGTAATGCCGCAGTATCTGATTTCACAGTCACCTGAAAAAGTTATCCTTCGAAATTATGAGGGCGTTATTACCACCTACACACAGCCCACACAATACGATAAAGCCAAAGAAGGCGCCGTCGAAACAGAAGCGCAGAAAGCGCATAAGATTATTGGGATTGGTGGACTGCTTTCAGGAGAACGCGTTGCCATCGGTCTCGAAAAATATGAAAGACACGGTCATGATGACGAATAAACAGTTATTATCGGAATTGTTTGACACCATACCATCCAGACTTGCCGTGCTCGGCATGGCAAAAAACGCCGGCAAGACGGTAACGCTGAATCGTATTTTGGCTTGGGCTGCGGATCAGACGTCTATCTTCGGCATCACATCTATTGGACGTGACGGCGAACCGGAGGATGTGCTGACAAAGACAAAAAAACCGGCGATTACACTGTATCCGGGCATGCTCTTTGCAACGGGTGAACAGTGGCTCAAAAACGCAACCCTGACATATGAACTGCTTGAGCACACAGCCATTCAAACTTATTTTGGCACTATTGTCATTGGACGTGTAACCCAAAAGGGCGAAATCCAAGTCAGCGGCGCCAATACCAATGCAGAACACGAACGCGTCATGCAGCGACTGGAAGCAAATGGCGCAAGCCGTGTGCTCGTCGATGGCGCAATGGATCGTCAGAGTTTGGCGTCACCGCCCTTAATTGACGGCTGTATTCTGGCGACAGGTGCTGTACTCAGCCGTACAGAAAAGCGTGTCATCTCACTGACGAAACATCGGGTGATGCAGCTGACGACAGAGAAAGCATCAGATGCTATTTGCAGTGCCTACGCAGTTGCACCAGCAAGTGTGCAGGTAGGCGTTGTCGATCGTGGTTCTGAAACCATAAAATGGCTGGCAGGCGTAATGACAGCACTGGAAGCCGGCGATAAAATTGCAGCTGAACTGACAGCAGAAACAGCAGCTGTTGTGCTAAAAGGCGCATTGACTGCCAGAGTGCTTGCTCAAATGACAGAGGGCAATCCATTGGGCAGAAAGATGACTTATATTGTCAGTGACGGCACGAAATTATTTTTAGATTATGAAGCGGGACTGAAATACAAAGCGATGGGTGTCCATTTTCAGGTTATCCATCCGATTAATCTATTGGCGGTTACGGTTAATCCCGTCGCGCCGCAGGGGTATTCATTTGAAGCGAAAGCTTTTCGCAGTGCAATGGCAGATGCACTGGCACCAATGCCGGTGATTGACGTTTGCGGGGAGGCGCTGTTGACGGATGATCATTAGGATGAGAATCAAAGATGATAAAAATAAAGAAGGAGGGGCGTCTTGATGCATAAATTGAATTTGGATTTTAATAAAGTCGCAGAAGCGCGCAGCGCCGCGAAGAATATCGCGGTTCAGACGCAGGCATTTATTGATGCGCATTCCACTGTGACCATAGAGCGTACGATTGTAAGACTCTTGGGGGTCGACGGCATTGATGCCTATGAGAGACCGCTGCCTAATGCCGTGGTGGAAGATATTTTGCAGGGCGGCGGCATGACAGATGGCGCGGCCTATTGGCTCGGCAATGCCATGTATACCCGTGGTGAAAGTGCACAGACTATTGCAGAAGCTGTTGCCGAAGGTACACTGCATTTAACGGCGCTTCCAAAAACATCACCTGAAAAAATCTATGCGTTTTTGGAACCCTATGTGCTTGAAGCTGTTGAACGCATTCGCAATAGACGCATTGAACGCGAAAAGCTTATTGAGACACTGGGCGAAGGGTCAAAGCCCTATTTATATGTAATCGTTGCAACGGGCAATATTTATGAAGATATGCTGCAGGCACAGGCAGCAGCCAGACAAGGTGCTGACATCATTGCCGTTATTCGAACAACGGCACAAAGTCTTTTGGACTACGTGCCTTATGGTGCAACGACAGAGGGATTTGGCGGTACTTATGCGACGCAGGAAAACTTTAAACTGATGCGAAAGGCACTGGATGAAGTTGGCGAAGAAGTGCATCGATATATCCGTCTCTGCAATTACTGTTCAGGTCTCTGTATGCCTGAAATTGCAGCGATGGGCGCTTTAGAACGATTGGATGTCATGCTCAACGATGCACTCTACGGCATTTTATTCCGCGATATCAATATGCAGCGAACACTAGTCGATCAATTTTTCTCAAGGGTGATCAACGGTTTTGCAGGCATTATTATCAACACGGGTGAAGATAACTATCTGACGACGTCAGATGCCATTGAAGAAGCGCATACGGTACTTGCATCACAATTTATCAATGAACAGTTTGCACTGCTGGCAGGGCTCCCACCGGCACAAATGGGACTGGGGCATGCTTTTGAAATGAATCCCGATGTGGAAGACGGTTTCCTAATGGAACTCGCGCAGGCACAAATGGCGCGTGAAATTTTCCCAGAGGCGCCGCTGAAATATATGCCGCCAACCAAATATATGACCGGGGATATTTTTAAAGGCCATATTCAGGATGCGATGTTTAATATGGCTTCGATTATGACGGGACAGGGCATACAGCTGCTTGGAATGCTCACGGAAGCCATTCATACACCACTGCTTCACGATCGTGCACTCTCAATCGCCAATGCAAAATACATTTTTAACAACATGCGCCATATATCAGAAGAAATTGAATTTAAACAGGGCGGCAGAGTACAGTCGAGAGCCAACCTCGTCTTAGATGAAGCGACAAAGCTGCTGAAAGAGATTGAAGGGATGGGCATTATCGAAACCATTGAACAGGGAAAATTTGCCGATGTCACGCGAAAACGCGACGGCGGCAAGGGACTTGAAGGCGTTTTTGAAAAATCGTCATCTTATGATAACCCCTTTATCAAACATATGCTGCAAACCGAAAAGGAGGCGATATCATGAAAACGACTCAGGAAACGACCATTATCAAACCCTACGGTGATACGCTGAATGACGGTATGATGCAGTTGAGCTTTACACTGCCAATCCCTATTTCAGAGACGGCAAAGGAAGCTGCACGGCAGCTGGCCGATCAAATGGGTCTCGATGAAGCGCAAGTGGTTCACGCCAGTGATCTCGGTGTTGGCTACACGTTTTTTGTCGTCTACGGGCGCTGCCGGTATACAGTGGATGTATCGACGATTAAAGTTTCAAAAGTAACGGAAAAATCAATGACGCACGATGAAGTGGAAGACTATATTGCCGACCATTTAAAGCGCACCATTACCATTGTCGGCGCCTGTACGGGCACGGACGCCCATACGGTGGGCATTGATGCCATTATGAATATGAAGGGATTTGACGGGCATTACGGTTTAGAGCGTTATAAGGGAATCAATGCCATTAACCTCGGTGCACAGGTTCCCAATGAAGTGCTGATCGCCAAAGCGGTTGAATCACATGCAGACGCTATCCTCGTTTCCCAGATTGTCACACAGAAAGACGTGCACATTCCAAACTTGACACAGCTTATCGAGTTGCTGGAAACGGAAGGGCTGCGAGACAAAATCGTCGTCTGCGCCGGCGGGCCTAGAATTTCAAACGAACTTGCCAAAGAGCTCGGCTATGATGCAGGCTTTGGCAGCGGGACTTTTGCAGAAGATGTTGCGACTTTTATTGTGGAAAAAATCGCATCTGCAGAGGGTGCGTCCGACAATATCGCACGTTAGACGTAATCCTTATAAACCATTGTACCAAAGGCGTTTCTGTGCTATAGTAGGTTAAGAATCGGAGCCACGAAGGCTTCATAGTGCTAACGCCAAAAATACCCCACGAAGGGTTTAACTTTCGTGGGGTTTTATTTTAATCATGTAACGCAAATACTATTCATAACGATAAAGCAAAAACGATAAAGCAAAATGATAAAACAAAACGATAAAGCAAAATGATAAAACAAAAATGATGAAAAAAGGAGAATATGGATGCATATATCCGATGCACTGATATCACCTGCTGTAGGCGCGGCTTTCTGGGGGATTTCCCTAGCGACGGCAGCTTATGCCGTTAAAAAAGTAGATCTTCAGACAAATAGTGAAAAACTGCCGCTGGCAGGTGTGATGGGCGCTTTTACCTTTGCGGCGCAAATGATTAATTTTACCATTCCGGGAACTGGCGCCAGCGGACATCTGGGCGGCGGTCTCCTTTTGGCAATTCTCCTTGGACCTCATTTGGGATTCTTGACGATGATGAGCCTGCTGCTGATCCAGGCGCTTTTTTTTGGCGACGGCGGCTTAATTGCCTATGGTGCCAATGTTTTTAATATGGGTATTTTAACCTGTTACATGATCTATCCGCTGGTTTATAAAGTGCTGAAAAACCGTATGGGTAAACTTGCAATTGTTTTTTCCGCTGTTGTAGGCTTAGGCATTGGTGCATTTGCCGTAGCGGTGGAAACCTCGCTTTCAGGTGTTATTGCCTTGCCGTTTACTTTGTTTGCCGGTGTGATGGTGCCGATTCACTTGGTGATTGGTCTTGTTGAAGGCGGGATTACCTTGGCAGTGGTTAACTATCTCAGACGCTTTATTCCGGAAAAACTGGCACAGATGGAGACGGACGCAGAAACGGCATTTTCACCGCGCAAAGCCATGGTGAGCATTGGCGGACTGGCGGCTGCAATAGCCGGGCTATTGGCTTATTATGCTTCCGCCAACCCAGACGGCTTAGAGTGGTCAGTACTGAAAGTCGCCAAGACGATACCTGAAAAAGCGATACATCCGGCCGGCGAGGCGATCCAAAATGTGATGAGCATTTTTAGCGATTATCAAATTGCGGGCATGGAAAATGCGCGTATAAGTGTTGGTTTGGCAGGCCTTATCGGCAGTGTGTTGACGCTGTTGCTCGTTATGCTCGTCGTCAAATCAGCAGAGAGGTTGAAGCAGCGATGATCTTTAAAAGTATTTTTAATCGTTTTAGACGGGTACATTCCGGCATTCGACTGGTATTAATGGTGATATGGTTGATTGCCGTCGTGCAGACAAAGCCTGAGCATTTGCACTATCTGATATTCTGGATGCTTCTTCAGCTGCCGCATATGTCGGTGGAGCCCAAGAAATGGGGACGGCAAATGCTAATGGCAGAGCCTTTTCTCCTGTTTGTCGGTTTATCATATCTCTTTGTCTACCGTGCGCCGGCAACGTATTATCATTTGACACTGACAGAAGGTATTTGGGCGTTTATTGCCCTGCTCCTAAGGGGAAATTTGGCTGTAATGGGAATTACAGCTTTTGTGAATGCCATTTCAATGGAAGGACTTGCCGATGGCATGCGGTGGTTAAAAGTGCCGGAAACTTTTGTGCTCATTATGATGCAAACCTATCGGTACATCGGACTAATGGTTCAAAAAGTGCATCAAATGACGACGGCATACTGCTTGAGGAGCGGCGGCAAAACCGGGGTGCATTTGGATGCGTGGGGATCATTTCCCGGGCAGCTCTTACTGTTGTCTCTCAAGCAGGCTGAGGCAACACATGAAGCGATGATGCTGAGGGGCTATAATCCTGCTGCAAGTTATATTGGCATTTCAAAAATTCAGATTTCAGATTTAACCGATGCAATTATCTGGCTGCTGCTTTTTGCAGCAGTGCCTTTCGTGCTATAATGGTACCATCTGATGCTGCCGAAGGATAAACGTAAGGATATGATACGATACAATTGCCGAAAATCAGAGAGTAGATGAGAACAGACATAATAGACCTACAAGTGGCATGGTCAGAACACAAAAGCGGAATAAACAGCGTATAACGAAACAACCGATCAAGTACAGATGGAAAGAAGAAAAATAAAAGAAATAATAAAGAAAAAAAGAATAGATAAAGAATAGACAGGAGACTGAATGTCAGTCATTAAATGTGAGGATTTATCCTTTGCCTATGGTACGCAAAGGGTTTTAGAAGGCGTTAGCTTTCATATTGAAAAGGGTGAAAAAATTGGCATTATCGGCCTTAACGGGTCTGGAAAATCGACGCTGCTTCGGTTGATGATCGGTTTATTAAAAGCAGAAAGCGGTACGATGCATGTTTTGGGAATGCCTGTACAGCGTGAAAATCTCAAAGCACTGCACAGACGCGTTGGCTATGTCTTTCAGAATGTGGACGAGCAGCTCTTTATGCCAACCGTCTATGATGATATTGCTTTCGGTTTAAAGGGAACTGCATCAGCCGATACGGTAAAGGAAAGTGTTGAATCAATTTTAAAGCGCTTTCATATTATGCATCTGCGTGATAAAGCCCCCTTCCAACTTTCAGGCGGTGAAAAACGGGCGGTTGCCATTGCCACCGTTATGGTGATGGCACCGGAAATTGTCCTGATGGATGAACCCACGGAAGGACTTGATGCCCGTATGCGCCGTAAAATGACAGCATTTGTCAAGGCATCGCCTGAGACATTTGTGATCAGTTCACACGACAGCGCTTTTATCCGTGATATTTGTCATCGCGTCATCGTCTTAAAGACGGGACACTTGATTCGCATTGACACACCAGAAGTGCTTTTTAACGATTTCGATTTTCTGGAAGCCAATGAATTAATTTAATGATTAGTCTTTGAATGCATATAAGGGCAGTTCAAGAAACAGCAGCAGTTCATGACAGAAGGATTGTAAATCAGGGGACGTGTCATGTATCGGATAGAATGCAGGATGAAAGTGTTATGGATGAGGAGGAGAATATGAAAATTGCAGTGATAGACGGCCAAGGCGGCGGCATTGGCAAAGCCATTATTGAAAAAATAAAAGAGCGCTGTCCCGAGCATGAAGTCATTGCGCTGGGGACAAATGCACTGGCGTCGTCGGCGATGCTGAGAGCAGGCGCAGACAGCTGTGCAACAGGCGAAAATGCGATTTGTTATAATGTCGGCGAGGTTTCACTCATCCTCGGCACCATGGGAATCCTCGTTCCAAATGCAATGCTGGGTGAATTATCGCCGGCGATGGCAGCGGCGATTGGTGCCGCCAAAGCCCGTAAAATACTCATTCCATACCAAAAGTGCAATGTGTTTGTCGTAGGTACAGACAAGGGGACGCTTCAGGCGCAAATTGAGGAGATGGTGGAAAAAATTATTTCGACTGTCTAACTTAACATTTTATTCACAAATAGTACATACTGTATACACAACTGAATTTTATACTGAATGCATGTTAAGACATTAATCTTAACACCCCCAAATAACCCCAAATAAACCCAAACATTATTAACCCCAAACAAAACCCCAAATTATGAATTCCGAGTGGGTTCCCCCAAGTATCCCACTCGTGCAATTCCCCCTTAAAAAATATTAACCATATTTTTTACTTCTAGTCCGTAACTAGAAGTTTTTTATTTTTTTGATTAAATCATCTGACCGAGACAATGACAGCATTACATTTTAAGTGATGCTGTTATGCCTTTACAACAGTCTGTATTGGTTTAAAAGATGATGGCATGAACCGGAGCATAAAGCAGAACGTAAAGCAGAGCATAAAGCAGAACGTAAAGCAGAACGTAAAGCAGAGCATAAACCAGAACATAAAATAGAGCATATAAATAGAGCATAAACTGGGCATAAACTGGGCATAAAAAAAGAAAGACCTTTTCAGGTCTTTTCTTAGGGGGGAAATTAGAAATTTTTCAGCGTATAAACGGGGGGGCGTTTATAGCGCATAACTGCTTGATATCTAACATTATTCATTGGGGGATTCATAATGTATTTGTTAACATACTCCTATCATAAAGGAGAGATGTGGCTAAACTATTTTTAAAATTTGAACAATCTGTTAACGGTTCCAAATTGATAAAATTCTTTTTTTAAAAAGTGAAACTTCATGAAAAATATTTATAAAAAGACACACAAAAGACACATAGCTGTGCTAGTATAAGGATAACCTTTTAAGGCAACCCAAACATAATTTGCTGTGGAGAGACGCCCAAAACTCTCCACTCCCCGATTGTGAAACGCCATTTCCCAGATGGCGTTTTTTCTTTTTTGAATTTTTCACATCTATATTTAACATTAAATTAATCTACGCCAAATAGAATGTTGTTAAAATACAACTATATACCTAAAATGTATCCTACTAGGGACTGTGAGGCGTTATGAAAAATATCTTTCACTCTGAGGCAATTGATTTTTTTGAAAATGGCGAGCAGGTTTTTATAAAGGTCAGCCAAATCGGACTGACGACAATCCAAATCAATCACATTTTAAAAGCGTTGCCGCAGATTAAAATCACAAAATTTACAGAGATGATGACAGCGTTAAAAACAGCCGATCAAGCGCCCGTTTGCATTGGTGAAAAAAAGCCTCGCCTTGAAATAGAAATCAGCAAGGACGAGATGCAGGTCTACGTTAAGTTTAATTTATCAAAGCAGGAATGGGAGCAGTCAAACAATGAACTGATAAAGGAAGTCTATGAGGCACTTGCAGATCATCAGGTGACGGCTGGTATTCAGCATGAGGTTTTGCATCGAGACTGCTGCGCCAATGAAAAAATATTAATCGCCAAGGGGATTGAACCCATTCCGGGTGAAGATGCGAAATGCCGTTATTATGAAACGTCAGGGAAAATGCCAAAGCTAAATGAGAAGGGGCAGGCTGACCACTATGAACTCGGTTTGATTCACAATGTGCAAAAAGATGACTGGCTTGGCGAAAAAATATTGCCGACGCACGGGGTTGACGGTATGACGGTAAAGGGAAACCGCGTACCATCGCGTTCAGGAAGGGATATGAAACTCAAATACGATCCGGTAACTGTTGTTGAGCGCTATGAAGTTGATCGCTTCGTCCTAAGAGCCAAAATAAACGGTGCTGTTCATATTAAAAACGATAAAATTGCCGTTGAAAACCATTTGATCGTGCATGGCGATGTTGATTATGAAACGGGCAATATTTACTTTGACGGCGATGTCACGGTGCTTGGCACGGTACAAGATAAGTTTACGGTGGAAGCTACCGGTAAAATTGTCATTAAAGGTGCATCCGGTGTTGGTGCCGTTGATCGGATTGAATCAAAGGAAGAATCTGTCCATATACTCGGCGGCATGAACGGCAAGTATGAAGGCCGGATATTGGCGAAGAAGGCAATATATTTGAAATTTGTCAATGAAGGGTATTTAGAAGCAGGTGAATTGATCAATGTACAGCTTTACGCATTTGACAGTGTTTTGAAGGCCGACAAGGTTTTCATCGATCCTCAGAAGGGCAAAGTGGTCGGCGGGGAAATTTATGCAAAACACTGTGTTGTGTCCGGCAGTATTGGCAATGCACTTGAAAGACAGACGCATATCAGCATTGAGGGTTTTGAGCGCGGTGATATGAAGGCGCAGCTGGCCGTGCTTAAACGGAAACATCAAGAAGCCGTTGGCGGAATCAATCGCATGAAGCGGAAACTGGAAATCTTTGAAGAAAACTTGGAGCGTTTGGACCAGCGCGCAGTGAACACGTATCATTATCTCATTGAAAACTACGATGTTTTAAACGAAGAACTCGAAGTTTTGACAACGCAAATTGAAAAAGTCGAAACAATACTCAAAATACGCGGTGAAGCGGAACTTCGGGTCTATCAATCTGTTTATCCAAAGACAATGATGGCGTTAAAAAGGCTGAATCGGCGCATTGTCGAAACAATGACTTGTTCTTTTTATGTTCAGGACAATCAGATTCATATCTACGAATAGGAGGACCGCAAAAAATGATGATGAACCCCGATGATGCTGCATACGAAGCACTGTTAAGCAGTATCGACTTTTTTTCGCAAAATTTACATTTGGAACAGATTATTGAATACGGGTTTATGATCTTTAATGCTTTTGAAAAACCTGAGGCTTCAGCCATTTATCGCTTGAACAGTGAAACCCAGTATTATGAGCTGCAGTTTTCAAAAGGGGCATACGGTGGTCCGAAGGCAATATTGAAAACGGCACAGCATGATGATTTTGCCGTGCGCAAGGGATTTATGATAACCGACCGAAATTTGCAGGAAACCTATTTTGAATCGGCAGTGAAAGGGATCGGCAATCTGTCGAAGATTATACCCTTAATTGCAGACGATCAGTTGTATGGTTTTATATTCAGCATTGACGCTGATGCTGATTTGGCCCTTGGCGATTTATTTTTGACGCGGTTCAATTATCTGATGAATTTGTCCATTGAAAAAGCATTTCGCTATTTTGAACGCGCCACCATGCGCCGTGAAATCGATAAGCGCATTTTCAACCTAGAATCGATTTCGCAGACGATGAAACTGCTGTTTTCAGAACTTGATACACAGCGAATCCTGCAATTGAGCCTCGACGTCATTCGTGAACTCACAGCAAGTTCAACGACGGCGATCGGACTCTTTGATACGGCAGAGCAGTGTATTAAAATTAAAGCCTATGACGACTTAAAAGGCGGCATCGCAATGGCGGGTGATTTGAAGCTCCGCAGCAGCAAGTGCATCAACCAGCAGGTCATATATCATTTGGAACGAGATGCAGTGGTGCTGCGTGCTATTTTTGAGACACTGCTGCCCTTTGAAATGCTGTCAGCTACCTATCTTATCTTATTGGTTAATGAAGCAGAAACCATAATGGGTGTGATTACCATTGGCAGCCCAATTGGTGGCAAAGCCTATACAGAAGATATTTTTGAGCGCATTCGCGACATTGCTTCATTGATGTATATCGCACTGGTGAAGGCACATCAATATGAAACCATTGTCGCCCAGAAGGAAGAACTTCGGCTGAAGTATAATACGCTGAGACAGGTGAACAAGATTATCAAAAGTATTAACCGTGCAGAAAGTCCGGAAGAGCTTTATCATCTGGTGATGGATGCCCTGACGCTGACATTTGGCGTTGAAGCGGCGGCTGTTTTTTCTTTTAATGCAGAGACCCCTGTCATTGCAGCCAGCTATGGCATGACGCCGGAACAGCTTGTCTATGAAAATATTGCTTGGGTCAGGGAGATGTCCACCGATTCGCTTACGGTTCACTATACGGTTGATGCAGCCTTAAAACAGCTGCGGGCACTTGATGCGAACAGCTGCAACTGCATGGTGTTAGCGCCTATCACCATGAATCAGTACGGGCAGACGCCACTGGGGTATATACTGGTAACGCGGACGCGATTCAGACTTTTTGAAACACAGGTCAGCATGATTGAAATGCTTTCAAACAGCATTGCGCCGGTACTCAACCAGATGCAGAAAAATGCCGTCTATCAAAATGATTACATGTTAAAGCCAGAGGTGGCGCTAAGGGCATTATGTGAAAAATACGCAGAAGATTTTCACTGCTTTGGTACGCCGTATCAAGTGACTGTAAAATCAGTAAAATCCGATGATGGCCGAGATTGTCATAAAATGACTGAGACAATGATGAAAAAGGACATAGATGAGGATAATGCGAACGTGGCTGCAGACAATGTATTGTCATTGATCAACTGTTCAGATTTTGTCGATATTCGAAGTGTACGCGTGTGCTTTTCAGATGGGGTTTCAGCGGATGCAGCGGCAAAAAGAGGACTGCTCATCAACCCGACACCGGAATCAATTATGGCAGCCATTGAAAGGCTGGAAGCCAATGCTTAAACCATTTCCAAACCATTTTTATACCATTTCTATACCATGATTTACCACTGATAGCCGCTCGGGTTCCACTGACTGAGCGGTTTTTGCTGTGTTTAAAAGAGAATCGAAAGCGATGTCTCCGATGACAATATGAAAATATTTACATACATTTGAATGCTTATGATAGAAAATTAAGGTGACACACATGAAAGAAAATTAAGGAAACGCACTGAGAATGCCGATATTAATGAATGATGCCCTGTGTAAAAGGTGACAAAAAACGGTTCGCCGTTTTGACATATGATTGTAATGCCGCTGTAAACCCAAGGATCGAAAACCCTGTTATAATGATATTAACATGGGTTTGCTATATTCATTTTTGGAGATGAAATGATGAGACGAGAGCGATTGAATAAAAAGATAAAAAAAATATTGGCAGTATTGCTTTGTTTTGTAACCCTTTCGGCAATGATGCCGCCTCAGAGCTATGCTGCAATAATTGATACCGATGCAGATGGCAATATCGTGGTAACAAGTATCAAATATGCCGTTAATCACGATGTCTTTGCGACAGAATCGGGCTATGTTGAAATCATCGGTACCAATTTGCTGGATGTCGACTTCTTGTTCGACGTTGACGGCAAGGGCTTTCAACTCTTCGAAAATAAGACGACGAACACAAATACTTTTGTAAAGTATACGCTGACGGCAGAAGAAGTGGAAAACTTTTTAGGACGCATCAAGGCGGGCAGTGTGATTATTGACCTCGACAGTGCGGATTTTCCGAATCTCCAGAGTTCTGACAAACAGACGGTTAATATAGACGATACAAAACCATATATGCTGACATTTAACGGTAACTTTTTAGATACGGTGAATACAGGGAATATCACGGCGACATATGGTGCAGGGCTTTCCCGAACGACACTTGGGACGACGGCAGATCCGAATAAATTGGAACTGATAAACGCTGTAAACCCAGGTCGGTTGGGTTATCAAAACATCATTATCAGCAAATCGGATGCAACGGTTGATCCGGCTGTTCAAATTGAATATACCTATACCAATGCGTTTCGCATTGTCGAAGACCTTGGCGTAACCGATGTCACCATGTTCCCAAATACGGGCTCCAAGGGTGATGAAGTTTACTTTACGGGGGATAACTTCTCAGATACGCGTAATTATCAGGTTTATTTTTTAAAGGCGCTTGATGGTTCTGATCCTTATACCAGTACCAATCGGGCTACTTTTGTTTCGCTTGGCCTCAATGTCGACGGCACGCAGGACGTTCTCACAGTTAAAGTGCCTGAGAGCGTCGATTTTGAAAGACGTAATTATTATGTTGTGATTACAGATGTTTTAAACGGTCAGATTGTGGCGGAAGAAGTGGTTCGCAATACAGATGGCGACTATGATCAATACACGGTTATTGAATCGGGCTACAAGCCGACGATAGAAACAGTGTATCCGGAAATAGGGCCCGATACCGGCGGCAATGTTCAGATATCAGGCCGTAACCTCGCGACGCTCAGCATTCCCGATTTAACGTCTACAGGCACCTTCTTAAATGATCCCGTGACGGAATCCAATGAGCAGGTATTGGTACTCGACTACCAGTCCGGCTTTTACAAAGGCGAGCCCGTTGACATCAATCGAAAAATCAATGTTCAAATCGGCAAGAAAACCTCTTTTACAAAGGATGCACAGGGAAAATATCAGGTTATTAAAGGCATTCCGGATAGCATTATTGTGACGACGGATGTTATTGACGACGCTGAAACCGACCCGTTTAAGGATGTCGTCATTGAAATCGTCACGACGCTGACGGTTAGCAGCGGCCCGAACAGCGGCAAGAAATATATCTTTAACCAGAGTGTTACAGCAGCGGACGGTTTTGAATTTGAGCCGAGTTCTTATACACCGGAGATTACCAGTGTGACGCCGAGCACCATACAGGTAGAAGACTATGACAGCAGTTATATGAATTTTGCCAATGACACACAGATTGCCATCAAGGGCGATAAATTCTTAGTCGACCGCTTTGTCGATGCCAGCGGCAATATTGTGACGCAGTATCCAACGGTTTTTATCAAGAAAAATGACGACAATACCTTTAACACGCGCTATCAGCTGGGTTTTTTCCCAAATGAGACGGCTGTCAACAGCGTGACGGGACTCGACGAAGTCCGCGGGATTATCAAATACAAACCGGACGAAACCGGAACGACAGAATACATCCTCAGAGACAGTGAAGGTAATCCCATTCAAATGGTAATGACGGTGTTGAACGACGATAACGAAGTGGTTGACGGCACCAGCAATAATCAGTTGGGGACGAAAATCATTATTACGGCGCCAACGAGTACGCTTATTGCCGATGCGGGAATCAAGCACCTTCAAATTACGAACCCGACACGGGATTCACTGGCATATGGGAAATCATCTATTAAATCGGATTATTTTGAATTTATTAAAACGACGGATATTCCGGTCATTGAGAGCGTTAGACCGAGCATTGTCACCGTTGATGGCGGTGAAACGGTTACCATTACGGGATCAAATTTCCAAGATGGCATTGTTGTCAATCTCGATGGCGAGAGCATTACGGATTTTACCCGCGATCTGGACAATACGGGAACGAAGATGGTCATTACCTTTACAGCACCGCCGGGGCGTGAAGGCACGACACAGCTTCAATTGATGAATCCAAGCGGCGGTATGGCGGTTTCGGATTTTACCTACGTGACGACTTTTAACGAAGCGCCCAGCATTACTAATTTTTCGCCGGTTCGAGGCAGCTATGGCACACTGGTTGTGGTCAATGGTGATAACTTTTTAAAAACAGACCCGACGGCGACATCTGAAATCGGCATCAATGCCTATCGGCTGATGGGCACGCGCGTCCTCTTAGATGATCAAGAAGTAAACAGCTATCACACAGATGCCTATGGCAACATTGATTTTGTCGATTACACGGTACCTGCGGCAGAAAATGTCATTTACAATGATTCTGGCAAGGCCAAATTCTCCGATTTTTATGAGAATACCGTGGTTCGAAGCGCGGCAGATTCTTCTGTGGCGACTTTTGGCAATGATGCCTATCACAATCCTGCTATTTATACAGAAAGTGAAGTCTACAGTTTTCAGTATGTAGGCGGTGTTTTATATGCTTATGATTCAGATGGCAACTCGCTGGGAACCGTGACACAGACGCTGGATGCTTTCGGAGTGGATACGATCGCCATTAATGGGACGCCGATGTTTGAAGTGACCATGGATAATCACTTGGTGCGCGTTGATGAATCAACCGATGCCGTAAAATCCGTAGGGCTCGCTGACTATACGGAGGCGGTGATTCTTTACAGCGGGTCAGAATACTTTACGTTATCCCGAAATTTTAATGGCCAAGCCATTCTGACAAACGGCAAGGACAAGTCGTATACACTGTCTGTTAACAGTACCGGCAATATTATTGCTTCGACGTCAACGGGCATGTCATCAGCTGTTTCAACGACTGCTACAGGCATAACGGTTGGGACGCTGTCGCTTATCATGAAGACGCCTTATGCGGTGGATGCCAACGGCAATATCAGCGGCAAGCGCGTAACGGTTATTTCCAAAACCCAGCTCATGTTTGAAGTGCCTTATATTGCAACGGGCAGGGGCTATAAGGATCTTACGGTTACCAACCCCGATACGAAGAATGACAGCAAGACCGATACGGAAGGGTTTTACTATATCACACAAGCAACGTCAACGCCTGCGATCACTACAATCGTGCCGGATAAAGGGTCCACAGACGGCGGTTATTATGTGACGATCAGCGGGGCGGGATTTGAAGACGGCGCGCGCGTCTACATTGACTCAGTGGTGGTGCCAACGGCAGATACCTATGTGGCACTTGACGGCACGAGCATCACCATAAAGGTGCCGGCGAGCATTAAAAACCTCGTTGACGATTATGGTGTGGACAGCATGGCCGTTCCCGTGATCGTTATCAATGAAGACGGCGGCAACGCCTATAAAATAAACGGCTTTACGTATATTATCCC
>JASUSA010000094.1 GCA_030446305.1 Clostridiales bacterium | reverse complement strand
AAACCTGTTAAGGTTGAAAAGAAGTCGCCTCTTGATATTTAACCGATGTTTTCAAGCTGTGATTCTGATGAGATTTCAAAGAAGCGTGTATGCGGTTCTTTACAAATCAAAGGAATCTTGTGACAAACCCTCTGCAATGGCCTTTTTAAGCTTTGCAGATTTTGCGATGTTGCCAAGCAAAATGCCGCCGACGATCTTGCCGTTTTTGAAAAAGTATTTTTCATAGGCTTCTTTATTGCAATTGCTTTTAATGGCAACATCATCCCCTTCGCTGACATCGCCCATGGAAAACAGTCTTAAATTCATGCCGTGGTAAATATTGAATGGTATAACTGTTTCATAAGGCTGGTGAATGCCGATGGCAGAGAGCCCTGCTGTTTTTCCCTGTGCCAGTGCTTCCGGCCAGATGGCATAGTTAATACCATCGAATTCTGCACAGTCGCCGCAAGCGTAAATATCAGCGGCAGAGGTCTCCATATTGGAGTTGACGAGAATGCCCCGATTGGTCTTGAGTTCCGCTGTTTGCGCCAGTTTTATATCGGCGCGGATGCCAATGGAGACAAAGACGAGATCTGCCGGCAGGGTTTCACCATTATCCAGCATGACGCCGGTTGCGGTATTGCCATTGCCTTCTATAGACTTGGTGCCAACCCCCGTGAGGACTTTCATGCCGGTAGCCAATACTTTTTCCATAAAAATTTCAGAAGCTTCATGATCGAGTTGCCTTGGTAATAAGCGATCCATCATTTCGACAACGGATACTTCAAGACCGGCTTGAATAAGCTGCCAGCCAAGTTCCAGACCTAAAAGCCCACCGCCTATGACGACGGCTTTTTTGCCTTTGGCAATTTGTGACCGAATGGCATTGGCATCTGCCAATGTTCTGAGATTATAGACGTTTGTGTAGTCAACACCTGGAAAAGGCGGAACAAAATTATAACTTCCGGCAGCGAGAATGAGCTTGTCATAGACCAATGTTTCACCGGAGCTTAATATAACTTGTTTGGCTGTGGTGTCAATGCGAGAAACCTGAACGCCTTTTCGAAGCATAATGTTTTGTTCAGCATACCAAGCGTCATCGTGTAGGAAGAAGCGTTTTGGCAGTTCGTCCATTGACAGATATTCTGAGAGCATGGGTCTGAAATAGGCAGTTGAATCTTCATTGGTGAGCACCGTTACTTCCACAAGTGATTTTTGAGCGACGATTGATTCTGCAGCTGAGATGCCTGCAGCGCCGTTTCCGATAATAATAACTTTATTTTTCATTGTATTTACCTCCAAATTTATCATATCATATTTATTATAATATTATTTTTATACTCGTGCACAGTACTTATATACCATTTATATCGGAATCTTATCAAAATTTTAAAAATTAATTGTTTGAAAATAAGTTTAAAGTTAAAATAAAAGTGGGTATAAGAGTACCAGTTGGTTAAATGCCATTAAAAAAATATCTTTCAGCGCCCGTTGACACAAAGAATTTATTGTGTTAATATCAATTTGTAATCGTTACAAATTGAGAACGGAGAAAAGTTATGTCACTTGAAGCAAGAATTATCGAGGTTCTTAAAACCAGCGAACCAATGAGACCTGGTGAAATTGCTGAGAAGTTATCTGTAGATAAGACTGACGTCGATAAGGCAATTAAGGTGCTTAAGAAGTCAGAGGAGATCTATTCTCCGAAGCGATGCTATTATTCAGCAAAATAATTGAAAAGAGGAGTGTATTATTATGAAGTATGAGTGTACAGCATGTGGCTATATTTATGATCCGGCAGTAGGTGATCCGGATGGTGGCATTGCACCGGGAACAGCTTTTGAAGATATTCCAGAAGATTGGGTTTGCCCACTTTGCGGTGTTGGCAAAGACATGTTTGAACCGGTAGCTTAAGGATTTGAATTATAAGAGGAGAAAATGATGACCGTGACTGTAGGAGATTTTTTGAAATCTCATGATATTAAGCCTTCATACCAAAGGGTCAAAATTTATGAATTTTTAAAAAACAGCAAAGAGCATCCTACCGTGGACGTCATTTACAGTGCTCTTAGTCCAGATATACCAACGTTGTCCAAAACTACGGTTTATAATACGCTGAAAGTATTTATTGATAAGGGCATTGCAATGGCCATTACGATTGATGAACGCGAAGTGAGATTTGATGCGGAGATTAGAATGCATGGACATTTTAAGTGCTATAAGTGTCATCAGGTCTACGATTTCGAAATGGCGGATCAAACGGCAGATGTTGATGCGCTCGAAGGATTCGATATCATGGAGCGGCAATTATTCTATTATGGCCTTTGCGAACACTGTAATCACAAACTCAAGGAGGTAGAGGAACAATGAAGAAATTAGATGTATACAAATGTGCCCTTTGCGGCAATATCGTAGAAGTAACACATGTAGGCGGCGGTACTTTGGTATGCTGTGGACAGGAAATGAATCTTCTTGAAGAAAAATCAGCGGATTCAGCAACTGAAAAACACGTACCCGTTATTGAAACGATCCCAGGCGGTTATAAAGTAACAGTCGGTTCAACACTTCATCCAATGAAAGATGAGCATTACATTGAATGGATTGAACTCGTTACAGCATCTGAAACACTGATTACATTCTTAAAACCTGGCGACGAACCGGTAGCGATTTTTAAAACAGACGAAAAAGCGATTATGGCTAGAGAATACTGCAACCTTCACGGATTGTGGAAAAATGAACTTTAATCATTATTTGCCTATTGACAGAGTTTAGTATTCCGATACTAAACTCTGAAATTATGAAAGGGGGTATTTGAATGATAAAACCTAAACTCGAAGCAATTATCAACAAACAGATTAATGCAGAATTATACTCTGCTTATTTGTACCTGTCCATGTCCGCATATTTCGAAAGCATTAATTTGCCGGGATTTGCCAACTGGATGAAGGTACAATTTGAAGAAGAACAGTTTCACGCAATGCGTTTCTTCACTTATTTGAGTGAACGGGGCGGTCGCGTTGTTTTAGAGGCGATTGAAAAGCCGCAAACAGAATGGAAAAATGCAATTGAAGTATTTGAACATACGCTGGAACATGAAAAACATGTGACATCATTGCTCAATGATATTGCTGATCTGGCAGAAACTGAAAAAGATCGTGCAACACAAAATCTCATGGTTTGGTTCATCGACGAGCAGGTCGAAGAAGAGGGCTCTGCAGAGCAAATTCTCAATGAACTGAATTGGATAAATGGCGAAGGACACGGTATGCTCATGTTAGACAGAGAAATGGCAACACGTGTTTTTGCCCCACCAACAGTGGGCGCATAAGAAATTTTTTCTAATTAGGAGGTATGTATTATGGCATCAATTAAAGGGACAAAGACAGAACAAAACTTGCTCAAAGCATTTGCAGGCGAATCACAAGCGAGAAACCGTTATACAATGTTTGCAAAACAGGCAGATAAAGATGGTTATAAACAAATCGCTAAATTATTTTTAGAAACAGCAGACAATGAACGTGTGCACGCACAGCGCTTCTTTAGTTTCTTAGAAGGCGGCGATGTTGAAATAACAGCAATGTATCCAGCTGGAAAAGTTGGGACAACACTTGAGAATCTAAAAGCGGCTGCAATGGGTGAAAATGAAGAATGGTCAGAACTCTATCCTGAATTTGCGCGCGTTGCAAAGGAAGAAGGATTTGCAAAAGTAGCTGTTGCATTTGAAATGATTGCAAAAGCAGAAGTAGAACATGAAAACAGATACTTAAAGCTTGCAGACAACGTTGAAAAAGAAGTTGTCTTCAAAAAAGAAGAGCCTGTTCGATGGAAATGTGATAAATGTGGTTATGTGCATGAAGGACCTGAAGCGCCAGGCGTTTGCCCTTGCTGCTTGCACGATCAGTCACATTTTGAACTTAAAGAGACAAATTATTAAGCATCGGCCTTTAAACATAGGACGAGATGAAATGCTACCACAAAAAAATAATGGACCCGTAGCGGGGTCCTTTATTTTTTTGCCGAATACTTACGAAACTCTGTTTTCATCAATGCCCTTGTTAGCCAATGCGTCGGCGAGATGGTTGTATTCAACGATCTTGAGAAAATCTTCGAGGCTGTACTGTAGTTTGTTGTCTTTGTTGAACTTCTCAAACCATTTGCGGACGTCAGCAGGTTTATCCACATTCAAATGGCCTTTAATTTTATAAAAAGCAACCTTGTTAAACGTTTGAACGCGTGATATGAGCGTTTCCCAAAGCGCCTGATTCTCAACGGGTTCCTTTTTCGCATTAACCCAACCGTTCATTTGCCATTTGATATACCACTTTTCTTTAAAACAATTGACGACATAAGCGCTATCTGAAAATATTTCAATTTCTAAATCCGTTGATTTTAATGCGCTGAGGCCTTCAATGGCAGCTGTCAGTTCCATAATATTGTTTGTTGTCGATGTTGCGCCGCCATAGAGTTCTTTGACGTGTGGTCCGTAGACGAGTACGGCGCCCCAGCCGCCTAAGTTTGATTCGTTTCCGTTTCCGGAACAGCCGCCATCGCAGATCAGCATAACTTTTTTCAAAGTGTACCCCTTTCATCAATTGTCCGTCATCATCGTCTGTCCGTTTTTATGATGATGCATTCAAGAGGATTATACCAGATTAGACGTTATTCAGCAAAATGAATATGGTACAAAATACCTTAGATAAAAACTTTTATCAGCAAAGTGTAAAGGGTTAAAATGCTACCTAAAATGTGTTAAGATAGATGGAAAGACTTCGAAATGGATTCGAGAAGACGAGGATGATACGATGCGCAACGAATTTGGCGATATAATGATCAATCGATTAAAACAACTGGTGACACTCAACAGTGAAGTCACAACAGAAGGCGAAAAACACTTTAATGAAGTATTACATAAAGAATTGGTTCAATGGCCGTATTTCATGGCAAATCCAGAACATGTGGGACTCTATGCCATTCCCAATGACTTGGCGGAGCGAAGTATTCTATGGGGGTATGTAGACAAGGGGGCAAAAGAGACGGTATTGATGTTTGGACACTGCGATGTTGTCACGACTGATAATTTCCAGTCATTTAAACCATTGGCTTTTTCACCGGATATGCTGCGAAAAGCATTTATCGAACAGGGAATTGCCTGTGATGATCTTGAAGATGAGGATTGGCTATTTGGGCGCGGCAGCTGTGATATGAAGGCGGGACTTGCAATACAACTTGTCTTGCTCAAGGAACTCAGCCAAACGCAAGAAGCTTATCCCAATATTTTATGGCTTTCCGTACCGGACGAAGAAAAATTATCCGTTGGCATGCGAAGTGCTATTCAATTAATACATGAGCTTAAAAGACGGTTCAAATTAACGATGCCGCTGGCAATCTTATCAGAGCCACACGATCGAGATGAATCCGGTGCTTTTACAACCTATGCCGGTGCTGCCGGGAAGATTATGCCGATGATTATGGCGCGCGGGATTCAGACACATGCCGGTGATATATACGCGGGATTTAATGCCATTACCATTATGACTGAAATTGTAAAGGCGGTAGATCTCAACACTGAAATGAGCGATGTGAAATACCGCGAGATGACGACACCGCCGAGTTTTTTGGGGCTCAGAGACCTGAAGCCTGCTTATGATGTGACGACGCCGGAATATGTTGCAGGTTTTTTTAACTGGACATTCTTAAAAAATAATTTTGAACAAAAATTTGAACAGTTGAAATCGCTATGTGTTTGGTCTGTTGAGGATGCGATCAATCAGCTTAATTATTCTCTCAACGAATACTTGCGAAAGCAGCTGATGCCGAGTTATCAATGCTGTCGAGAGTTTAAATTTGAAGTGCTCTTTCTAGAGGAACTCTATGAGCGATTGCCTGAAACGTTTGACGCCAAGGCTTTTATTGCCGCAATGTGGCGTGATGAAACCTTTGTTGACGACTATGATTTTACGGCGACAGTGGTTAAGCGATTAATGGAAAAAGCTGAAATAAAAGGACCTTCTGTGGTGATCGCACTAATGCCGCCAATCTATCCAGCAGTGGACAGTACAGAATACTTTGAGCGGGAACTGCTGCCGGTTATTGAACGTGTCGCAGAAACAGAGGGATTTCAGCATCAGCTCAAACACTACTTTCAAAAAATTGCGGATCTCAGTTATTGTTCCGGCGGTTCTGTAGACTATGGACGCATTACTGCAAACTGCCCAAGCCTTGGGTTATCGTATGCCCTTGATTTTGAAGCGTTGTCGCGGCTTGATATGGCGGTCGTCAATATAGGGCCGTGGGGAAAAGATCTGCACTTAAAGACAGAGCGCGTCTATTTGCCGGATGTGGTGCACAATGTGCCTAAAATTTTAGATGCCATTTTAAGACAGTATGCTGATGAAGACATCGCATAATTCAACGAAGGCGATGATTTATTTTCTTTTGACAATTAGAAATGGTGAATAAATCGGTTCCAACTGAATAAAAATATTTTTAAGAGAGATAAAAAGCCGTCATGCTGTGATCTTTGAAGATCACCGAATGACGGCTTTTCCACATTAGTCTAATAGTTATCCAAAGGTTATCCAACGCGATTTGCGTCTTTCAACAGACCGTGTGCAAAATTGTGGATAAAATTGTGGATATGTGGGCAAACACCTGTTTGATCGCAAAAACGATGCCATTTTAATGTGTATTTTCATCGAAATGCTTATGTGTCTTTTTAAAATCGTACATACGTTGGTCGGCAATTTTGTGTAAAATACTGTAGACCATTGAATCATCAGGTGAAGAAGCAATGCCGTAACTAAAGCGAATATACAGGGTATTGCCATTATAAGTAATGGTTCGGTTTTGACTCGCTTCAAAGATTGTCTCCATGCGCTGAGCCGTTTGTAGATGGTTCATTTGATTAAAAAGAATAACAAATTCGTCGCCGCCTATACGGGCAAGAAAGTCAGTTGCGCGGATTTCAGAGGTCAACATTGCCGCAAAAGCTTTTAACACTTCATCACCGGCGCTGTGACCATAGGTGTCGTTAACGACCTTTAGATTATCGAGGTCGCATAAGACGAGGGTGTAGATATCATAACTTTTTAGGGTGTCGCCATATTGCTTTTGAAGGTATTGTTCAAGATAATTCCGGTTATAGACGCCGGTAAGCCGATCGTATTTTGACAGTTTTACGGTTTCTTCAATTTGAAATTTGTTTTTAAGCGCCAGCGAGATCTGTGCTGTAAAAAACTGAATGAGCTGAAGATCAATGTTGTCGAATGCATTGGGCTGATCGCTGTCGATGTTGAGAATGGCATAGAGAACGCCGTCAATAAAAATCGGCGCACTTAAAACATCGAAAATTTCGAGCCCGCCAGCTTCTTTAATCAAAGCATATTGCTGTGGAGACAATACCGCGCGATCGTGATTCTCAATGCTGGAAACAATGTTGGCGCCTTCTTCTGTATACTCTGTTAAAAATGTTTGTTCCAAAGAAAAGTCGACATTTTTTAGAATTTCCAGATCATAGCCAACACACGTCTGATATTTATAGCGGTTTGTTGAAGGATCCAAGACGAGGATGCTCCCTTTGCTGGCATTCTCAATGACCTGAATGGCAGAGGCTAAAATAAGATGATAATAGTCGGTAACATGATCGTGTTCCAAGTATTGATGACTAACTTTGGTAATGGTTTCCAGTGTTTTTGATTTTGCATCGGTAATTTTTTCGAGTGCTGTCATATGGTCCTGTGCTGTATGAATATAGAACAGAAGTTGTTCGATACGCGACATGAGCAAAGACTTGTTTTTATTGTCTTGAATGCGCTGATGATCCTGTGTCTCGGATTTAATGGCTAAGACGGATTCGATTTCGGTTAGACTCTCTAGGATGACTTTGTTAATCCGTTTAAAAGTCCTGGCATAACTAATATACAGGATCAGATAGGTGGCAACAAAGAATAATTTAATAGAGAGCGCATTGTCAAGGCCAAACCATTTGACGACAGCATAGGTGAAATTTGCGACGATTATTGAAATAATAACCTGTATCACATAGGGTATTAGTTTTTTTTGCATAACAAGCCTTCCCCTTTGAGCTAAGAGACATCTATCCATACTGGGATGGAGCGCTTAAAGCGTTATATTCACTTAAAGTTGACGCTTTCTTAAGCGTTTTTTAATATCTTGACGGCATAAAAAGCGTATAATAAGAGTAAAGATATTCCTAGCATTATTATACATGATTGAACATGGCATTAAAAGCTTGGGATGGTATTTGATAAGGAGGGACAACTATGTTTACAAGCTATGAAACAATTGCCTGGGCAGTGATGATCATCGTCTTTACGCTGTTAGAAGCTGCAACGCTTGGACTGACCTCCATTTGGTTTGCCGTGGGAGCTTTGGCTTCCCTCGTAGCCGCAGTTATGGGTTTTAATCTTTTTGTTCAAATTGTCGTTTTCATCATTGTTGCGCTGATTTTGCTGATTTACACGCGCCCTATAGCGAAACGCGTGCTGAAAATTGGCAAAAATAAAACGAATACGGATGCACTGATTGGCCAGCGTGCTTATGTCACCAAGATCATTGGACCGCATGAGACGGGGCTTGTCAAAGTAAACGGACAGATATGGACGGCAAAGAGTGTAGACGGCGAACTGATTGATGTTGAGGCAAATGTTGAAATTTTAGCAATTGAGGGTGTTAAACTCATTGTAAAGGGTCTTTGAATGAACACGATATTTACAGACCAGCTAATAATAGTCAAGTAGTATTTTGAAAAAATCATGAAAGAAATGATTTTGGAAAAAGAGCGCAATGAACCAAGCCATTGAAAAGTACGAAC
>JASUSA010000035.1 GCA_030446305.1 Clostridiales bacterium | reverse complement strand
AGACGAGACAACGTAAATAGAATAAAGGTGTATATTGGAATAATCGCAATTGCCGCAACAATACGCCCCGGGAAGAAGGCGAGTGCCCCTTTGCCATACATCATGCTCAGCCACTGCGTATTCATGCCAAGGCTGATCACAAGGTAATCGAGCGTTACGGCAAACGCAATTTTATCATAGCCGTAAACAGCCTGTTGCAGTTTAAGCTTCTTAGGCTGCACAGCAGGAATCAGCATAAAAATAATCGACATGATAAAGGCAATGCTGATCACAAAGAGTGCCACGGGTTCTGAATAAACAGGTTTGCCGTTTTCAAATGTGATGACGCCATAGACGACCATAATGCCAATGACAATCAGCAAGAACATTAGGATCACAATTGCATTAGCAATGTTGTAGTTCAATTTTTTTTTATGAATTTTAAACGTTTGAAACAATAAGCCCGCTAGAATGCCGTTCATTGCAGCACTAAGCGTAAAGCCTGGAAAAAATGACCCGCCCATAGGATTTAACATAACGCCGATTAAATCCGCGACGACACCGGTAAGCCCCCCGACGATCGGGCCAAACAAAAGACCTGCAATCATAATCGGCAGACTTCCAAATCCCAGTCTCAATGCAGGGATGCCACCCAGTGGAATCATAATCGAAAATACTCTGGTGAGGACGATGCTAATTGCTGCAAGCAATCCCGCTTTAACCAGTGTATCTGTTGCAATTTGGAATTTTCCGTTACGGTTCATAACGATAAAACGCTCCTTTCAATAGAAAAATTCCAACCATTACATTACCAATGAGCAATCATTATAATGCAACAGCGGACGCAGTAAAATACCGCAGACACTTCGTCTTTCGTTTAGGGACAACTTCCCATTCCCTAACACTTAACGCATTTTACCTACTCTGTTACTGTAGTAATATCATTGTACAGCATTTTTAATAAAAAGCAATGTACACCCCTAACTTTACGCATTCTTAACAAGTTCACCAAAGGCATTAACCACTTCGGCAAAGCGGTTTAACGCTTCACCGACAGGTACCTCTGTCTCCATATCGGCACCGGCACGTCTTAAAATTGGAATTGGCGAATCTGAAGCACCGCTCTTCAAGAAATCAAGATATGCCGTTACCGCAGTTTTGCCTTCATTTATAATACGGTCCGACAAAGCAATTGCTGCAGAAAAACCCGTCGCATACTGATACACATAAAAATCATAATAAAAATGCGGAATTCTCGCCCATTCGTATTGAATCGCATCATCAATGACCACATCTGGTCCAAAATACTTGCGATTCAGTTCCAAATAATGACTGCAGAGGTATTCAGCTGTCAGCGCGCCGCCGGCTTCTACCGTCGCATGTATATCGCGCTCAAATTCTGCAAACATCGTCTGTCTGAAAATCGTGCCGCGGAACTGTTCTAAATAGTGATTGACAATATATTTTTTCCGGCCTTCATCTTTAATGGTCTTCATCAAATAGTCATTTAAAAGTGCCTCATTGGTCGTCGATGCTACTTCCGCTAAAAAAATGCTGTAATGGCCATAGACAAAAGGCTGTGTCTGATGCGTCAGATACGAATGCATGGAGTGACCCATTTCATGAATCAGCGTAAACATCGAATCAACATTATCCTTATGATTGAGGAGAATATACGGCCTGGAATCATATGTTCCCCATGAATACGCACCACTGCGTTTGCCTTCATTTTCATAGACATCTATCCATCGAGATTTGTAAGCGTCTTCAACGACTGCACCATAGGCCTCACCCAGCGGTTTTAATGCGCCTAGCGTCATTTCCTGCGCTTCATCATAGGTTACTTTAAAATCGACGCTTTCAACGATGGGATTGTAAATATCGTACAAGTGTAGGGCATCATAGCCCAACACGTCCTTTCGGAGCTTCATGTATTCATAAAAACGATCCAGTTTGCCGTGCACTGCTTCAATCAGTGCATCGGGCACAGTCACCGGGATATGATTGTCAAAGAGCGCCGCTTCGCGTGCACTTTTGAACCCCCTCGCCTTGGCATAGAAAATATTTTTCTTCACTTCCGTCTGCAAAAGCGCTGCAAACGTGTTGATATGTGCCTTATAATTGGCATAGTACTTTGTAAAGGCATCTTTTCGAAGCTCACGATCTTCACGCATCATCAAAGGAATATAACTGCCATTTGTAATCGGATGCGCGTTGCCCTCACTGTCAATGGCATCTTCAAAGGTCATATCGGCGTTGAGCAGCATGCCGTAAGCATTGCTGGCACCTGAAGCCATTTCCTCTGTCTGTGCCAACAAATGTTCGATTTCCTCAGAACGTATATGCGGCTTGCTCCTGAAAAGCGATTCAAAATAGTAGCGATAAACGGCAAGTGGTGCATATTGTTCAACGAATGCCTCAATTTTTGCATATTCGCCTGCCATGAGTTCCGGTGCGTAAAAAGCCGTCATTTCGCCATATTCAGAAGCCAATGCCTCTACACGTGTCGCAAGCGACTGATAAACGGCATTTTTGGTGTCTTCATCATGTTTTAAACGCGCATAAGTCATAACATTGGAAAGCGTGCGCTCTGCATGCTCCTTTGCTTGAATTGCCTCGTATAGTATTTCTGCCGATTCGTAGAGGCGTCCGCTGTAGGCCTTAAAAGTCTTGGCCAGCGCCTTCACCTCTAAAAATGCCGCTTCCCATGCTTCTAAACTGTCGTAGAGATCCGATAGGTCCCATGTATCTTCAATGCGCTGTTCTGCTCTTTTCATCAATAGCCTCCTCATCTAATTAATGTATGGATTCACTTCTTCGTCATAGGCATCAATAATGTTTTCCAAATCATCCGGTATATAAATAAGCCGTAAACCACAATCATAATGAATGCCGTTTTCACGACACCATACAATGCGCCCAATGACGACAAAGCTCGTTTCGTTAATAATCAAATCAATGCTCAGCGTTGTTCCCGCCTCAAACTTTGTCGCGCTCTGTATCCCCAAACCACCTGTGGATATGTCTTTTAGAGAGATGATATTGGGGCGATTGATCTCAACCAGTCGATTGTCACCTTGAAAACTGTATGATTCAATTTCGCCAAGGTTTCTAACGCGTTTGGCCTGTCTTCTTTCCATCGTAGCCTCCTTTATCACTATGCTTCCATTATACTTTTTTTCCCCATTTATGCCTACCCAAACAAGCGAAAAGTCACAAATGTCCTAAGCAAAAAGTTTGACAAAGCATTCACAGCACCTTTAAATTGCAAAAGCCAGCAATACGGCAGCACTAATCGCTGCCGTTTCACTGGCTTAATAATTATCTTTCATCGATTTGAGTCATTTAAAAAAACAGGTGTGTTACCCTGATGCTGCACTAACAAAATCTTCTTAGCACCGACATTTGTTCACCGCCATGAGCCTATTTGGGTTTATACGAGCTCTTAAGCGAGACAATGCGATTTAACACCAAGGTCTCATCAGTCGATAATTTTGCATCAGCAATAAAGTAACCGTGGCGCAGCATTTGTACGCGTTCACCAGGTGCCATTTCTTTAAAACTCGGCTCAAGCATGCAGTTAGCCATCACTTGAATCGAATCCTCATTGTAGATAAGCGGCGTGTTTTCATCGCCTTCCACTTCGCGTTTTACCAAATTTTCATAAAGTCTAACCGTCGCAGGTACTGCATGCGATGCTGAAACCCAATGAATGGTGCCTTTCACCTTTCGCTCCGTAAAACCCGTACCACTCTTCGTCGCAGGATCATACGTACCGAGGATTTCAGCAATATTCCCCTCTGCATCTTTGATAATTTCCGTACAGGTTACAAAATACGCTTTTCGAAGTCGCACTTCATTGCCGACATAAAACCGATGGTATTTTTTTGGCGGATTTTCCATGACGTCATCGCGTTCAATATAGAGCGTTCTGCCAAATGGAATCTTGCGTTCACCCATGTTAGGGTTATCCGGATTATCTTCATCGTCAAGCCATTCTATTTCACCTTCAGGATAATTGACAATCGTGAGTTTTATCGGGTCGAGAACGCCCATTTTTCGTTTGACGCTTTCTTTCAAATCATCCCGAATACAATGCTCCAAAAGCGCGCGATCGACAATGGAATTGCTCTTGGCAACGCCAATGCGCTCTGCAAAATCCCTGATGGCATTTGGCGTCATACCGCGTCTGCGCATCCCGGAGATGGTATCGAGTCTCGGATCATCCCATCCTTCAACCGTGCCATCGTCAACGAGTTTTTTCAAATAGCGTTTACCGAGAACGGAATCCGCAATATAGAGCTTTGCAAATTCAATTTGCTGAGGTCTTTCAACTTTATAGTCATCTAAATGCTCGAGCACCCAGTCATAAAGCGGTCGATGATCTTCAAATTCCAGTGAGCAAAGTGAGTGCGTCACACCCTCTAGAGCATCTTCAATAGGATGGGCAAAATCGTACATTGGATAAATGCACCATTCATCGCCTGTATTGTGATGTGTTGCACGGGCAATCCTATAAATGACAGGATCACGCATGTTGATATTTGGACTGTTCATATCTATTTTTGCCCTTAAAACCCTTGCACCGTCTTCAAAAACGCCCTCGCGCATTTGCTCAAACAGTTTGACATTTTCTTCAATTGAACGGTCTCTGTAAGGCGACGGCGTACCCGTTTCCGTCAGCGTACCGCGTGTTTCACGGATTTCTTCCGCTGTTTGATCGTCTACAAAGGCAAGGCCCTTTTTCACGAGTTCCATCGCGTAACGGTACATATCGCCGAAGTAATCTGATGCATAATAAAGGCCGTCCCATTCACAGCCAAGCCACTTGATATCCGCTTTAATGGATTCTACGTATTCAACATCCTCTTTAACCGGATTGGTATCATCAAATCGCAGGTTAAAACGACCGCCGTATTTTTTTGCCGTTAAATAATTTATTAGAATCGCCTTGGCATGTCCAACGTGCAAATAACCATTGGGCTCAGGCGGAAAGCGCGTACAGATTGACTTGACTTTCCCCGTCTCCAAGTCCGAATCAATAATATTGTGTATAAAGTTTGATGCCATTACCGTTTCATCTTTTATCATCCGTTTGCCTCCAATATTTCTTAGTACTATTATACTGAATTATTCTCGATTTCATAGGCCAAACCCTTTAAAATTTAGACTTGAGCTAAAATTTCTTTGATCCCCGCCACCGCATATTGCAATTCTTCAACGGTGTTGAGGAATGAGGTGCTAAATCTTACCGTTCCGGACGGGTATGTGCCGTAAGCCTGATGTGCAAGCGGCGAACAATGCAGTCCCACGCGCGTGCTAATGCCAAACTGTTTGCTGAGTTCATAAGCAGCCAGCGCATTGTCAATGGTTAAAAACTGCATCGACAGGACGCCAACCCGTTTTGTATAATCAGAATTGCCAATCAGCCGAACACGTGAATCCTGCTGAAAGGCTTCCTGAAGTATGCGAATCAGCTGCTGCTCATGCTCTAAAACACGATCCAGTCCGATTTTCTGTATGGTGTTAATGCCAGCATGCAAGCCAACGATCCCCAGAGAATTAAGGGTCCCGCTCTCATATCTGTCCGGCATGGTATCAGGCTGGCTCAATTGTTCTGAATAACTGCCTGTGCCGCCATAAATAAGCGGCTCAATCTGCGATACCAGCGCGGGACGTATGAGGAGCCCGCCAATACCCTGAGGCCCCATAAGCCCTTTATGGCCTGTAAACGCCAACAGATCAATATGCTGCGCCTGCATGTCAATCGGCAGAACACCAGCCGTCTGTGCACTGTCTACCATAAAGACAATGCCCTTGTTCGATGCAATTTTGCCAATCGCTTCAATGGGCATCACATCCCCCGTAACATTTGAAGCGTGTGTACTGATGATTAATTTCGTATTCGGCCTTACGGCCTGTTCAAGTGCCGCCAGATCAATAACCCCAAGTGCACTGACCGGTACCGTTGTATATGTAATGCCAATGCGATTTTTCAATGCCTCCAGCGGTCTAATCACACCATTGTGTTCAACACCCGTTACAATGACGTGATCCTTCGCTTTTAGAAAGCCAAAAATAACAATATTCAACGCTTCCGTAATATGCTTTGTAAACACAATATGATCCAAATCAGGAAAATTGAAAAGTGTCGATAGCGCTTCCCGTGTTTCGTAAACAAGGCGTTCCAGCTGCCGAGTACCTGAGCCGCTGCTGCGGCTGACATTGCCATAGCCATCCCGAAACCATTGTGTTACAGCATGCTCAACTGCGAGCGGCTTTGGAAATGAGGTGGCACTGTTGTCTAAATATACTTTCATTCGCTGCTCCTTATGCGGTGTCGATAAACCTCAACTAATAAAACAATAAATCCAATCACTGTAATAACGTAAACGGTACTGAATCGCCATAAAAATACAACCAGCGCAAGATCGTCAGGATGGACAATTTTAGAAAAAATATAGGCAAAACTGCCTTCTGCAAATCCCGATGCGCCTGGCGTAAAACCAAAATACATGACAAAGTGCGCCATCATCTGATATGCCGCCGTCTGATAGGGCGCTATTTGATAGCCTAAAAAACCCACAATCACCACAGAAAACAAAAAAACAAAGACGAAATGGACAGAGGTCGTCAATAGCGCACCGACAATATTGCGTACGCCTGATTTTAGAAAAATACGCATGCCGTCTAAAAAAATGCTCGCTTCATCAGCAAAGTGAAGCAATCGATCTGCATTTTTCCTTTTGCCTGCAAAATGTTTCAATTTGCCAATAAGCCATGTGTGATGAAAACTGACCACAATAATAATGGACGTCCAAATGGCATAGCCAATGGTAATCCAAGGCAAATACTGCGATACTTTTTCAAATGATCCGCCTAAAATATCGGCATTATAATAAAAGACAATCGGCAATACAGAAAAAAAGAAGGTTGATGCCAACACCGCCCGCACAGACGTTGCAGCGGTTGATCGCCCTATTGATATCCCCTGCTTATTTAAAAGGTATATTTGTGCAATACTCCCACCTGCCAAAAAGGGGGTAATATTGCTGACACTCGTTCCAATTACCACGAGTTTAACAATTTCAAAATACGGCAAGTGAATATCCATAATGCCAAGAATCCAGTAAAATCGTAGCGCATCCAGCAAGACATACACAATCACCATAGCGCACAGCGCCGAAATAAGCGGCATTGATAGCCGTGAGAAATCAACTTCCAAATTAAAAAAATGCTGTACGGCCCACAGGGATGCCGACGAGAGTATGATAAAAATCACAATATAATAAATGTATTTTCGTATTTTAAATGTCACAGCCACTCGCTCCTCTAATTGTCATATTCCATTATAGCATACTCCTCCAACCTGCCATATCGTCTCGAAGGATTATTTTTCATATAACTGTTTTTTGCCTGCATCAGGCTTGTGAGCATTTCCATATGACATACTAAGTCGCTCCTTTTTAATCTTTATTCACATTAATGAAAAAGGAGAAGCCACAGCCTCTCCATATCCTTAATGCTTATTCAGTTCGTTCATACCGCTCGCCCTCAACACTGTAAATTACCCATTCTGCCACATTGGTAATATGATCGGCCATGCGTTCCAGATATTTGGCAATCAACAGGAAATCAATACACTGCCTTACCGTATCCGGGCGTTCTTTCATAATCATTTCCAGTTCTTCTCGAATACTCTTATAATAATTGTCCACGACATCATCTTCTTTACAGATGCGCTTGCCCTTTTCAACATCGAGATCAATATAACAGTCAATGGTGAGTTTCAGCATTTCTTTAACCTGTTTTGACATTTTCGGGATATCAATCAGAGGCTTCACATACTTCTCTTTTGCCAAGTGGTGTGTGAGCTTTGAAATATCGGCACAGTGATCGGCGATGCGCTCAAGATCCGTGACAATTTTCAGGATTGACGTAATTTTTCGAAGATCTGAAGCCACCGGCTGTTGCCTTGCAATAACCGAAACGCAATTGGATTCGATGAGAATTTGCATATCGTCAAATCGATCGTCACCATCAATTACTTGCTGTGCCATCGATACGTCCTGATGGATCAAAGCCTGGATGGTATCGTCGATACTCTTTTCTATTAATGTGCCCATTTTAATGATTTGTACGTGCAACGTCCTCAAATCATTGTCTAATGCTGTCCTATATGACATTGGAAACATTACCTCCTAGTCTATTCTTTACCGTAAGTTTCGCATCAACCGAAACGCCCCGTAATATAATTTTCTGTCCGTTCATCTTTAGGATGGTTGAATATGTTTACCGTCTCATCGAATTCAATCACTTCTCCATTTAAGAAAAATGCCGTATTGTCTGAAATTCTTCCGGCTTGCTGCATGTTATGCGTTACCATAATAATGGTATAATCCTTTTTTAGTTCTCCTGCAAGCTCTTCAATTTTCATCGTCGAAATTGGATCCAGTGCCGAAGTTGGTTCATCCATCAGGAGTACCTCAGGTTCCACAGCAAGCGCTCTTGCAATGCACAGACGTTGCTGCTGACCGCCTGAAAGACCCAGTGCATTTTTTTTAAGCCTGTCCTTTACTTCATCCCATATAGCGGCTTGGCGTAAACTGCGTTCAACAATTTCATCCAATTTTGACCGTTGTTTAATACCGTGTGTCCGCGGACCATAAGTGATGTTGTCGTAAATACTCATTGGAAACGGGTTCGGTTTTTGAAAAACCATACCGACACGTTTGCGAAGCGTGATAACATCCTGCTTTGACGCATAGATATCCTCACCGTCCAAAAGTACTTCACCATTGATTTTTACACCGGGAATCAAGTCATTCATACGGTTCAGCGTTTTGATAAACGTCGATTTTCCGCAACCAGACGGGCCGATGAAAGCAGTAATCTGATGGCTTTTAATTGACATATTTATTTTATTGAGCGCTTGAAACTCGCCGTAAAAAAGGTCTAAGTCCGTCACCTTGAATTTAAAATTCTCCATTTTTTCACCTTATTGATTTTATTAGTTTAATTTTATATGATCCTGCATGTTCATACAACATTTAGTTGTCTTTGATCATCCTTATTGCTACGATGCCATCCTGGAACGCTTTAATAAATTAACTGCTTTGTTCGCTGCAAAATTGACAATGAGTACGATGACGACAAGCACCACAGCCGTTGCATAGGCCTCGTCAAATGAAATCCCCTCACTGGCAAGAATATACATATGCACAGAAAGTGTCCGACCTGGATCGAAAATACCTCTCGGCATTCTAGGCACCATGCCCGCCGTTAAGAATACAGCGGCAGACTCGCCGACAATCCGCCCAATGGTTAAGATAATTGCGCTTAAAATTCCCGGAATTGCCGAAGGCAAGATAACTTTAAAGATGGTTCTGAATTTAGATGCACCCAGCGCAAAACTGCCCTCACGATATTCTCTTGGAACAGATTTAAGCGCTTCCTCAGTCGCACGGATAATCGTCGGCAATACCATAATGGTTACCGTTAAGGCACCCGCTACAAGTGAACGCTGCAGCCTCAATATAACGACAAAGAAAATAAGACCAAATAAGCCGAAGACGATGGAAGGAATAGCGCCAAGGCTCTCCGTCGCAAAGCGGATCACTTTGACAATTCGACCCTGCTTTGCATACTCAGTCAGGTAAATCGCTGCAAAGACACCAATCGGTGTCGCCACGACGACGCCGAGAAAAACGAGGTATAACGTACTGATAATTATTGGCAAAATGCCATTATACTCCGATGTTTGACTGGTGCTTAAAAAACCCCACGAAATATGTGCAACACCTTTGATGAGTATATACCCAATAATCCAAAGAAGTACACCAACCGTTACAAATGTGGAAATATATAATAAACTCTTTAAGATTCTATCTTTCGTTTTCATATGCTGTCACCTTCTCCCTATTTCGCAGTGTTGCGGTGTACAAAGAAATAAGTGACGAGGTTTAAAATCATGATGAAGACAAACAGGACAACCCCAGTTCCAAAGAGGGCATCAAAGTGCAGATCAACTGCATAGTTCATTTCCATTGCAATGTTTGTCGTCATGGTTCTAATTGGATCTAAAATACTGCCCGGAATACGCGGTGTATTGCCGGCAACAAGCATAACTGCCATGGTTTCGCCGATCGCTCTGCCGACACCTAAAATAATGGCGGCGACGATTCCGGATTTCGCAGCAGGCATGAGTACCGTAAACACGGCATTAATATGTGAAGAACCAAGTGCCAGCGCACCCTCTTTATACTCGTTTGGAACAGCTCTAAGTGCCGCTTCTGACAAGCTGATAATCGTGGGCAAAATCATGACGCCCAATATAAAGCTCGCTGTCAATAAACTATAACCAGCACCGCCAAATACATCGGATACTAGCGGTACAATGACGACGAGGCCAAAGAAGCCGTAGAGCACTGACGGAATACCCGCTAAGAGCTCAACTGCCGGTCTGACTAAATTCGCAACTTTTGGCGGTGCTACTTCTGCCAGAAAAACGGCTGTAAAAATACCGACGGGAACCCCAATGGCAATCGCGCCGATGGTTGCAAAAATCGATCCCGCGATCATTGGCAAAATTCCGAATAAGTTCGCTGATGGCTTCCATTTACTGCCCAATGTAAAATTCAGCACGCCAATTTCTCTTATTGCCGGAAGGCCTTTAATAAAAATAAAGATTGTGATTGCCGCTACTGAAAAAACGGCAAACATTGCGCAAATAAAGAATACGCGCTCGATGAGCCACTCAAATATATCGCTCCATTTCATCTTTTTCATAGGCTTTAACACCCTTTGCTCTATTCGCTCGTTCTCTAAAATCATCCTGATCAACATCCTATCTTTAAAATCATTAAGAGCGGCAAGCTGCATTTGCAACTTGCCGACCCTCATTTATTGACAGTCCTACTATTTTACTGTAATGTAACCTTCTTCTACGATTGCTTGACCTTCATCGCTTAAGATAAAGTCGATGAACATTTGTGCGCCTTCAGTTGTATCTTGTGGCGTATTCATTAAGAATGGTCTTGATACTGGGTAGTCACCAGCTTTGATTGTTTCTACAGATGGGCCAACACCGTCAATTTCAAGTGGTTTGACTGACTCGTCAACAACACCAAGTGAAAGGTAGCCAATTGCATCTTCTTTTGAAGCAAGTGCTGCTTTAACGCCGCCGTTGCCGTTGAAAATAAGGGCAGTATCTGAAACAAGGCTTCCGCTTTCGTCTTCGAGTTTAAGAATTTCTTCGAATGCGCCTCTCGTACCTGAACCGTCTTCTCTGCTGATTACGACGATTTCTTGATCATTGCCGCCAACATCTTTCCAGTTTGTGATTTCGCCTTTGAAGATCCCTTGAACTTGTTCTTTTGTAAGGCCGCTTACAGGGTTGTTTGGATGTACGGATACTGCAATACCATCGTATGCAATAACGTGTTCAACCAAATTCAATTCTTTTTCACTGTCTTTCAGGTTTCTAGAAGTATTACCAATATCAGAAATTCCTTCTGAAACATCTTTAACACCTTGTGATGAGCCGCCGCCATTTACGTTAACACGGACATTTGGATATTTTGCTTCAAATGCATCTGCTTCTTCTTGTGCCAATGGCAATACTGAAGTTGAGCCAGATACGTTTACAGTGATTTCTTCTGCCTGAGCCGGTTCGCTCGTCGCTTCAGTTGAAGTTGTTTCAGCAGGAGTTGATTCAGTTGATGCCGCCGGAGTCGAAGTTGACGCTGAAGCGTTATCTGTTGATCCCCCACATGCTGTTAAAGCAAATACCATTAACAAGATCATGGCCAAAATGCCAGCTGATTTTAATGTTTTCATTTGTATGATGCCCTCCAATTTTTTTTCAAAATTAATTACAGTCATAATTTAACACGACTATGTTATGCCGATATCAGTGTAAAGTAAATTCTATGTAAAGTCGTTTAAAGCATATGGTACTTTGTCCCTACGGCGTTGACGATGCATAGCACCCATAACTCAGAAATACGCCCATCTCAGGTATCGAACACAAGTGACCCATTACTAAAACAATCCTGAATAGCACTGTTTCATCTCTACTGGGAGAACACATGAAAAACCCCACACGACGGATCTACAGATCCCGCTGTGTGGGGTTTTTTAGTGCCGTTACGCACAGGCTTTCTACGATTGTTCAATATCTTTCGGAAACAGTATTTCAAATGTCGTGCCACCGTTAACCGTGCTAGTCACACTGATTTTGCCTTTATAGAGCAACACAATATGCTTTACAATCGATAACCCGAGTCCCGTGCCGCCCTGATTTCGGCTTCGCCCCTTGTCTACGCGATAAAACCGCTCAAAGAGTCTGTTTAAATGTTCCTCAGGGATACCAATACCCGTATCGCTTACCGTAATTTTAATCCAATTGCCGGTACTGGTAATTTTTATATTGACTTCGCCAACTTCCGTATATTTTAGAGCATTGTCAACGAGGTTAATCATCATTTGCTTAACCCTGTCCCGATTGCCGAGCATTGTCATTGGGCCGTCCATCTCTGCGGATAATCCAATGTTCTTTTGCTCGGCCTTTAAGCTGAGCATATCGACAACTTCATCAATGACCTCACACACTTCAACGCGTTCCTTGTCATAGTCTTTATCCATGCGCTCAATTTCGGAGAGAATTAATATATCATTGATCAGCCGATAGAGCCGATCGGATTCGATATCAATAATATCCAGAAAGCGCAGCGCCGTACCTTCATCGCTAATGGCGCCGTTCTTCAGCGTATCCACAAATCCCTTGATTGATGTCAGCGGCGTCTTTAACTCATGCGATACGTTGGAAACGAAATCTGAACGCATTTGTTCGAGTTTGCGTATCTGGGTCACATCTTGGAGCACCACGATACTGCCGATAATGTCTTTTTCAGTGGTAATAATGGGGTTGATATATATCCGCAGAATTTTATCGAGATGAACATAAGAGAGTTCCTTCACTTGAGAGATTCCGCTTTCAATAGCATCTTCAACCATCTCAGCCAGCTCATCATTGCGTATGATCTTATACATGGATTCATTTTCGACAATATAATCTGACGGCAAGTTTAGGATTTCAAAACAAATGGGATTGATCATCAAAATGTTTTTATCCGCATCGATGGCAATAATCCCATTGATCATGCTGTTGAGAATCGCCTCAAGTTCAACATTGCGCTGTTTTAAATTGCTCATGGTTACCGCGAGATTAACGCTCATATGGTTAAAGGAATTGGTCAACTCGCCAATTTGGTCGCTGGTATGTGTATAAATTTTTTTGCCGTAATTCCCGGCGCTAATATCTTTTGCCGCTTCTGTGAGTTCATCAATAGGCCCTGTAATACGGCGGCTCATCAGCCATGCTATAATCATCGCCAACACAATGGCAATCACTGTAGAGAGCATGGTATAGCGCTTGATGGTATCATTGATTTCATTTAGCTCAAAGAGCGGTTTTGAAATACGGATAATATAATGTGTCTCTTGAAGTGTTACGGGAATTGCCGTGTAGAGGTATTCTGTCTTGAGGGTGCTGGAGTAACGAACCGAACTGGCCAGTGTGTTTGTTGCAAGTGCCGTTCGCACCTCTTCACGGTTAATGTGATTGTCCATTTTCGCAGGGTCTTCTTCAGAATCAGCCTGCACGACGCCGCTGCCATTGATGATGGTAACGCGAACGTCCAGCATCTCTTTGACGCCATAGGCAAATTCCTTAAAGCTCGTCTCATTGAGATCGATGTCCAGCAGATGCTCTTTAACGAGGCCAATTTCATTTTCAAGCTGCGCCTCATACTGCGTCACCAGTTGATCCTTTAAAGCGTTGTTAATGACGACGCTGAGCGGAACGACGATGACGAGTACCAATACGGCGTAGGATAACAGCAGTTTTCTTCGCATATTCGCAATCTCCTTATCGTCAATGTCTTATTGTTTAAACTTGTAGCCAATGCCGCGAACCGTCAAAATGAGTTCAGGATTTTTATCATCTTTTTCAATTTTTTTACGCAATTGTCGAATATGAACATCGACTGTTCGCGTTTCACCAATGTAGTCATAGCCCCAGATGGATTCGAGCAATTCGTCTCTTGTGAAGACGCGCCCCGGTGTTTTCATAAGTTTTTCGAGGAGTTCAAATTCTTTCAGCGTTAAAAAGATTTCATTGCCGTCTTTAAAAATTTGATGTGTTTCCAAATTAATAATCAGTCCTTCTTGGTTGATGATGTTCGAAACCTGCGTTTCGACCTTGCGTGCTTCGCTTCTGCGAATGATCGCCTTGACTCTTGAAATGAGTTCACGCGTTCTAAACGGTTTGCCCACATAATCATCAGCGCCCATTTCAAGTCCGATGACCGCATCAATTTCCTCATTTTTTGCCGTCAGCATCATAACCGGCAACGATGCCTTTTCAGACTGTCTCAACTTTCGAAGCACTTCAATACCGTCGATGCCCGGCAGCATTAAATCAAGCAGTATGCAGTCCAGCGCCTGTGATTCAATAATTTTCAATGCCTGTTCACCGGTTTCAGCCTCAACGACTTCAAAACCATTGCTCTCCAAATTGTATCGGAGCAATTCCAAGATGTGAATTTCATCATCGACAATCAATACTTTATATTTGTTCATTGTATCCACCTTTTTCGATATTTGTAATTAATTTTGAAAGGTGAGGAAATTGCGTCTTCTCAATTTTAATCCTTGTATCACAATGCGCATCTCTTCCGTATAACTGAAATACACCATATGGCAGCAAAAGATCAACGCAAAGGCGATTGTGCAATTCCCTTAGGTAGCTAATCGCTTTTATTGTATATTATTTCGTTCCCCTATGACAACATAAAACCTTAATTATTCGCTAAATACCCTCTAAAATATGTGAGACATCATATTCTTTATCACTTTTTCAGCATATGAACATCTGAGTTCAGCCGTTATTAGCAACATGTCAACCGTCATTGAAACCCTCTATTAATAAACCATTGATGCGCTGTTCAGCGGTTTCACAGCTTATGGCATTAATATTTGACGTTTATTTAAACGACTTTTCACTCATCTTCCGCTATAATAGAGATACTAAGTAATTGCATCATACGTCCGAGTATACGTGCTTTAAGGCGCTGAGATCGCGACGTAAATAAATCGGCAAGGACACCCCCGGAGGCATCATGTCTTTTTTAGGCTACAAAGATAATCGCGAATTCTATACGCTTCTTTTTAATACAGCAATTCCCATTGCCGTTCAAAATGCCATTTCGTCCTCTTTGAATCTCGTGGACAATGTCATGATCGGACAATTGGGCGCAACGAGTATTGCCGCAGTCGGTCTGGCAAACCAACTGTTTTTCTTGATGACACTCATTTTATTTGGCACGTACAGCGGTGTCAGTATTTTTATTTCGCAGTACTGGGGCAATAAAAACTACGACCGCCTCAGAGATGTCATGGTCGTTGCACTAACCATCGGCTTAATTGTCTCAGCAGTGTTCTTTATGATTGCCTTTGCACTGCCGGAACAATTCTTGACACTGATCTCCGGTGATACCGACCTCATTGCCGTTGGCGCACCGTATTTGCGCATTGTCAGCTTCAGTTACCTTTTGACCGCCGTCAGTTTTGCCTTTGGCTTTTCAACGCGCGGCATTGGCCATGCTAAATTGCCGATGAAGGCAAGCGTCATCTCGCTCCTCATCAATACAGGCCTTAATGCCCTCCTGATCTTTGGCCTCTTTGGCTTTCCGGTCCTCGGTGTACGCGGCGCTGCCATTGCAACACTCATTGCGCGGATCATTGAGTGCATCATCATCCTAAACGGCATTTACCGCGGCATTCCGCATTTAGCAGTGACACTGTCCGATTTTTTAAAGGCAAAGCGCTCAACGTTTCAGCACATTTTAAAAACGGCACTTCCCGTCATTATCAACGAGGGATTCTGGGCACTTGGCATGACGACATACGCTTATGTATATGCACATATGGGAACCATGGAGATGGCTTCCATACAGATTTCAAATATGATTAACAGTCTTTTCTTCGTTATCAGTATGGGACTTGGCAATGCTGCCATGGTCATGTTAGGCAACAAGCTCGGCGCCGGTGAAATCGAAGATGCCATCCAGTTTAACCACAAATTTTTGGCGCTATCAACAATCTGCGGCATTCTCGTCGCCATTGTTGTCTTTGCATTATCGCCATTTGCCATTCCAAGGCTTTTTAACCTGACAGCCGCCGGTTACACAGCGACAATCAAAACACTGAGGGTGCTTGCATTTTTGACACCTTTTAGATTCTACAATACCATTGTCATCATCGGCACACTTCGCAGCGGCGGCGACACCGTCTACTCAATGCTGTTGGAACTTTCCTGCGTTTGGCTGATCGGCGTTCCCACTGCCTTTTTCTGCGGTTTTTATCTAAAGCTCCCCGTTTATTATGTCGCAGGCTTTATTGGCATTGAAGAAATATCAAAGGCGCTGCTTGGGCTGCCCCGCGTCAAGTCCAACAAGTGGGCAAAGCGTCTCATCCAAACCTAAACGATTACCAGCCCAACACACATTGAACGGCAACGCGGTCCCCTTCACAAATATCTGCCAGGAGCGCGCTGTCATTTTTTTGCGCCGTCGCGTCGGCCTTGCTGTTTGTCTCAACAGACAGTTGCTGTTCAGGTGACGCATACAGCGACAAGACGACATCCGCTCCTTTAAAAACTTCCTGTCGATAGTGAATTTGAATGACACTTGGCTGTCGTGCTGCTTTCATTGATTCGGGAATTGCATTCATCAGCCAGTGAAAATAGGCGCCATTATTAACGTGTCCATTCACATCAATGTCATTGTAGCCCACCTGATGATGGCAAACAATCGGATCAACTTCCGGCTGTACTGCCTTTTGAAGTTTTGGCGGCTTTTCCGCATCTTTTGAAACGCCAAAGACATCGTAAATCTCAGCGGGAATATTGGCCTGCTTTCGAATGGCAAGGCTCATGTATGCCCATTTGCTCATCGCGGTTGCCACACTTCTACCCATTTCGTCAACAATTGTATAGCGCCTGTAGGCGATAAATTTACGAAAGTAAACGGGTTCTGTCGTCACCGTAACAAATTGAGCGCGTTCGGGATAATAATGCACGTTTACATCCCATTCGACAATCACCCAAAAGCCATCGGCATCGTCGACACCACTTTCCGTTAGTGCATGCCAATAATGACGCGTCGAAATGTCTTGTAGAAAGTTTATAATTGTTATTGCCCTCAAACGGTGATTCTCATCAAAATCAACGGTGTTTATTTCATACTTTTTTACATATTGTTTGCCCATAAAATGCTTCTGCCTCCTGTAAATACAGTTCTATTACCCATTATAGCACAATTGTTGATGTCCCGGTCACATCAATCCACCCTATAGACAAACTACACAAACTTGTCTGACACAGCAGGACATATTCCATTTTCTGTCATTGCGTCAAAGCACCATCTGTGATATATTTTTTTGGAATTAAATCACGCTACTGTCCGTCAGTATGCAGCACTTTTTAATTTGGTCCTGTGAGGCTGAAAAGAGAAGATAATCATCTTCTCCCAATTTTGAAATCAATTAAGGGAGGTTTTTTTATGTCTACAAACACGATGGTCGGCACAACCGAAACACTAAAAGATTACAAAAGCTTTGTTTTAGGGCTCCAGCACTTAATCGCCATGTTCGGCGCAACCGTGCTCGTTCCTATTTTAACCGGTTTTAATCCATCCGTCGCACTCTTTGCCGCAGGTTGCGGTACACTTATTTTTCATTTCTGTACAGATTTCAAAGTACCCGTATTTCTTGGTTCTTCATTCGCTTTTATTCCATTGATCTTACAAGTTAAAGAAATGTATGCAGGTGATCTGGCTTATGCCCAAGGGGGTATTATCGTAGCCGGATTTATTTATGTCCTGCTGTCGTTTTTGGTAAAAACCATTGGCGCCGATAAGATCAAAGCATTTCTTCCGCCTAGAGTAGTGGGCCCTATGATTATTGTCATCGGTCTCAACCTCGTGCCAACGGCATTCGGCATGGCACAGGCAAACTTTGTCATTGCTGCTATTACGCTTGCAACAGCACTGGGCATCAATTTTCTCGGCAAAGGCTTTATCAAACAGTTGGCAATCCTCATCGGTGTTTTGACGGGCTACCTTATATCGCTGGCGCTTGGGCAAGTGGATACAAGTGTGATAACGTCTGCTTCCTTCCTATCGATACCGGCTTTTTCACTGCCAAAGTTCTCTGCCGAAGCAATATTTGTGATTGCACCCGTTGTGCTGGCAGTTTTCATGGAGCATATTGGCGACATCACGACAAATGGTACCGTTGTTGGCAAGAACTTTGTTCAGGATCCAGGTTTGCACCGTACGTTGCTGGGTGATGGCCTTGCAACGATGTTTGCCGGCTTTATCGGCGGCCCAGCCAATACCACTTATGGTGAAAACACAGGTGTTCTCGCGATTACCAAGAACTACAATCCCGTTATTTTAAGAATTGCAGCTGTCTTTGCCATTGTGCTCAGCCTGATCGGCAAACTCGGCGGCGTGCTCAATTCCATTCCAACGGCCGTCATGGGCGGTATTAGTTTAATGCTCTTTTCCATGATCGCCTTAATTGGCTTCAAAACGATTAAAGACAATGCCGTTCAAATGAATGCCAAAAACATTTTAATTATGGCTGTTATCATCTTTCTCGGCCTGTCACCGACATACCTGCCGGCAGTCGCTATTTCACTGCCAATTCCCGGGACATTTGTTTCCCTTTCAGGATTAAGCCTCGCAGCACTTTGCGGCGTTATTCTGAATGCGGTTATTGGCGAACGATCAAACGCGTAACAGCAATTCAGCACTAAAATTTCAGCGCAAAAACATAAAAAACGATTGTCCAGATACAGCCATCCGGACAATCGTTTTTTATGTTTTTTCTGTTGTGGCAGCTGCCCGAATCCTATAAAATAGTATTGTAAAAATATCCAGAGGAGGTATTTATGGCAAGAATCATTATACTGACAGCATCAACAGGCGGCGGTCATGATAAAGCGGCTGATAATCTTAGAATTCTGCTCACAGCAAATGGGCACACGGTGCAAGTTTCGCAATTTATGCGCGAAATTAACCGGCCGCTTAATTATGTCGTCGTCAATTCCTATAAACAAATGTCGCTTCGCTCTCCCAGTACTTTTGGCCGGCTCTACAACTTCAGCAACCGCCGTCTCGTCAACAAGCACTTCTCCAACGTCCTAAACATCGTCGGCAAATCGAAGCTCCTTGCACACATTGAAGTCTACAAACCCGATTTAATCATCGGCACACACCTTTTGGCCAGCAACATCATCTGTACATTAAAGGCACAAAACAAGATCCGCGTGCCCTATTTATCCGTTGTAACAGACTTTTTTCCGCACTTAAGCTACATCAATCCATTTGTCAATGCCTATATCGTCGGCGCGGAACTCACGCGAAATGTTCTCATTCAAAATGGCATTAAAAGCCGTATTATTTATAATTACGGCATGCCGCTGACACCAAATTTCTACGAGACAAAACCATGTGACATCGACCCCTTCACACTGCTCATTATGAGCGGCAGTATTGGTCTTAACTTTATTGATGACATACTGGATTATATCAGTCGAAGTACTTTGCCGCTCAAATGTATCGTCGTATGCGGCAACAACAATCATTTGCTCAAGAATCTCGAAAAACAATACGCTGCCGATATCGAAACCGGCCGTTTTGAAATACATGGCTTTGTGGAAAAAGTTGATCTTTTAATGGACCGCGCACACGTTATCGTCACCAAACCCGGCGGCTTGACCACCAGTGAAGCCATCGCCAAGGAATTGCCGTTGCTCATTCCATTTGCCATGCCGGGACAGGAAGAGGAAAATACCGAGTTTTTACTGAGTGCTGGTGCGGCACTTCGCATTCGCAACGGCGAAAACCTCATGTTTATTTTAAGTCAGATCCACGATGACGATCGATTCTTTAAACTTTTAAAACAAAATGTTGCAGCGCTCAAGCGCAGTTATAATATCAGCGCAACACTTGAGCTCATCGATGCAATGATATTAGGAGAATATGGCAATTTTTAACTTTTTAAACATAAGTCTATATGATATAATAGTGTTGCGAGTTAAGTATAGCTAATACTATAACCCTTAAAACTAAATAAAGGAGGTATAAATGTCCTGGAAAGACAGCTTAAAGTCAAACATCCACTCTGTTGATTCGCTTCGCGATTTTTTGCCAATGTCCGAAGAGGAAGTCCTGTCCTATCGGAAAATCGCAAAGAAATTTCCCATTTCATCCACGCAGTATTATCTCAATCTGATTGATGTCAATGATCCGTACGATCCTATTCGAAAAATGGCCATCCCGACCATTAATGAATTTGATATGGACGGCACATTCGATACCAGCGGCGAATCACAGAATACGAAAATGAAGGGGCTTCAACACAAGTACGAACAAACAGCACTGATCTTATCCACTAACAAATGCGCTATGTATTGCAGACACTGCTTCCGAAAACGTCTCGTCGGAACGTCAAATACCGAGACACTCTCTTTTATTAAGGATGCCGTCAACTACATCCAATCTCACGAAACCATCAACAATGTCCTCATTACCGGCGGTGACGCATTTCTTCTCGAAACCGATCTTATCGAAAGCTATTTAAAGGAACTCACCGAAATTCCGCATTTGGATTTTATCCGGTTTGGAACGCGAACACCGGTTGTATTTCCGGAGCGTATCACTTCAGATCAAAAACTTCTGGAACTGCTTAAAAAGTATTCCGAAAAAAAACGCATTTACGTCGTCACACAATTCAACCATCCGAAAGAGTTAACAGACGAGGCCGTTGGCGCCGTCAATCAACTCCTTGCACACAATGTAATCATCAATAATCAGACAGTACTGCTCAAAGGTGTCAATGACCATCCAAATACAATGGCCAATTTGCAAAACAGACTTGTCAAGCATGGCATTGTCCCCTATTATATTTTCCAGTGTCGCCCTGTAAAAGGGGTAAAAAACCAGTTTCAATTACCGCTTGACCAAGCATTTGACATTGTTAAAAATGCGCGAAAGCTTATGAATGGCCACAGCAAACGCATTAAATTCTGTATGAGCCACGAAACTGGCAAAATAGAAATTGTTGGGCGATACAATTCTGAAATGCTCTTTAAATACCATCAATCCAAGTATCCTGAAAATCACGGCCGTATTTTTTCCGTTGATTTGAAACCAAATCAAGCGTGGCTAGAAACGGGCGATATTAAAAATTAATAAAAGCGACAGCATCTAAATAAAGGTCAGGCTCAATCGTAGCCTGACCTTTTTCATTAGGTATTCACATGCGTAAAATAGAGTTCGATCTCATCATTGAAACGATCCAGCACTTCAAGAACTGATGCATTAATCACATAGCCGTTGTCCTTAATTGCATTGACGTATTTTTTGACAATGGCAGCCGTTACCGACTGTTCGTGAGCATCTGCAAAGAACTGATAGGTCTTAAGGCGTTCATCATCTTCGCTAAGCGTACCTAGGGTCCGAAGCTCAATCGGGATAAAATCATACAAATACGTCTTGTACAGCTCATAGACTGTTGGCGCTGTTTCACCTCCGGCATATGCTTTTAAGTGCGTTTCAATACTCAGCAGTCTGTCAATTAAATCTTCTTGGCTTAAATTGCTTCCCATCATGTAGTCGTTTAATTCATGCGCTTTTAATGCTATGTAGCTCGATGCCTCTCTGCTGACATAGGGTGTGACACTGTCAAAGGCCTTGTAGTTGACCACGGGATAGATTAACCCGTTAAAAGGTACAAACGTGAAGCCATGATCACAAATATCTTGGATCTCATCCTTTTTTTCACCGTGGTAACAGCCAATGTCAAATCCCATTTCAGTGTCACCGTAGCAGCCCGCCAAGGCCTTTTGAATATCGGAATCAAGTACCACGGTCTCAACAAAATCCAATTGCGCTTTTGTTGCAACACTCTCGAAATCGAAAAACGCACGTGTTGCATCGTCTGTGCTCAACTTATCGACGTCTCTAAAGAGCGCCTCATAGCGCGTCGATAAATCCATCGGCATGGCGACCTCATGTGTCGCCTTGTCAATAAACGTCACCTGGTTTTCATTGGGTTTTTCTGTACACGCAGTGAGCAACAGCAGTGCGGCAATCCCCGGCATAAGCCGTTTTAATATGCCTATTTTCATGTTACCTCCAAGCGCTGTTTGCGAATAGCGCCGCAAATTTCAGCTACCGCCTCATCAATGGCGTCATCAGGCAGCCCACTGTAAGACAATACTGCAATTTTTCGCCCTTCAAACAAGCCGGCGTCTTCAAGTCTGATGCCAATTGCCTGCATCTTATCAGCAGCATTCGCCACGTCAATCACCGGATCAAATGACAGGACGACATGCAGTCCCGATGTCTTGCCAATGACGCGAAACAAATCACTGCCTTTCATCTTCAAAGCTTCTAAAATGAGTTGATTTTTTTTTGCATAAGCCTTTTTAATTTTTCGAATATGTCGGTCAAAATAACCTTCGCGCATAAAATGGGCCAGCGCCAGCTGCTCAACTTTTGAAACGGTTTGTGAATACCTCGTCTTTATTTTAACATATTTTGTCAACAAATCTTCAGGCAATATCATAAAACTTATACGCAGTGAGGGCATCAGCAGTTTTGAAAAGGCGCCGACGTGCACAACTTGTTTGCCTTGATTTAGTCCCTGCAAAGACGGTATCGGCACTCCCTCGTATCGGAGCACACTGTCATAGTCGTCTTCAATAATATACGCATCATTTTCACTTGCCCATTTCAGCAGTTTCATCCGATTGTTAATCGGCATAATCGAACCGGTTGGGTACTGATGCGCCGGCGAGACGTAAACAACGCGCGCATCACTCTGCGCCAAGGCTTCAATATTGATGCCCTGAGCTTTAACGGGGATCTTAACCGTTTGATACCCATAATCTTCAAAAATCGTCGCACCTTTTAAAAAACCGGGGTATTCAAAGGCAATTGCCGGCCGTTCCGGTTTCAGCAGCGCTGAGAGAAGCATAAACAGCGTTTGGACACCCGCGCCAATAACAATTTGATCCGGCGTACAAACGACGCCGCGCATTTCGTGTACAAATTTTGCAATCGCTGCGCGCAGGCTGTATTCACCTTGCCGATCACCGTAATGTACCAGCTCATCCTGCTCATAATCCATTACTTTTGACAGCATTTTTCGCCATGCATTAAAATTAAACAAATGCGGTTCAACACCATCCGTCGCAGCAAATCGACGAATGCACGAACGTTCTTCCTGTATCGGCAGCGGCATCCCTTCTGTATGATTATGATTGTTGTCTGCGCGCTCCGCGACGCCAAGTTCTGGAAAACGCTCCATTTTTAAAACATAGTACCCGCTCTTTGGGCGCGATTCAATATAACCTTCAACCACCAGTTGTGCGTATGCACCCTCAACGGTTGATTTACTGACTTTAAGCGCTTCTGACACAGAGCGTATGGAAGGCAGTTTATCGCCTTCCAAAAGCTGGCCCGTATGCATTTCGCCTTTGATATGTTCATAAAGCTGAATGTATTTAGGCTGATCACTCAGTTGATCAAATTGAACAACAAACCCCAGCATATCTCCGCCTCCTCTGCATGATGACCTCAAAACAACCTCTATCTATTGGATAAATCCCTCATTATGTGAACAGCGAAAATCTGACCCGATAGTTTTTGCATAATCTGACACTTTTTAAAGGTACAATTTTATATTATAGTATACTAGAAATCGCGATCAATCAACTGCTTTAGGAGGCAACATGCAAAAAAACATAAAATTATTAACATACACGGCATTGATGACAGCTTTTGTCTTCGTTACAACCAGCGTTGTAAAAATTCCCGTGCCCTTTACCAACGGCTATATACATGCCGGTGACATGAGCATCTTTGTCGGCGCAATCTTATTGGGGCCAACTTACGGCGCCATTTTAGCCGGTCTGGGATCTGCAATGGCCGATTTTTTTGGCGGATACGCACAGTGGGTACTGCCAACACTGCTTGTCAAGGCACTAATGGGCTATATAGTCGGTGCACTTGCACATAGTCGCCTTAAAGGGAAATCCTTAACGGTTATACTGATCTTCTTCTGGTTTGCAGCAATGATCGGTCTTTCACATTTCGTATCGCAAACCCCTGTTGAAGCGATTGCCGGTGCTGTTGAAGAAGCAAGCGATTCAGCGGCAGCAACCGCACTCGTCGCCGATTTTCACCGTCAAATCGTCATCATCGGCATTCTCGTCCCTGCGATCGCCGCGGTTATGGCGCTCTTGTCCCGTCGTTTTGGGATAAAGCCAGTCGAAATCATCGGCATCATGCTCGGCGGTATTTGGATGGTCCTCGGTTACTATGTCGCAGCCGGCATTATGTACGGCAGTATGATCGCGGCTGTTTTCAGCATTCCTTGGAATATTGTACAATTTATCGGCGGCGGCACATTGGCGTTTATCATTTTAAATGCGCTTAAACCAACCGGCATACGCAATCACATCAATGCAACGCTGAAAAAATAGATAAATTTCATGATCTTTAAGGAAATTTTAACAATTCTCTAACGCCCCTGCTAATATAGACTTGTTATGATAGGATAAAGTTCCATATTTAACGCAAAAGGAGGCGTTTTTTGATGAAAAAAGTCGCAATCATTTTTACAGCAGCGACGGGCGGCGGTCATAACCAGGCTGCAAACGCACTGAAAAACCGATTAGAGCGTCAAGGCATCACTGTTGAAATCGTCAACTTGTTTAAATCGTGTCCAAAAATTGTCGAGGTTCTCGTTGAAGACGGCTATGCACTCATGGCCAATCACTTTTCCAAATTGTATGGACAGCTCTATTATATGAGCCATCGCCAAACCATTAATAAGAATATGAAAAAACTGTTGGTTAAACTGATGTTAAAACATATGAAAGAACAGATTGATACCTATCAGCCGGATTTGCTTATTTCAACGCACCCTTTTTTTGTCAACCTCATGGCTTCTCTCAAAGTCTCAGGCGAGACAAATGCCAAGTGTATTTCCGTTATCACGGATTTGGGTGTTCATCGGTTCTACCTGCATCCCGCCGTTGATGCTTATATAACAGGCTCGCAGTATACCAGTCTTCAACTGCAGCATTTTGGGATTGAGGCCGATCGCATTTTCGACTTTGGCATACCTGTAAAAGACGCCTTTTATACCACGTCAAAACAAGTCGTTCAGGCTCCAAAAGTATTTACAGCACTGGTCATGGGCGGCAGTATGGGAAGTACAAAACTCATTAGAGTATTGAACGGCATCAAAGCTGTACAGAGGCCCATGCATGTCCATGTTGTCTGCGGCAACAATACCCGTCTGAGACACTATATCAATGCACATTGTCAGTATATGCCCGACCATATAACATTAACCGTTCACGGGTTTATCAATAATGTTGATGAATTGATGGCAGAAGCCGATGTCCTCATTAGCAAACCCGGCGGTTTAACTGCGACGGAAGCGCTCTGCAAAAAACTGCCGATGATTATTCCCTATTACATTGACGGTCAGGAAGCCGAAAATACAGAAATATTAGCCACCCTCGGTGCGGCGATCCATTTAAAGCAAACCTCCAAAATCGCCGATCACCTTGAAGCCATGATGTATGAACCAGCCATTCTCGAAAAAATGCGTTTTCAAATGGCTCAGATTTCAGCCAACTATTCTATCGAAAAAACGGGCATGCTCTTTCACAGCCTGATCGCATCATAATTGCAAATGTCTGTTCGGCAGTACAATGCTGCCTAAACACTTTAGAGCCATTTCCAAAATGGCTCTTTTTTGTATGAACAGTCTCAACGCTTTCATTGCATAGACAGTATCAACACGTTAAGCTGTCTCTCAAAATCGTCACAGTATGCCTATTCAGCGTCTAAAAGGTGCCAATTGTGGCGGTATCTTTTTTTTGGTATGATGAATAAAAGGAAGTGAATGTCATGCAGCATATACTCATCGCTGAGGACGATCAAAAAATCACACGCGTTCTCGAACTTCAACTGAAATATGCAGGTTACCATACCGTGTCTGTATCCGATGGCAAATCGGCCGTGACTTATGCGCTCGCACACGACTGCGACCTCATTCTCATGGATGTCATGATGCCTGAACTAGACGGCATTACAGCTGCCAAACATATCAAATCAATTAAACCGCGTCAGGCGATTATCATATTGACCGCAAAAGACGATCTCGACGATATTATCACTGGCCTCGATGCCGGTGCAGACGACTATGTCACCAAACCCTTTATCTTCGATGAACTGCTGGCGCGAATTCGCGCAAATATCCGAAAATATGCGCCGCTGCAAACCGAGGAGATCCATGAACAAATTATTTTTGAAGATCTCATCATCGATCCGTTGACCTTTGAAGTCAGCCGCGACCATCAGATCATCGAATTGTCCAAAACGGAATTCGATTTACTTCGCTATTTGGTCATCAACCGCGAAATCGTTTTGACGCGCGAACAAATTCTGGATCAAGTCTGGGGTTTTGACTATTATGGCAGTCCCAACATCGTAGATGTCTATATTAAGTATCTGCGCGATAAAATAGACAGGCCCTTTGATCGCAAGCTGATTCAAACGGTGAGAGGACGTGGCTATGTCATCAAATAGGCACTTTTTCCAAAAATCGCTTCAAAACATGCGTAAACCCTTTAAACTAACGACGCGCATCACCATGTCCAATGTCATTTTTTTCACACTGGTCATTGCACTCATTACCGTTTTTGTCTTTTTTTTGACGCAGCAGTTTCTCTTTCTTAAAAACCGCGATGAACTCTACGTTAAAAGAGATCAAATCGAAACCTATTTTGCCGACCACGAGGCAACGCTTAAAGAAACCCCTCCCGACGAACGGCTGGAACGCATTTATCGCGATCTTCAGGCGCTGTATCTCTTTGACCACTATAAATACATTGCGTTTATCTACAATACAGAGGACGAAAGCTCATATGCCTTTGAAAAAAGTTACTATGATCGTCTATTTCTTTCAAATTTTAATATTGTCACCAATGACTTGACCTTTTCCTACGCCTTTGAGAATCGCGCTGACAAAGCGTGGATGACTTTTAACATCAGTGAACCCCGCGATGGTGGGGACAGTCAAAAAGTTGCCACAGCCTTTATTCCGCTTCCCACGACAAATGACAACAGCGTTATCAATCAAATCTCATTTCTCGGTGACACGATTCTGGAAACGACGTTGATGGTTTCTTATGATGACGGCAAGCCTATCTATTTAACGCTCTTTCTGTTTCCTCAGTACGACCGCGCCTTTATTCTCATTTTATTGTCCGCACTGATTGTTTCCTCACTCATCGGCATTTTGCTCATTGGCATTTTTGGCCGCTATATTACGAGGCGCGCACTCCAGCCACTGGTGAATGTCTCATCACGCGCTGAAAATATTCATTTTGAGAACATTCACGACCGCATTCCGCAAACAGGCGCAGAGGATGAACTCGACAGCTTGATTAAAAGCTTAAATGACATGCTGGATAACTTGGAAGCTTCTTTTGATAACCAGCGCCGTTTTATTTCAGATGCATCCCATGAACTGCGCATTCCGTTAACCGTTATACTCGGGTACATGGATTTGCTCAATAAGACAAATTACCAAGATGAACCCCTATTGATTGAAAGCCTTCAATCTGTTGAAAGCGAAGCCCGAGGCATGCAGTACCTCGTCGAAAAGCTGCTGCTCTTGGCACGCGCCGACAGTCATCGCATCCCCGTTTCACCGTCGTCATTTGATCTCTGCAAACTCTTTGAGCAGCTTAAGATCGATGCTGAAATGCTTTATGGTGAAACCGCTTTTGAAATCTTTTGTTCACCTGAATTAAATGTTTATGCCGATTACGATTTGCTATTACAGGCACTCCGCGCACTCATTGACAACGCGATAAAGTACGGCAACTCCGAACGCGGCATTACGGTCAGCGCCAGCCGCGAAACCAATGCAGTCGTCATCACCGTTCGGGATTATGGTGCCGGCATTCCCGCCGATGCGCTGCAGCATTTAACGGAAAGATTCTATCGTGTCGGTGCAGACCGCAACCGCAACACCGGCGGTTTTGGATTAGGGTTATCCATTGTCAAAGCACTAATCGACTGTCAAAATGGCCATATGCAAATAGAAAGCACAGTCGGTAAGGGAACCGCTGTGCTCATCTCGCTGCCACTTGATTAGGTGGCATCTCTATTCAAACCATCTCATGGGATTTCGCTTGGCTTCACCCGTTTCATCAACGAGGTAATCAGCGAAAAAGCACCACAGAAAATGAGACTAAAATAATAGCTGACCAAACGCCACAACACCATGAGCATTGAAGCGAGATTGCCTGACATCACATTGCCCATCAGTGCTACGAAACCGAATTCAGATACACCTACCGTACCCGGTATCGGAATAAAACTAATACACATATAGAGCTCAGCCTGAATCGTCAGCATTTGTAAAAAGTGAGTGTTTGGAATGCCCATCGCCTTGCTGAGGAAGTACGGCATGCTGAAGAACGCCGTTAATTGAATCAGCGAAAGAAGAAAGAGCGTTGCCGTCTCTCGGTAATCGCTTGTGAGTCTGGCCATACCGGTCTGATAATCATTGACAAACTGGTGTGTCCGCGTTCTAAGCTTTTGCATTCGCGTCTTTGACCTTTGAAATTTTCGGATACTCCAATCAATGGGGCCAAAGAGAACTTGTGGTTTAAAAGCGCTAAATGCAATAATTGCAAGCCCAATCAAATTGATAACGAGGCCGGTAATGACAAATGGTCTCGACGCAATTGGCGTCGTTTGAAAGGAGCGTATAAACAGGAAGAGCGCATAAAGCGTCACCGTAATCTGAAAAATTAAAAACTTGGACATCAATACAGCCGTTCCCTCCGAAGTCGAAAGCTTATGCTGCTTTAGAATATAGAGCTGCACCGGCTGCCCACCACTTGCAAAGGGTGTGATGTTCGCGTAGTATTGACCAATCAGCGTCGTCTTGAGTGCAATCCACGGAAGACGGCGCCTTTCTATTTTTAGATTGACGCGATGGATGAGCCAGCCCATCATCAGCGCTTCGAGTCCCCAAAAGAGAAACAGCAAACCAATCGAGAGAAACAAATAACGCCACATCATGCCCGACATCAGCATTTTTAACGTTTCGATATCAATGGCTTTCCGCATAACGTACCAAGTGATACCAATTAAGACGAGTACGATCATCAAATCGCGCATATCTTTTTTGGTGATGACTTTTTCATTCATAATGCCACCTACGCCAGCAACGCACTGATAATCGCGTCTTGATCAAATTCTTTTTTTAACGAATACATGTTGTTCCGAAACTGATAAAGTTTCAAATCATCGTCTAGAATTTCCTTTAAAATGCGTATAAAATGATCGGGTGCTTCAACAATAACACCGATCTCCCTTGATTTGATAAAGGCTATATTGGCACTTTCCTGACCGACGGCCGTATCCTGTACGAGTAGCGGCAATTCAGTGTTAATGGCCTCAAAGAGCGTCACGCCACCTGGCTTCGTATAAATGAGATCCGCTTCTGCCATAAGGGCTGCAATGTCCTCAACGTAACCAAGAATGGTAATATTTGAAAAATGAAAGTGCCTTAAGCTTTCATACAGTGATGTATCGGTACCTGTTACAATGGTAAAATGTGCTTCATCGATCATTGAAAGCTGTTCCAGAAAAGACTGGTCAAATTTTATCTTGCCCATGGCACTGGACATGATAAGAATATTCTTTTTCATCGTGTGCTTTGACTTCGGCTGTCCAACTTTAAAAGCCCTTCGAACCGGTATCCCCGTAACGCTAATCCGGTAGCTTGGAATGCCTTTTAACCGCAATCGGTCTTTTACTTCCTGTGTTGGCACAAAATAGCGATCCGTGTCTTCATGAACCCATTCCCAGCTGTCAACAACATCTGTAATAACCGTTATCAGCGGAATGTCGCTTTCATGCTGCTGTTTAAACCTTGACATGAAACCCGATGTCATCGGAAAGGTGCTGATGACAATTTGTGGATTTGTCGCCTTGATGTAATAGTTGAATTTTTTCTGATAGCCCTTATAGATAAGACCGTCAATTAAGTTGTGCTTGGCGCTGCTTTTATAATAATAGAAAAAATTGTAAAGTTCTTCAAATTCTCTTGTCAGAACGTTATACCCTTTTTGAAGTGCGAGTTTTAAACTGGGGTTTATGATTTCAAAGAGATCGACAATTTCAATGGTATACCCTAAGTATGCTGCGGCGATTTCATCTTTGATGGCCTTCGATACGGCTTGATGACCCATGCCAAAGGTTGCTGTTAAAATCAGTACTTTTTTGTTTTCCATGGTCTAGCCTCCTTACCTTATAGCATAATTGCTACAAATTAGAAGGACGTCAACTCTACATTAAAATTGAATTAAAAATCCAAAAACAATTCTTATCCAAGAAAATTTCAGAATGGCCTTTCGTTGATCCTTTACCGCAATATGTGAATTTTCGTCATGTGAAAGCGCTTCCTATTGCGGCAAAAGGCTTAACGTTTGAATGCCGCAATCATCGCTGCCATCCATGTGAAGCAGGATGTTTGATGCTGCTACCGAACCAGATCTGCACGTTCAAACTGCCTTATCGCAAGCATCGACAAAGCAATCAGCCCCATACATAAAACAGCACTTACACCGCCGGATGCAGGCTTTTCAAGATCAAAATAGCCAAATGTCGACAGCCATCTTATCCAATTCGTACTCGGCATCATTTGCGAAACATTATTGAGGAAGTACATGACGAAAACACCGCCAACCGCCAAGTGCATCGCACTGTCACGCCATTTGACAAGCGTTGCCAGTAAAAATCCCAGTGTTGCATTAAGCCAAACCGTCAAAATCATCAAACCGTGCCGTTTTAGAAAGTCTTTGACACTGTACGGTGCAAAGAGTTTTGCCGCCGAAACGTCCCCCGATAGCAAGTGATCCACATCCTCAACGATCCCCCTAGCCTGCATTAGGTTTAAGAAAAATGCCGGTGACATTTCAAAAAAGGACGACAGGGACTGCATCGGATCAAAAAAGGCATCATGCATGGTTAAATAGGAAGCTTTCTCTGATTGAATGCCTTCAACAAATTCGTCAAGCGATACATTTTCTAATTGAAAAGCTTCAAAGTATGGTTCTGGATTAGCGAGCATTTTATCAAAGAGCATCAGCGGGTCCTCTAAATCGTCACCAATGAGGCTTAAAATGCGATTCACATCAATACCTGCTTCATCGAGCTCCGCTCCTGAAGTATTGAATTGAGCCATTATCAACCCTTGCGTAAATGTTTGAAAATCATCTTCTGTCAGTGCCATCATCGGTACAATTGCCGCTTGTTCTGCGATGATAGATGCCTTTAACGCCGGTGTTAAAGCATCCTGCTGCAAAACCGCATTCGATTCAGAACCATAAATGGCAAGGGCAATCAGACCGCTGCCACCAACGACCACTGCATAGAAAGACAACGCCGTCATCAGTGCACTCCATTTGATAAGCCATAGTTTTCGGCGGCTTACCGGCAGCGACAATACAAATTCATAGGTCCCTTCAATCTGCTCTGCTGCAATGGCCTTTGCACCGTAAAAGCCAAAGATAACAGAACCAATCAGCGTTACCCACATGGTACAGTAAGTGGTATAAAAACCAATAAGTGATGTCATGGCACCGACATTAAGATTAAAAATCTTAAACACCTGCTGCATGGCACCCGTTTCAAAAAAAGTGGTTAAAGTAGACATGTAATCACTGATCGCCGGGTAAAAAGACATACTAAAGATAATCATAAGGGCTGTAATGATACTGACAAGACCTATTGATTTAGCGTATTTCCCGCATTCAAAACGGTATAATCTGTTCATTTTCGGCCTCCTATCTCAGCATCATCTGCCGAATCATGGTAATAGTGCATAAAGATCGATTCGAGACTCGGTTCCGTTACCGTGAAGTCCTTCGGATTGATCGACGTCATTAATGCAGTCAGCTTTGACGGCAAGCCATGCCAATCCATCTGGATCACATTGCGGTCAATCTGGACGCGACTTGCTTCACCGCTTTGCTCGACCATTGCAGCACATGCTGCCACACGATCCTCGTGACATTTCAACATGACCCGTTTAAGGCGTTTTTGCCGAAAGTGCTCAATTGCCTCATTGGCAATGACATTTCCCGATTTAACAATGGCGACTTTGTCACATAATCGTTCGACTTCACTCAATATATGTGAAGAATATAAAATCGTTGTCCCCGCAGTATGGCGTTCTTTGAGTAGTTCAAAAAAAGTTTCCTGAACAAGCGGATCAAGACCGCCAGTCGGTTCATCCAATATAAGAACCGGCGGCTCATGCAGCATGCTCAGTACAATGCCCGCTTTTTTTTGATTGCCGAACGAAAGTGCACCGAAAGGACGCTGTACATCAAGCGACAACCGCTTTGACAATGTTTTCGCCGTCTGTTCGGCATGCTTTTCGAAAGCCGCAGCCGCTGCCTTTCCCTGTACCGACGCAATGGCATCACGTCTGATGGCAATGGCAAGCGCTATGTGAACCTGCGTGCTGAGTTTGCGATAAAGTCTTATTTCAGAAGGCAAATAGCCAACACTGGCTTTAATTGACGCCATTGCTTTTTTATCATCGAATCCCAAAATCGAAAACGTGCCGGAATCCGGTGTAAGCAATCCCATCAGGCATCTGATCGTCGTCGATTTACCAGCGCCATTTGGCCCTATAAACCCTTGAAACTGTCCTATTCCAACATTTAGTGACAACTGTTCCACACCGATGATCTCACCATATTTTTTTGTAAGCTCCCTGACTTCAATACTCATAATTCCTCCAATATTTCAACGAGCACTGCGTGAATCAAATGATCGTAGTAACGTGCGACATCAATTTCTATCACAGGATTTAATACCGCAAGATAAAACAGGCTTCTCAACAGTTCAACTGCGATCTCCGGTGAAACGCGAAGCTTCACTTCTTCGCCAATAATTGCCCTTAGAAAGACCCTGTCAACTTCGAACATAGCGGACTGTTCATCTTCTGTTCGCGTATTCGACAGAATATCAATTCCCTTTGCTGCAATCAACTGACGGATAAAAGCCTCTTCCCGAATGATCATCAACATATCTGACAAGCATTTTCGAAGGCGCAGCGCACCATCTTCAATGTCTGCAAGCTCCTTCAATATCCGCGATTGCATATGCGCTTCATATGCCATGGTGCATGCAACAAAAAGTGCTTCTTTTGTATCAAAAAATCGATAAAATGTACCCTTGCCAATGCCGACCGCTTTCGCAACGGCTTCAATTTTAACGCGCTCATACGGCATTTCTGAAAAAAAACGTATCCCCGCCTCTACCAGTGCACCTCTAAGTTTCTCTTTTTCTGCTTCTTCAAATGCCTTTCCCAATGAGTCTTCCTCCTTTTCTAACACATCCGGACATGCCTACACACGCCGTTTATACAATATCTCGAAATCAATCACCATCTGTGACTATGATATGGCTTTCGGTCATAGATTCTGCTGTTAAATGCCGCCTAATGGCGGCTAATGCAACTCATAGAAGCTAATGGTAAAAGTCTAGCTTTTGTATTGCGACTCAATTATTTTATACAGTCTGTGACTCAATATATCTATTCAGTCACAGACTATCATGCTTCTCGTCCTTTGTCAATTCTTTTTCAGTGTTTTCTGATTCACATTCTTTTTCAGTGTTTCAATCAATAAAAAAGCATCCCTATCGGGATGCGAGTTTAAAATTGGGACAAATCCAATATTCTGTTGCAGCAATACCTTCTTCAGTAAAAGGAATAACTTCCGAGTGGGTATCGAAAACTTTTCGAACCTTGCCGCCATTTTTCATAATTCTTGTTAGATTTATGCGTTCGTTAATGGACATCTTCGTATTGTTCAGTGCAATAATACCGAGTTCGGATAATGTCACAACATCACCTGACTTTATTTTCATTTCCTGACCCCCTTCGTTTTGTTATTCAAATTTTATAAAATAAAGTTTAAACAACTTTTACTTAAAATTATGTGATTAACTGTTTTATCTATTATAGCAGATAATTCGTCAATCTGAAGGCCGGTCATGCAATTCCTTTACATGTTTTGTATTTTTATAAATTCACATTATTCTCTTAAGTAAATCCAGCGGATGGTTTATTATATAATCCGGTTCAAGTGCCTTGAGAACCTCCATTTTTAAAATCGACCACCCCACAAGCACGGTTGTTACCCCTGCATTTTTCCCAGCTTCAATATCATGCGCGCTGTCACCAATCATAAAGACGTCTTTTAAATCAAATGACAGCTCTGATGCAATTTTTAAGATACCGTAGGGATCGGGTTTGGTGCGCTCAATATCATCGGCACAAAGGCTGTAGGTGAAAAAATCTGTCATGCCATGTGTCTCAAGTCCTTTCGTCAAGCCATTACGCCCTTTATTCGTTAAAATTGCACAGGTTACGCTTTCCGCTTTAAGCGCCTTCAACATCTGTAAAACCCCTTCAAATGGAAAGACACGGCCTTCCTGATGTGCACGATAATACTGTCGATAAAAGGCAACCATCGCGTCACAATGCGTTTCGGATACCATACCCATTTGTTCACGCAGGGGACGTCCCAAAATAGTCTGCAATTCCTCATCCGTTAGATAACGATCGAGTGATGCATGAACCGCTGCATTGAGACTGTCAATAATAACGCTGTTCGTATCCATTAGCGTGCCGTCAAAATCAAAAATCATCAGTTTATTCACGTTGCTGCCTCCTCATTGGTTACGCCTATTTTAACATATGTCCCCGCAGCTGAGAAGTTCTTTTAGAAGGCATCATTTGCAATTCAAAACGCATTATTTGTCTTTTGAAAGCAGAAATTTACCTTGACGCGACGCCTGTTTTTCAATAAACTGTAGATGTCAAAATGCTATTGGGTGCCTCAATATGAGGAGAATAGGGAATTAGGTAAAAATCCTAAGCGAACCCATCACTGTGATGCCGAGTCGTATGTAACTGCCACTGATTTTTCGGGAAGGCACATTGCGATCATGACGCTCAGCCAGGAGACCTGCCCAAGTAGCGACCTATGGACGACGGTAAAGCCCATTGCTCTCAGGAGCAATGGGCTTTTTTTGTCGCCACTAAACTTTACAGGAGGCATTATGCTATACGAAACCCTTAGTCAAATCAAGCCGCTTGATCGCGAGCTCATGGCAAGCGTCAAACATCGCGTCGATCATCTCATTAAGCCCCAGGGGTCATTGGGTGCACTGGAGGACATCGTCGTTAAACTCGCCGGCATGACCGGCAATCCTTTTCCAATGACAGATAAAAAAGCCATCGTCGTCATGTGTGCCGATCATGGTGTTTGCGACGAGTACGTCGCATCTGCACCTCAAAGTGTCACCCTTCAACAGGCACGCAATATTCCCAGAGGCTTAACAGGTGTCGGCAGCATGGCAAAGCAAAGCCATACAAAACTGTACTCCGTCGATATTGGCATTAATACCGACTTTGAAGACGCTTATATCATATCTCATAAACTAATGCATGGTACCGACAATATGCGCAAAGGTCCGGCAATGACGCGCGAAGTAGCCGTCAAAGCACTGGAAATCGGTATCCAAATGGCTTATCATGCCATTGATGAAGGCGCCAACATTCTTGGGACCGGTGAAATGGGCATTGGCAACACAACACCTTCCACTGCGATTCTTTCTGTGTTAACAGGACAATCACCTTTTGAAATAACGGGCATGGGTGCCAATTTCCCAGCTGATAAACTGAAGCACAAGGCGACGGTGATCAATGATGCCATCGTCCTCAATAAACCTGTAGCCAGTGATCCCATTGATATTCTCGCCAAGGTAGGCGGCTTAGATATCGCCGGCATGGCGGGCACGATGATTGGCGGCGCCGCAAAAGGCGTTCCCGTAGTCATTGATGGCTTTATTTCGACGGTTGCCGCACTCATTGCCTGTGAACTGTCGCCAAGCGTTAAAGACTACTTGCTGCCCTCTCATGCTTCACTTGAAAAAGGTGCTAAACTCGCAACAGACACCCTTGGTCTTGAGCCCTTCATTCATATGAACCTTAGGCTTGGCGAAGGCAGCGGCGCACTGCTGGCATTCAGCCTTATTGAAGCTGCCTGCTATATGAACAAAGAGATGATTACTTTCGATGAAGCGGGAATCGGCATTGTCTAATGATGCGTTTATCCACCTTCTCTAACTAAAATATCATCGGCTCAAGCTAATTGCCTTATTCACCTATTTCGGCAGATGGCTTGAGCCCTTTTTCGTTAAATTCTGGTAAAGTTAGTACCGTTTTGC
>JASUSA010000093.1 GCA_030446305.1 Clostridiales bacterium | reverse complement strand
CATAACAATCGCCTCCTCATCATGTGCAATTATATCATGACGAGATTTCATATCTGAGGCATTCAATGATTAATCACCCACACAGATCAGCGAAGAACCACGACATAATTATATTATAAATTTGATTTGAAGTAAAATATCGCCTCTAAATCATTTTCAGCAATACCATGCAATGAATATTCACTGATACTACCACATTAGGACGCCGACAATACCGCCGCACACCAAATAGACCACCGGATGAAACGATGTTTTTTGATTGGCAATCCATATGCCGATAAAGAGCAGACCCGCCTTGATATCAAATTGTCCCCAAGGAATCGGTCCCGACGTACTGTCAAAAAAAGCAACGCGGGCCACTTGATAAACAGCCATTCCCAACAAACCGATAACCGACACCTTTAAGCCTGCCAGCGTCAGTCGCACTGTCGGGTGTTCATTAAAATGCTGCAAAAATTTTGAGACGAGAATCACGAGGATTGTCCCAGGTAAAACCACGGCCACCGACGCGAGGATCGCACCCGAAAACATGAATTTTTTAAAGCCGATAAACGTAGCCAAATTAATGGCAATCGGACCGGGCGTCGACTGTGAAATGGCAATGAGATCCGTAAAGTCTCTCACACTGAGCCATCCGTTCGATGTGGCAAAATCCTGAAGCAGCGGAATCATCGCAAGTCCGCCGCCATAAGTGATGGTGCCAATCTTGACAAAAGTAAACAGAAATGTCACTAAATTCATGCGCGGCCCCACTTTCTGCCATATATATTCATGGCGACAGCGGCCACGATGAGCATGCCCACCGGCGAGAGTATATCTGCGAAAACCAGTATGAACGATATAATGGCGACGATGATATCAAATCGGTTATCCAGCGCTTTGCCGGCCATTCGCCTCAATGAATCAATCAGCAGCACCAACACCACGATCCGAACACCTTGAAATGCCTTTTGAACCCATAGCGTCTGCTTCATCTGTTCAAAAATCATGGCAATAAATGTGATAATGACAATCGAAGGCGAAATAACACCCAACACACATGCGACTGCACCCGGTATGCCACCTAGGCGATAGCCTATAAAAGCTGCCGTATTTGAAGCAATAACACCTGGCAGCGACTGCGCCAGCGAATAGCATTCCAATATCTCTTCCATCTCCATGATGGCCTTTTTCCCTGTTAATTCCTTTTCCAATATAGGCAGCATCGCATAGCCGCCGCCAATTGTCAGCAAACCAACTTTGAAAAAAATTGCCCACATCTTTATATATTTACCCAATTTTAACTCCTACTTCTCATGCATTTTTTGTTTTTTTACCAGTGCGGCACCTGTACCCGTTGGCAGTATATCATTAAAGGTCAGTCCTACGACTCAGCCTCTGCAATCAGTGCCTGATGTGCCGTTTCAACAAGTTTATTCAAATCTTGTGTTGTCAGCACCGGCGAATCAACTACCTTTCGCGCATAGGCGAGAAACTCAATATTGCCCTTAGGCCCTTTAATGGGGGAATACGTGACATCCGCTATCTGAAAATGAAGTGCTTCAGCTGTTTCGACCACTTGTTTCAGCACTTCTAAATGCACTTTTGAATCTCTGACGACACCATTTTTTTTCACTTGTGCCCTTCCCGCCTCAAATTGTGGTTTTATTAAGAATACAATTTCACCATTTGGTTTTAGCAGCTGCCAAGCAACCGGCAATACCAGCTTTAAAGAGATGAAGGAAACGTCTATGCTGATAAAATCAAGTTGTTCGCCAACAGCGTCAGCTGAAACATAACGAATATTCGTACGCTCCCAATTGGTAACGCGCGAATCATTTCGCAGTTTCCAATCTAACTGTCCATACCCCACATCTACTGAAAAAACATGACTGGCACCATTTTGAAGCATGCAGTCTGTAAAGCCACCCGTTGATGCGCCAATATCCATACAGCGCTTGTCATTGAGATCAATTGCATAGGCGTCAATCGCTTTTTCCAGTTTTAGTCCCCCACGGCTTACATATGGCAGTGCATTGCCTCTAATTTCAATCGCCGCCTCAATGTCGACGGCGGTACCGGGCTTATCAACGCGCTGTCCGTCCACATAGACGATTCCCGCCATGATGGTGCGCTTTGCCTTTTCGCGTGATTCGATCAAACCGCGCTCAACAATTAGGACATCAATGCGTTCTTTAGCCATTTTGAACCTCTCTTAAAAAATTGCAAATTTTCTCCGATGACAATCCCATTTCGTCCAAAAGCGTATCAACATCGCCCTGTGCGACAAACTGATCACGATAGCCCAGATTATAAACCTCCGGCGTTTGCTTAAATGCAGCGGGATGATTCATAATCAACCGATTAATCTGATCGCCAAATCCGCCGATTACGGCATGGTCTTCAATGGTTATAATTCGCTCAGCCTGTGAAAGCTCCGTCAAGAGCTCTGCTTCATGAAGCGGTTTGATCCGCGGTACATGAATGAGTCCGATCTTACCCACTTCACATTTATCAATTGCATCCAAGGCAATACCCGTCATCTTTCCGGTTGTGACGACAATTGTTTTACGCCCTTTGAGCATACGTTCAGGCGTAAAAGAAGGTGAATGCGTCGGCGGCATTTTTTCAGCGTTTCCCCTAGGATATCGAATGCTGATCGGCCCGTCCACATCCTCAGCGGCATAGGCGAGCATCGCTTCAAATTCGCTTTGATCTTTTGGCGCAAAAATACGCATATTGGGCAAATGCGACAAGTAGGCGATGTCAAAAACACCGTGATGTGTCTCGCCATCATTCCCCACGAGCCCAGCCCGATCAATACAAAATACGACGGGATAGTTTTGGAGACAAACATCATGAAAGATCTGATCATAAGCTCGCTGTAAAAAAGTGCTGTATATTGCAACAAAAGGTTTCATGCCCTGACTGGCAAGTCCGGCAGACATGGTTACAGCATGCTGTTCTGCAATCCCCACGTCAAAGATGCGTTTCGGATACGCCTTTTTAAATGAACAAAGTCCGGTACCGTCTATCATTGCAGCAGATACGGCGACAATATTGTCATGTGTTTTAGCCAGTTCTGTCAGTGCTTCACCAAAAACGGTTGCATAGTCATTTTTCCGTTTGACCGGCAAATCAACTTTGGGATCAAATTTGCCGACACCGTGGTATTTGTTGGGATTCATTTCTGAAAAGGCATAGCCTTTGCCTTTCTGGGTCAGCACGTGTAAAATAACCGGCCCTTTTACTTGTTTGATCATTTCAAGGTGTCGAATGAGCTCCGCAATATTATGTCCATTAATGGGGCCAAAGTATGTCAGGCCAATTTCTTCAAAGAACAAACCGCCGTCGACGACGAAGTATTTAAACGAATCCTTTAAGCGGCCGATCACATCAATCATCGATTCACCGATATTCGGAATTCTGGCAAGTGTTGATTTGGTATCGTCTTTTAGTCTATTATAAGCTTCGGTTGTACGCAATCTGCTGAGCGCCTGTGAGATGCCGCCGACATTTTCCGAAATCGACATTTCGTTGTCATTCAAAATCACCTTGACGTTCGACTGGCAATGTCCGAGATAATTCAGCGCTTCAAGTGCCATCCCGCCTGTCAGCGCGCCATCGCCTATAATTGGAACAACTTCATACTGCTGGTGGTTCAAATCGCGCGCCAGTGCCATGCCGACGGCAGCAGATATCGAGGTGCTGCTGTGACCGGCTTCAAAGCAGTCATGAACACTCTCTTTCCTTTTTAAAAAGCCGCTCATGCCTTCCCACTGCCGCAATGTGCCAAAACAGTCCTTCCTTCCGGTGAGGATTTTATGCACATAAGCCTGATGGCCCACATCCCAAATAAGCTTGTCTTCTGGCGAATTAAAAACGTAGTGAAGCGCAATTGTCAGTTCCACTGCGCCTAAATTTGAAGCGAGATGACCGCCTGTTTTAGACACGTTTTCAATTAAAAATTGTCGAATGTCCACCGCGAGCAAATTCAGTTCATCTGCATTAAGCGTCTTGACTGTTTCCGGGCTGTCGATTCGATTTAAAATATTATACATTACACGCTCCTTTTGAAGAGGCTGATATATGTTTTAGGCTGAATTGCATGATGGGCATAATAGAGGATGCGCCCTGTAAAATCCACAACCTGTTTTGCGTTGCCAATGGCAATTTCCTTCCCCAATGCTTTGCCGCCAACCGTAAGTGCGGCAACGAGACCGCTTATGCCAATCGCAATCAGCGCCTGATAGGTATCGGGGATATTGTACTGATCAAAAAATGAGACAATGATGCCGATTGTCGTACCGCTGATAATCCCAGCGATGTCACCAATGACATCGTTGCAAAAGTTTGAAACCTTTGAAGCATTTTTAATCAGCATGATGGCGTATTTTGCACTTTTTACACGAGAAGCCGCCATGGCATGAAAAGGCTTTTCATCAGCGGCTGCAACGGAGATCCCAACGGCATCAAAGAAAATACCAATCATGATGATGAAAAGCAGCATGGCAAAAGCCGCAAAAATACTGACCTTTCTCAAGAGCGTTTCTGAGATAATACTAAAAATTACCGCCAGTAAAAACGTTAAGAAAAATGTTCGAATCACCCATCTGAAATTAAATCGTTGCTTTTTCTTCATCTTGACCTCATTGTTCGAGTCTACGCGATCTGCTAAAGATACGTCCTTAACATTTATGTCTAATTAAAAAAGCATCCTTCGATGCTTATGCATTTTATATAATGGTTTAGAGGCGACTACTCAGGTTAATTCTGCGGCTTAGGTCTAGTAGGGTTTCCCACGCTGCTGCTGACTCGTCGCCGAATCAGTGGTTTCCCATTAAAGCATCGTTTATAGTGTTTCCATCTATAAGACTAGACTACCACTCAGTCCACACTTCAATCCCTGAATAGCCATATCACTATACAGCCTAGGAGATTTCCTCAGCAGGCAAACTAATTCTTAGCCTCTTTTGCAGCACGGGTTTAGGTGCAATGGCGTCTAACTATTGGCCAACAGTTAGGCGCTAACAGTCGTCTACCCGTGCCACTCAAGGCAGGCTACGCTGCATGTCGGCTTTCGCCTACTTGCAGGTTTTACTGTGTCTTGCGACAAGTCTCCACGGATTGAGGGTCGACATTCACATGCCATTGTGAAACGCCCCCACATCCTTACTCCCAGCATCAACCCGAAACTGGGCGTTTCAAGCCAATACAAGGAACTTCATCGATGTGCCCTTTAGCGGATTTTTAGCCCCGCCTTCAGAATTAGAAGCTCCGACTAGGATACTGCGCCTCTAAACCTTTAATTGCAATACGCATATCGCAATTATTTTCATCCATTACAATTATTTTTTACAGATGTGTTAAACGTACGTGCAAACATGCTTATCATTCGCACGCTATTATAAATTGCTGTTACACGACCAGATTTGCAATAATGACGCCGAGGACCGCGCCAACGACGACTTCAGTCGGTTTATGGCCTACGAGCTCTTTCAAGCGCTGTTCCTGTAACTGCTTGTGCTCAAACAAGTCTTCTATGATATCATTCAATAATTTCGCCTGTTTCCCCACTGATCGCCTGACGCCTGATGCATCGTACATCACGATAAAGGCCATTATCATTGACAGCGCAAACATCGGCGTCTCCCATCCAAGGGTAAGACCGATGGCCGTTGACGCAGCGACAATTGTCGCTGTATGAGAACTCGGCATACCGCCGGAGCCGTGAAATCTTTCAAACTTGAATTCTTTTTCAATGAGCAATGTAATCAGTACTTTAACGGTTTGTGCGATCAACCAGGCGAGTACTGCTGCATAGAGCACGACATTATGCCTGATCCCTTCAATAAATTCCATGCTTCACCTTACTTTCGATTGTCAATGCCCTGCTGATGCCCATAACGCTGACAGCGTTGCTTCCGCATCAGTGATCCCTAATGGTTAGAAATTTTATTGTTTCTTCAAAAAAGCGCATGTGAATTGACAATGACGCCGTCTCCGCCAAAATCTCATCGCGCAACTGTTCAATACGCTGCTGTGTTGTTTGAATACCCAACAGCAATGGATAAGTCACTTTATCATTACGGCTGTCTATATGCACTTCTTTACCCATTTTTTGTACATCACCGGTTAAATCAAGCAAATCGTCCACGACTTGAAAGAGCAAACCGACTTTATGACCTATTCGCTCAATTTTTCCAACTTCATCATCCGGAGCGCCGCCGAGCACTGCTCCGGCTGTCATTGCCGCGGTGAGCAGCTTGCCGGTCTTGTAATGGTTGATATAGTCCAGTGCCGTTACATCCGTTTCTTGAGACTGCATTTTAATATCTGCTACCTGCCCGAGAATCATGCCGCGCGTTCCGGACGCTTTTAAAATCGTGTACATCGCCTTTAATGCCCGGACACTTTCCCGGCTGGCCATCGCAGCTTGTGCCATTAGCTCAGCAGCGGTATTCAAAAGCCCGTCACCTGCGAGAACTGCCATGTCTTCACCATAGACCACATGATTGGTAGGTTTGCCGCGTCTGAGCTTGTCATCATCCATACACGGCAAGTCATCGTGTATCAGCGAATACGTATGAATCATTTCAATCGCCATTGCAAATGGATAGGCCGCTTCATCGTTTCCACCATATGCTGTACAGAATTCCAGCAGCAGCAATGGTCTGAGTCTCTTCCCGCCGGCTTCCAAACTATAGCGCATACAGGTGTCTATAGCCGTCTCCATTGGTGATCCCGCATCAAAATAAGCGGGAATTTTCGCATCAAAGGCTTCCGGTGTATGTTGATAGTAATCTAAATATGACATCAATTTTCTTCCTTTATCTCAAAGGGCTCTGTTTCAACTTCATTGATAATGAGATTGACCTTTGCTTCGGCTTCTTCTAGGATGAGATTGCATTCACGATAGAGTGCAGTCCCCTTTTCAAATGCTTCGAGCATTTCATCCAGCGTCAGCTTGCCGCTCTCGAGCTGTGTCGAAATCGCCTGTAATTTTTCCAGTTTGGTTTCAAAACCTTCTTTCAATTTCGCCATTTTGCCCACTCCTTTATTTTATACAAATCTACGGTAAGTCACAATGCCCTGCCTCGATTTTTATTCAAATTTTAATCCTTAAACGACACTGCAGCGGGATGATTATTGTCCGTTTGAAAATCATTTGTTGCAGTCTCCACAGCGTTGACGGTTGCGTTAATATTGCCATCGTGCATTTTAATAATAATTGCATCCCCAGCTTTTATATCATCAGCAGACTGTACCGCGTGCTGCGCCGTTGTCACAACAGCGTAACCGCGTTTGAGGGTATTGAACGGACTCAGTGCATGCAGTGTTTGCCCCATGTGTCCAAGACGTTCAAAATCATGCTTTAACGTCCGTTCCATATGACCTGTCATCTGCTGCCTTACAGTGCTGAGCACTTCGTGCTGATGTTCAATCTGCATGCGATAACGACGTGCCATTGAGACGGGCGAAAGGTTTTTTAAGCGCGTATCGCTGCTTTCAATCTGCGTCTCAGCTGAATAGACCATTTGCGTCATCAGGCGATCCAGTCCCATACGGATTTCCGCTTTTGACTTGATGACGATTTCGGCAGCAGCAGACGGCGTCGCCGCACGCATGTCTGCAACAAAATCGGCAATGGTAAAATCAATTTCATGTCCAATGCCCGTCACAACTGGAATCTTCGAACGAAAAACAGCCTCGGCAACAGCGCGTTCATTAAATGACCACAATTCTTCAATCGAACCGCCACCCCTCGCCAAAATGATCAATTCAATATCATCCCGGCGATTAAAGTAATCGAGCGCTTCACAAATTTCGTCTTTTGAAAAGGCTCCCTGTACCCGTACGGGATAGATGATGAGCTCACTCAACGGTGAACGTCGATTGTATACGGCAATAATATCCCGAATGGCAGCACCAGTCGGCGAAGTCACAATCCCGATACGTGCAGGATACGCCGGAAGCGGTTGCTTGTATTTCGAATCAAAATAACCTTCTGCAGCCAGTTCCTTTTTTAATTTTTCAAAGGCCACGTGCAGTGCACCCAGACCCTTTTTTTCCATATCATAAACGTAGAGCTGGTATCGCCCATCTTTTTCGTAAACGCTAATCTGACCCTTTACTGCAATTTTATCACCGTTTTCAGGCGAGAATGCCAGCGTCGCCACTTGATTGGCGAACATGACACAACTCATTTTACTCTGATCGTCTTTCAGAGAAAAATAATAATGGCCGCTCCGATGCTTCGTTAGGTTGGAAATTTCACCTTCGACTATCATCTGTCTCAAAATCGGATCTGCGGACAGAATGCGCTTAATATACTGATTGACTTCTGTAACGGAAAACGATCTCATCTTCAGCAATGGGAAGCACCGCCTCTCATCCAGCTCAGCGCCGCAATACCGTAGGCATTGTCTCTTGAGTACTTAGGTTTTGAGAAATAGAGACTATGTATTTCAACGGACTGAATAAGTTTTTGGCGAATAATGGCATTGGATGCCACCCCGCCCGACATGACCACTGGCATTGTCGGCGGCAGTTTTACTATCATCTCACCGAGTATACGCGCCAGCGTATTAAAAAGGATGCGACAGACATCTTCTTTTGTCTGCGTCTCTATTAAACCCAACAGCTTATTTTCAAGGCCGGATATGTTAAAGCTCAGATCGCTTCGCCTTTTAATGCGAATGGCATAATCAGAAACCGATTTTTGCGCCAGCAAGTCCATTGCTTTGCCGCATGGGAAATCCAGCCCCAAGAGCACGCCGATACGGTCAATCAACTGCCCCATATTGAGGTCAAGGGTACCGCCAACACATTCTGTTACGATGCGTCCGTCATTAAAACGGCACATGAGGATTTCCGTCGTGCCGCCTGAAAGGTGAAAACCGTAAAACTGCTG